>NZ_CP040748.1:2893207-3214674 GCF_006007965.1 Nocardioides jishulii | reverse complement strand
GCGCTACAACCTGCGCGCCGCGGCCCTCGTGGTCGAACGGATGCGCAAGGCCAACCCCGCCGCGCACCGTGCGCTGGTGCACCGACTGCACGTGCAGCCCGACGAGGTCGAGGAGTGGATGAAGTGCGCCGAGGGGATGCACGTGCCGTTCGACGACGGTCTGGGCATCCACCCGCAGGACGACTTCTTCCTCGACCGTGAGGTGTGGGACCTCTCCCGTACGCCGACGGACCTGCGTCCGCTGCTCCTGCACTACCACCCGCTGGTCATCTACCGCTTCCAGGTGCTCAAGCAGGCAGACGTGGTGCTGGCGCTCTTCCTGCACGGCGACCTCTTCACGCCCGAGGAGAAGAAGGCCGACTTCGAGTACTACGACCCGATCACCACGGGTGACTCGACGTTGTCGGCGGTCGTGCAGTCGATCGTCGCGGCGGAGGTCGGCTACCACCAGGCGGCGATGGAGTACTTCTGGCACGCGCTGAACACCGACCTGGGCGACCTGCACAACAACACCGTCGACGGCATCCACGTGGCGTCGGCCGGTGGCGTGTGGAGTGCGCTGGTCTGCGGCTTCGGCGGAATGCGTGACTACGAGGGGCGGCTCTCGTTCGACCCGCGCCTGCCGGTCGACTGGAACCGCATGCGGTTCCGCCTCGCCTGGCACGGCTCGCGGCTCGCCGTGGACCTCTCCCAGGACGCGATCACGTTCTCGATCGTCGAGGGGGAAGGGCCGATCGACCTCAGCGTGCGCGGCAAGCGGATCACGGTGACCACAGGGGAAGAGGTCGTGGTCCCGCTCGACGGCCAGGGCGAGAGGATCGACGGTCTGATGGACAAGATCCCGCACACGGGCGGCGTCCGATCCGACGGCACCCGCATCACCGCGGGCGTACCCGACCCGGTCATCACGCCCGAGCACCAGGACCCGTACGCCGCGTGGGCAGGCCCCGAGAGCAGCCCCGTCGACCACTGAGCGCGGGGGCCGGTGCCGGGGCGAGCGCCCCGGCGTCGGCCGCTCTCAGCCGACGGGATCGTTCTGCTGGGCCGCGGTCCCCAGCCGCCCGGCCCGCTGGCAGGCGCCGAGCGCCCCGAAGCGTACGAAGAGGGCGACGGCGACCACCCCGACGAGCGCCGAGACCGCGAGCACCCCGGTCGCCCGGTCGACGCGGTAGAGCCAGTTGCTGCTCCACGGGACCAGGCCCGGGACGCTCACCAGCAGCACGACCGCGGCTCCCGGGATCCACCCACGGGTTGTCCCGAGCAGCGCCACCCCCGTCACGTTGAGCGTGGCGACGAGCAGGGCGTCCGCCGCCAGGATGCCGACCGGGAGCCCGAACGAGGCCGCCCCGAGCGAGGCGAGCGCACCGGCGACGAGCACGTAGCCGCAGCTCCAGGCGGTGCGACTGGCCCCGAGCCTCCTGCTGGACGTGGCCACCAGGGCGGGCGGTCCCTCGACGAGCACGGCGCTCATCAGGGCCAACGGGAGGACGAGGCCCACCACGGTCCCGCTGCTCACGAAGGTCCGCGGGTCCTCGAAGGGGAACATCAACGGGAGGGCAGCCCAGCTGAAGAGCGCGAGTGCCAACCACGACAGCCCCATGGCGCCGAGCCACCAGCCGTCGTCCAGGCGTCGTACGGCCAGGAACGGCCTCATCCCGGCGCCTTCTCGAAGGCGGACCAGGAGAGGGTGCCGGACCGGATCGCTCGGGCGTGCTCCGCGAAGAAGGCGCTCCGCTCCTCCGGGGAGAGGGCGGTGAACCACTCCATCTCGCGAGCGTGGTCATCGCTCGGTGGCTCGAGGTCCTCGACACCGAGCGTCCCATGGAGGTCGTCTCCCTCGGTCGGGAGGCCCAGCTCGGTGACGGCCCACCGGAAGAGCGCCTCGTTGGCGCTGGTCCCTCCCTCCCCCCGCCCGATGGTCCAGGTCGCGAAGAGGTGCGAGACCAGGGCCAGCCGGACCTGACCGTGGTCCACGCCGGTGGCCATGCCCACCTGGACGGCCTCGGGGATCCAGGTGACGTCGTACCCGTCGGCCACGGTCCGGTCGGAGACCCGCTGCCAGCTCGCCTGCGGGGTGGCGCCCCACTCGACGTACTCCTCGACCCAGCCCGCGGAGGCAGGAGCCAGCCCGGGCAGCGTCCGGATCACGTCGTCGACGTCCTGGGCGAGGGGCCGTGCGAGATAGCTCGTGGCCAACGGCAGGCAGACCCTGGCTGTGGCTCCGTCGACGCACGTCGGGGCTGCGGCCTCGGGGACGTGCACGCGGTCCGCGGGTTCGACCAGGACCAGGAGGGAAGCGGTCACGCCTGCGCACGAGGCAGCAGCGAAGGCCAAGGTGCGGTTGGCGGCCAGGAGCGCCACGACGCCAACCGCTGCCAGCAGCCACGCACCGGCCTGGACGGCGTGCACCAGGGGAAGGTCGCGGGAGAAGGGGGTGAATCGATCGTCCAACGGAGTCACCGCTGCGAGGAGGTCGGTGTCCAGGTAGAGACAGACCCCCACCGCCACGTAGGGCCCGATGACCGCAAGAGGCACCACTGTCAGCGCCGGCCACCGACGGCCCAGTGCATAGCCCACTGCGGCGAGAGCGAGGCAGATCGCCGCCCTGGCCGCCAGCCCCTGCAGGTCCGGCCCCCCGGTGACGGCGAGGCGGGCCGTCGTGAGCCAGGCCCCGAGGCTCACCAGCACGACGGCCGACACCACGTGGAGTGCGAGCTCGGCGAAGAGGCGCAGCTCCACCCACGTCCGCGAGCGGGCCGTCTGGCGCGCCATGGTCAGGACCCCGGCACGTCGAAGAGTCGATCCCACCCAGGCGCTTCCGCCCGCGACGGCGGGGAGGCCGAAGAGCAGGGCCATGTTGAGCGTGGTGGCCGTGTAGGCCCACAGGCCGACCCATGCGTGGAGATCAGCAAGCAGGTAGAAGGCGCAGGCAGCGACGGTCGGGACGAGGACTCGCAGGCCCAACGAGGGAGAGATCAGGAACACCTACGCCGCGCCCTCGTCCGTGAGCTGCGCCATGAAGGCGCGCCTGATCCGCCCGTCCCCGTCGGGTGACGCGGGCACCGTGGCAAGGAACGTCTCGAGGGCGCCGGCAAAGCGCATCCTGCCTGCGTCCAGCACGAGCACCCGTTCGGCCAGCTCGCCCACGTCCTCGAGCAGGTGGGTGGAGAGGAGGGTCACCGTGTCGGCGTCCAGCGCGCCGCGCAGGGTCGCGTAGAACTGCACACGCTGCTCCGGATCCAGGCCCACGGTCGGCTCGTCGAGCACGAGCAGCGACGGTCGGTGCACGATCGCCTGGGCGATTCCGAGCCGCCGGACCATCCCGCCCGACAGCGTCCCGATCCGTGAGCCGCGCCGTGCACCCAGACCCGTACGCTCCAGGGCCTCGGCCACCGCGCGGGGCCTGTCCCTGCGGGAGATCCCTTTCAGCCACGCGGCGTAGTCCAGGTAGTCGCCGGCGCGCATGTGCGCAGCCACGGGCGGGGTCTGGGGCAGCCACCCCACCCGGGCCCGGTGGGAGCGTAGGTCGGTGACCGGACCCTCGGGTCCCAGGACGCGCCCCCGGGTGGGTTGCTCGGCGCTGGCCAGGACCCGGCACAGGGTCGACTTGCCCGCGCCGTTGCGCCCGAGGAGGACAGTGACTCCCGGCTCCAGCGCGCAGCTCACCTCGTCGAGAGCGGTGCGGTCGTCGTACTGGACCGTCACTTCGTCAACACCGAAGGTGCAGCGTTCCGGTGTCGTGCTCCTCGCTCCGTCAAGCACTGTCGCATCCTCTGGTTGCTCGGGCTCTGGATGACGTTAGCGAGGAATGCTGGTCGAAGCGGGTCAATGACCATCCCCGTCATCGTCCGGCGCGTGGGTGACCTTGCAGGTGCCCGCTCGGGCAAAGGGCAACCCTCGGCGTGCCCGCCCCGGTCGCGCGGTTACCGTGTCGGGCGTGACGCAACACCTGACCGACATCCACCTCCAGGTCCTCACCTACCTCGCGCTGCTCGAGGAGACCGACCTGGACGAGCTCTCCTACGTCAGCGAGCTCCCGGACTCCGACTGCGAGGCCGAGCTGATGGACATGGCCGCGGCTGGCACCGCGAAGTGGGGCAACGGCCCGGACGCCTGGGTCGTGACCGACGCCGGCCGCGCCGAGCACGCCCGCGGCGTGACCGCGGAGCTGGAGAAGGTCGGCGCCCGTGAGCTGGTCGCCCAGACCCACGACGTGGTGACCCACTGGGGCGACGACCAGGCCGCCGTCGCCGAGGCGGTCGTACGTCTGGCCGCCCGGATGCGTCGGTTCGCCGGCTACGGCCACCGCCTCGAGGCCGCCGCCGAGGGTCGTGGACCGGAGGAGTGGGACCGCGTCGTCGCCCTGCTGAAGAAGGACCTGGCCACCACCCTCGGGCTCGCCTGACGCCTGTCCGGCCCCTGCTGCCCATCAACGCGGCCCCTTTGGGTCACCTGGTGACCTCAAAGGGCCGCGCACATGGGTCAGGGGGGCCGCGCTCGGCTCACTGCAGCGCGCTGGTCAGCCGCATCACGTTGTCGACGTACTTGGCGCCGACGCTGCGCCGGTCCCACTCGTCGAGGGTGAGCTCCTTCGACAGCGCGCGGTAGGTGTCCTCCACCTCGCGCACGGCCGCGACGACGCCCGGGTGGACCATCATCAGCGACAGCTCGTAGTTCAGCGAGAACGACCGCTGGTCCATGTTGCTGGAGCCCACGACGGCGACCTCCTCGTCGACGGTGAAGTGCTTGGCGTGCAGCACGTACGGCGCGGGGTAGCGGTGGATGCGTACGCCGGCCTCCAGCAGCGCGCGGTAGTACGAGGCCTGCGCGTGGCCGACCATGAACTGGTCGGACTGCTCGGAGACGAAGAGCTCCACCTCGACGCCGCGCTGGGCGGCCGTGGTCACGGCGTACAGCAGCGACTCGTCGGGGACGAAGTAGGGGCTGGTGATCGAGAGTCGGTGCTGGGCGGCGTAGATCAGGGTGGTGAAGAGGCGCAGGTTGTTCTCGCTGGGGTAGCCCGGTCCGCTCGGCACGAGGTGGCACGGCACCTGGTGCAACGACTCGGGGGCCCGACCGGTCGGCCGGTGACCGACGACCTGGAGCTCCTCGTCGGTCTCCAGCCACCAGTCACCGGCGAAGACGACCTCGAGCGACGCCACGATCGGCCCCTCGACCCGCACCATCAGCTCCACCCACTCACGACCGAGCCGGTGGTTCCTGGGCTTGTTGTAGCCCGGCTCGGTGAGGTTGAGCGAGCCGGTGAAGCCGATCTCGCCGTCGACGACCAGCAGCTTGCGGTGGTTGCGCAGGTCGGGGCGGCGGAAGGCGCCCCTGAGCGGCTTGATCGGCAGCATCGGACGCCAGTGGATCCGGCTGGAACGGAGGTAGGACAGGAGTCCTCGGTAGCCCGGGATCCGACGGGAGCCGAGGTGGTCGAAGAGCAGGCGCACCGTCACGCCGCGCTCGGTCGCCTCGACGAGTGCGTCGAGGAACGGACGGGTGACCTCGTCCAACGCCATGATGTAGAACTCGACGTGGACCGTCTCCCGTGCCTCACGCACCGCCTGGGTCATCGTGCCGATGGCGGCGCCGTAGTCGGGGAGCAGGAGGACGTCGTTGTCGTCGTGCAGCGGCAGGGCGCCGAGGGTCCGGTTGAGGGTGACCGCGGAGCGTACGGCCGGCGAGAACGAGCCGACGGAGGCCGGCGGCGGCAGGTCGCGGGTGCCTTCGCGGATCCGCGCGGTGATCTCCTCCAGGCGTCGGTGCCGCTTGCGGCCCACCTGGTTGGAGCCGAAGAAGAGGAAGCCGATGAACCCGACCATCGGGTTGAGCAGTACCAGCAGCAGCCAGGCCATGCCGGTGGAGGGTCTGCGGTTGCCCGGGATGATGCCCAGCGCCGCGACGCGCATGGAGATCGAGATGGCCACGACCACGGCGCCGGCCACTGCCGCGACGAGGGAGGCGTCGGAGTAGTCCACAGGTCGCAGCATAGGGATGACGCACGGTGGCGCGACCCGTGGCGAGCTGGGCCGACCGTGGACGGTGCCGGTGGGTCAGCGGGACGGGTCCTCCCCGTCCTCGGGCGCGGGCTCGCCGGACACGTGCGCCTCGGACCGACGATCCGGGTCGGCGGAGAGCTGGCGATGCATGTCCTGCACGGTTCGCTCGAGGTCGTCCACGTCCATCGCCGCCAGGTCCTCCGGAGCCACCGGCCAGCTCTCGAGGTGGGGGTCGGCGAGCAGGTACTGGACCAGCAACCCCTGGCCGCGGCGGTCGTGGTGGTGGATCGGCTCGGGGATCATCCGGCCCTCGGCGGTGTCCCAGAAGGCGTCGACGCGACGCGCGACGGAGCGTGCCACCTTGCCCGGCACTCCCTGCTGCGGGATGTAGGGGTGCGGTCGGGTCGGGGAGTGGAGCTCGGCCCGGTGGAGCTCGACCAGGAGGTCCGACTCGCCCTCGCGGTGGTGCTCGTCGAGCTCGTGGGCCAGGTCGTCCTCCAGCGGTTCCAGGGCGTCGAGCTCGGCCTCGACGGCGTCCCAGATGGCCTTCCAGCTGCTGTTCACCGCATAGGCGGAGCCGTAGAGCTTGGCCTTCACCTGGGCCATGGCCATCGCCAGCTGCCGCGTCTGGGCGAGGTAGGCCTTCGTCCGGGTGGAGCCGTCGGGAAGGCGCTTGTTGGCTGCCGGGACCAGTACCGCGGCGGTGGCGCCGAGGTGCCGGCTCGCGGTCGCCAGGAAGGTGTCGACCGGCGGGTACTGGTCGCGGGGCCGGTCCGGGTCGCCGGAGGGATGAGCCCCTCGGGCTCGCGCGAGCTGCTTCTCGAGGAGCTGGTGCGTGGCGCGGGAGTCGGTCAGGAGGGTGTCCATCGAGTCACCTCCGAGGGGCGAAGGATCACCTCGCCCCAGTGTGCGCCGACCGCATGGGTGGCACAAGGACGAGCCGGGCTCACGCCAGGAACTCGAGCACCTGGCGCATCGCGCGCCGTCCCTCCGGGATGACCGGGAAGAGGCTGTAGACGTGGAGGAGGTCGTGCTCCTCGACGCTCGTCAGGTCCCACCCGGCTTCCTCGGCCCGGCGCACCAGGAGGCGGCAGGCCGCGGCGAGGGTGTCGCGGGTGCCGTGGAGCATCAGCGTCGGGGGCAGGTCCGACAGGTCGGCCAGGGCGGGGGAGACCTCGGGCCGGACGAGGTCGTCGGGCGAGCCCGCCCACCACTCCGCGTAGAGCCGGATCTTGGAGAGGAAGAGCCACGGGTCGCGCAGCGCGAACTCCTCGGTGCCCGGGGCCGTGGAGGTGAGGTCGGCCCAGGGCGCGTGCAGCACCATCGACCCGGCCACGGCGCCGGACCCGTCACGGCGTACGCGGTCACGCATCGTCTGCGCGAGCGCCAGCACCAGCCCGCCCCCGGCCGAGTCGCCCATCAGGGTCAGGGGACGCTCGCCGGTGGCGTCGGCGTGCTCGGCCCAGGCCACCGCGAGGTCGACGAGGTCGTCGTGGGAGTCGCGCCATGTGTGGGTCGGGGCGAGGGGGTAGTCAGGCATGACGATCCGGGCGCCGAGACGCCGCGCGAGGATCGCGGTGTAGCGGACGTGGAAGACGTCGATCGGCTTCACGAAGCCGCCACCGTGGCCGTACAGGACGGTGCGGGTGACGGGCACGTCGCGTGGCGTGAGGACGTACGTCGGAAAGCCCGTGCAGGTGTCGACCTCGACGTCGAAGCGCCGCGAGAACCCGGGCACCAGCCGGGTCGGCAACCCGGGCTCCTGCGTCTGCTGCCAGGTGACGATGCGGCGGCGCTCCAGGGCCGCGTCGTCGAGGTCGCGAGCGCGCCGCACCCGCGGGAGCACTGTCGCGACCACCTGGTGCAGCAGGCTCGGCGATCCAGCGGGGAAGAGGGGCACGACCCCGAACCTAGGGGAGAGGCGGTGACGCGTCGGCCACCGGACGCACGAACCACGACGTGTCCCACAGGCGTATGGTGTGCGCGTCAGACAGGGGAGCCCGTGACACGGGCTGAGAGTGCGGACCAGCCGCAGACCCTACGAACCTGCTCCGGTTAATACCGGCGAAGGGAGTCAGAAGATGTCCGTGCCTGCCCGTAGGCGGATCCCGGCGCTCGCCGCCACCACCACGATGGTCCTGGCCCTCACCGGCTGCAGCCTGATCGGCGGCGACTCGGAGAAGGCCGACCGCGCCGACCAGGTCGTCCTGGTCACCCACGAGTCGTTCGCCCTGCCCGACGAGGTGGTCGACGCCTTCGAGGACGAGACCGGCCTGGAGCTGGTGGTGCGCGCCTCCAGCGACGCCGGGGCCCTGGCCACCAAGCTCGCGCTCTCCGCCGACAACCCCTCGGGTGACGTCGCCTTCGGGATCGACAACACCTTCGCCTCCCGCGTGCTCGACGCCGGGGTCTTCGAGCCCTACGACGCCGAGCTGCCCGAGGGGGCCGAGCGGTTCGCCCTGGCCGAGGGGGGCGACCTGCTCGCGCCCGTCGACCAGGCGAGCGTCTGCATCAACGTCGACTCGGCGTGGTTCGCGAAGCGGAAGCTCGAGGCGCCCTCCTCCCTGGAGGACCTCGCCAAGCCGGCGTACGAGGACCTCACCGCGGTCTCGAGCGCCTCCAGCTCCTCGCCCGGCATGGCCTTCCTGCTCGCCACCCGCGCCGCCTTCGGTGAGAAGTGGGACGACTACTGGCGCGACCTGCTCGACAACGGCCTCAAGATCGTCGACGGCTGGACAGAGGCCTACTACGGCGAGTTCAGCGCCGGAGGGGAGAAGGGCACCCGCCCGGTCGTGCTCTCCTACGACTCCTCGCCCGCCTTCACCCTGGACGGTCCCGGAGGTCGCTCCACCACCGCCGCCCTGCTCGACACCTGCTTCCGCCAGGTCGAGTACGCCGGCGTGCTGAAGGGCGCGAAGAACCCCGAGGGCGCCCAGGAGCTCGTCGAGTTCCTGCTCGGCCCCGAGGTGCAGGCCGCGCTGCCGGGCTCGATGTACGTCCGCCCCGTCAGCGGTGAGGTCAGCGTGCCCCAGGAGTGGAGCGCCAACGCCCCCGAGCCCGACGACGCCTGGGAGGTCGCCCCGGCGGAGATCGCGGCCAACCGCGACACCTGGCTCGAGGAGTGGACCGACGTCGTCACCCGCTGAGGCCCGGTCCGTGCTGATGGTGCGTCGAGCGCTGGACCGACCGACGGTGGACCGAGCGAAGCTGGGCAGGCTGGCTGGCCTGGCCGCGCTGGCGGCCGGGCCGCTGGTCGTGCTCACGCTCTTCTTCCTGCTGCCCGTCGCGGGCATGGTGGGTCGCGGCTTCGTCGTCGACGGCACCTTCGACCCGCTCGGCGTGCTGGAGGTGCTGGCCCGACCCCGGGTGGGGCGGGTGCTCGGCTTCACCCTGGCCTCCGCGACCGCGGGCACGGTGCTGTCGTTGCTGCTGGGCCTCCCCTCGGCGTACGTCCTCTCCCGACTCGACCTCCCCGCGCGCCGGCTGGTCCGCGCCGTGCTGCTGGTGCCGTTCGTGCTGCCGACCATCGTGGTCGGCGTGGCCTTCCGCGACGTCCTGGGCGAGGGCGGACCGCTGGGCTTCCTGGGCTGGGAGCAGGGGCCGGTCGCGGTGGTGCTGGGCCTGGCCTTCTTCAACGCCGCCGTGGTGATCCGCACCGTGGGCGCAGCGTGGGAGTCGCTGGACCCGCGTCCTGGTGAGGCCGCCGCGGCGTTGGGCGCGACGCCCTTCCAGGTGCTCACCACCGTCACGTGGCCGGCGCTGCGCGGCTCGGTGGTGAGCGCGACCTCGGTGGTCTTCCTCTTCTGCGCCACCTCGTTCGGCGTCGTGCTGACGCTGGGCGGGGTGCGGTGGGCCACCGTGGAGACCGAGATCTACCTGCTCACCACCTCGCTCTTCGACCTGCGCGCCGCAGCGGCCCTCTCGGTCCTGCAGCTCGTCGTGGTCGTCGTTCTGCTGGCGCTGACGGCCCGCTTCCGCGCCCCCGGGGCGCCGGTGGCACGGCGTACGTCCGCCCCGCGCCGCGTGCGCCCGGCCGACGCCCCGGCCCTGGCCGTGACCGCGCTGACGCTGGCCTTCGTGGCCCTGCCGATCATCACCCTGGTGCAGGGCTCGCTGCGTGTCGGCGGGGAGTGGAGCCTGGACAACTACCGGGCCCTGGCCGGTCGCGGCAGCGACCAGGCGCTGCTGGTGCCCGTCACCGATGCGCTGGCCTCGTCGCTGCGCATTGCCGTGGACGCGACCTGGATGGCGCTGGGGCTGGGGCTGCTGCTCGCGGTGGTGGTGACCCGGCGGTCGCACTCGCCGGCCGAGCGGCGCGTACGCAGTGCGCTCGACGCCGTCTTCATGCTGCCCCTGGGGGTCTCTGCGGTGACCCTGGGCTTCGGCCTCCTGGTGACGCTCGACTCCGGCCCGCTGGACCTGCGCGACTCGCCCCTGCTGGTGCCGATCGCCCAGGCGCTGGTCGCCCTGCCGCTGGTGGTCCGGACGCTGGTGCCGGTGCTCGCCGGCATCGACGACCGGCAGCGCCAGGCGGCGGCGTCGTTGGGCGCCGGGGCCTGGCGGACCTGGCTGACCGTCGAGGTGCCGGTGGTCTGGAAGCCGTTGCTCGCGGCCAGCGGCTTCGCCTTCGCCGCGTCGCTCGGAGAGTTCGGGGCGACGAGCTTCCTGGTGCGCGACGAGGCACCCACGCTGCCGGTGGTGATCTTCCGGCTGCTGGGCCACCCGGGCGAGATGAACTACGGCATGGCGCTGGCCGCCTCGGTGGTGCTCGCCGCCACCACCGCGTTGGTCATGCTGGCCGTGGAGCAGCTGCGGGTGCCGAGCCTGGGAGCCATGTGATGACCGATCCTGTGACCGAGACTGTGACGGATGAGGAGAGCGCCGAGATGACGGGCAGCGTGACGGGCAGCGACGAGCGCGGGGGCGAGCTCCTGCGCCTCGAGCAGGTCGACGTCGCGTACGCCGGCGTCCCCGCGGTGCGGGACGTCTCCCTGGCGGTGGCGCGCGGCGAGGTCCTGGCGGTGCTGGGCCCCTCAGGGTGCGGCAAGTCGACGCTGCTGCGCGCCCTGGCCGGGCTGGAACCGTTGACCGGAGGACGGATCGTCTTCGACGGGGCCGACCTGGCGGGGGTGCCCACCCACAAGCGCGGCTTCGCCCTGATGTTCCAGGACGGGCAGCTCTTCGGCCACCTCTCGGTCGCCCGCAACGTCGGTTATCCCCTCAGGCTGCGGCGCCGACCGCGCGTCGAGGTCGCCGCCCGCGTGGACGAGCTGCTCGGGATCGTCGGACTGGCTGGCTACGGCGACCGCAGCCCTGCGACCCTGTCGGGCGGTGAGCGGCAGCGGGTCGCGCTCGCCCGCGCGCTGGCGGTCGCACCGCGACTGCTGCTGCTCGACGAGCCACTCTCCGCCCTCGACGCCACGCTGCGCGAGAGCCTGGCCGCCGACCTGCGCGAGATCCTGCGCGCCGCCGGCACGACCGCGGTGATGGTGACCCACGACCACGACGAAGCCTTCGCCGTCGCCGACACGATGGCGGTGATGTTCGACGGGCAGGTGGTCCAGCACGGCCCGATCGCCGACCTCTGGGCGCACCCGGCGACCCCGCCGACTGCCACGTTCCTGGGCTACGCGGGCGTCCGCACCGGGGAGGCGGCCGAGGTGCTCTGCCGCGCCGCCGGGGTGGGGCCGACGCGGTGGATCGCCCTGCGTCGCTCGGCGCTCCACGTCGACGACGTCGGACCCCTGGGCGGGCGGGTGCTGGCCGTGACCTCGACGCCCGAGCAGCTGCGGCTGCAGGTCGAGCTCGACGAGGTCGGGGTCGTCGACGCCGTGGCGCCGCTGGGGCGCCCGCTCGCGGTGGGTGCGAGCGTACGACTCTCGGTCGACGCGACGAGGATGGCGACGGCGCCCGAGCCCACGGGGTGACACCGCACACCACGCGCAGTGCGGGATGCGTCACGCTCCCGACGCGCGCCGGGTGGCCGTGACCGGCCGATGGATACGATGGCGCGCGTGTATCGCCGCGCTCACGTCGTCCTGATCGGGACGACCGCCCTCATGGGCATCACCGCCCTCGTCATGTCCACGGTGCTGGACCGCAAGTTCATCGACCCCGAGGGCTTCCTCGGTCCGAGCTTCCTTCGGCTTCCCCTGCTGGTGCTCGCGGCGCTCGGCGCAGACATGGTCCCCCAGTACTTCTGGGTCGGCCGTGCGCGACCGAGGACCGGGTGGGCGGCCATCAAGAACCGGTGGACCACGCACTGGACCAAGGCCCGCTGGATCCTCGTGGTCGTGGGCATCGGGTGCTTCTACGTGACCTACGTGAGCTACCGCAACATCAAGTCCTACCTGCCGTTCGTGATGGGTGAGACCAAGTACGACCGTGAGCTGCACGTGCTCGACCGGGCCATGTTCTTCGGCCACGAGCCGGCGTCGGTGCTCCACTCGATCTTCGGCACCGGCATCTCGGCGCACTTCCTCTCCACGGTCTACGTCGCCTTCCTGCCGCTGGTCGCGATCATGGTTGCCGTCTACCTGGTGTGGTCGCGCAACCTGCGCTTCGGCTACTGGTTCATCACCTCCCAGGTGCTGGTCTGGACCCTGGGCACGGCCATGTACTACTGCCTGCCGAGCCTCGGCCCCGGCTTCCGCTACCACTGGCTCTTCACCGACCTGCCCAACACCGGGACCAGCGAGCTGATGGACTCGCTCTTCTACGGACGCAAGTCGGTGCTCCACGACGGCGACCCCAGGAGGGTGCAGTCGGTGGCTGCGTTTGCGAGCCTGCACACCGGCGTGACGCTGCTGTGGGCCCTGATGATCCAGTACACGGTGCGCAACCGCTGGGTGAAGATCCTCGCCTGGTCGAACTTCGGCGTGACGATCGTGGCGACCCTCTACTTCGGTTGGCACTACGTGGCCGACGACATCGCCGGCATCGCCATCGCGCTGGTCTCCTTCGCCGTGGGTGGCTGGGCCGCCGGGCAGAAGTTCTCCAAGAAGGCCCTGCGGGAGGCCCTCGGTGAGGTCTCCGACGTCGAGCCGCCCGAGCCCGAACCAGCCACGGTCAGGTCACGCGAGACCTGACCTCGTCCCCAGCCGCGTCTGCAGCGCCCCGACACTCGGTGTCGGGGCGCTGCGCATTTCGGCGGGCTCCCGGGCGGGAGTGTCGGTGAGGGACGTCGCGTCAGCCACCCGGGGGTGTGAATGACAACCGTGTAGTTCGGAATGACAATCGTGTAATCAGTCAAGCCGACACGCCGGAGTTTTTAAGTTTTTCTGTGAAAACTGTTTCCAATGTGACGGATGAGCACTAACGTTCCGGATGTGCCTCGGGCGGTGGGGAAGCCGCCTGAGGTGCTGCTGTGAACCGGCTGACGGTGCGCGCGGCGGAGTCGCCTCCGCCGCCCCCGTCGCCCGGTCCGGCCCACACCCGTGACCACCCGAAGGGAACCCAGTGCGCCTGCGCCACACGCTCGCAGCCGGTCTCGCCGTCGCGCTGGTCTCCGGACTCACCGGGGCCGTCTCCTGGGCCGACGAGCCGCCCTCGCAGGGCGAGGTCGAGGCCGCGGAGTCAGCGGCCCGGAGCAAGGCCCGTGCCGTCGCCGGTGTGAAGGCTGACCTTGCCGTCGCCAACGCGCGTCTCGAGACCTCGGCGGTCGCCGCCGCCCAGGCGGCCGAGGCCTACAACGGTGCGCTGTGGCAGCTCGAGGAGGCGAAGGCCGCAGCGATGGACGCGCGTGCCGCCGCCGACGCCGCCGCGACCGGCGTACGCCGTCAGCAGCGCGCGTACGGCGACGCCCTCGTGCGCTCCTACCAGTCGTCGCCCGAGATCGCCGGTGTCGCGGCGGTGCTCGAGTCCGACGGCATCCAGGCCTTCGTGCAGCAGCGGGTCACCATGGACAACGCGGTCGGCGCCCTGGAGGGTCGCTACGACCAGTTCCGGGCCTCCGCCACGGTCGCGGAGCTCTCCTCGCGCCAGGCCGAGACCGCCGAGGCGGAGGCCGCCGCGCTCGAGAAGAAGTCGCGCACGCTGCGCGACGCCGCAGCCGGCGCCGCCACCACTGCCCTCGCCGAGGCCGAGGCGATTGCGGCCCGCAAGACCGAGCTGATCGCCGAGCTGGCCACCCTCGAGGGGATCAGCGTCGAGCTGGCCACCCGTCGGCAGCAGGCGCTCGAGGCGAAGGCGGCCGAGGAGGCCGAGGAGGCCCGTCGCCGTGAGCAGCAGCGTGAGCAGGAGCGCCAGCCCGACCCGGCGCCCGCTCCCCAGCCGACGCCCCAGCCGACGCCCTCGCCGAAGCCCGAGCCGAAGCCCGCGCCCAGTGACGAGCCCAGGCCGACGCCGGCGCCGGCGCCTGCGCCGAAGCCCCAGCCCAAGCCGGACCCCGCTCCGGTGCCAGCCCCGGCGCCCGCCAAGGGTGCCGCCGCGGCGGCCAACTATGCCGCTGCCCAGCTCGGCGAGCCCTACGTCTGGGGCGCTGCCGGGCCCAACTCCTGGGACTGCTCGGGCCTGACGATGAAGGCTTGGGCCGCCGGCGGCAAGTCGCTGCCGCACTGGTCGGTCGGCCAGTACCGCGCCACCACCCCGATCAAGGCGAGCAACCTGCGCAAGGGTGACCTGGTCTTCTGGTCCAACACGAGCAACCCGGACACGATCTTCCACGTCGCGCTCTACGTCGGTGACGGCCAGATCATCCACGCTCCGCGCACCGGACGCCCCGGTGGTCAGGGAGTCGATGTACTACTGGCGCAGTCCCAACTTCTTCACGCGTCCCTGACCGCGGTGTCGGGGCGGTCACAACCGGGTTTGGGGTGTGCGCCCCGCCGGTAGCCTCTCGCTCATGACGGCCGACACCGCTTCCTCCTCCTCACCTGCTGGCAGCACCGGCGACTCCGCTGATGCGCCCCGGGAGTCGATCCCCGACCCGCTCGCCGACGTCCACCCGCCGTCGGGCCGGCTGTCGATCGACGTCCCCTCGCTGACCCGCTTCCTCGACGGTCCCCACGCCGAGGTGCGCGAGGAGGTCCGCAAGCGGCTCGTCGACCATGCCGACCTGCTCGCCGAGGCTGACGACCTGGGCAAGGACGACTACCGCGACCGCGTGCGCGACGTCGTCGTCGAGCTGGCCGGCACGGGTGCCACGGCCATGGGCCTGCCGAAGGAGTACGGCGGTGGCGGCGACATCGGTGCCTCGATCGCCGCCTTCGAGACCCTCGCCTTCGGTGACCTCTCGGTGCTGACCAAGGTCGGTGTGCAGTTCGGGCTCTTCGGGGGAGCCATCCTCCAGCTCGGCACCAAGGCGCACCACGACCGGTGGATCGCCGACATCGCGTCGGGCCGCCTGCTCGGCTGCTTCGCGATGACCGAGAGCGGCCACGGCTCCAACGTGGCCGACATCGAGACCACTGCGGTCTACGACCCGACCACCGAGGAGTTCGTCCTCACCACCCCGCACGACGCGGCACGCAAGGACTACATCGGCAACGCCGCTCGCCACGGTGAGCTGGCCGTCGTCTTCGCCCAGCTCGAGGTCGCCGGTGAGCAGCACGGCGTGCACGCGATCGTCGTCCCGATCCGGGTCGACGGGGAGCCTGCCCCGGGCGTGCGCATCGAGGACTGCGGCACCAAGCTCGGCCTCAACGGCGTCGACAACGGTCGCCTCTGGTTCGACGGCGTGCGCGTGCCACGCGCCAACATGCTCGACCGTTTCGCCTCGGTCAGCCCCGAGGGCATCTACTCGAGCGACATCGAGTCGCAGGGCCGCCGCTTCTTCACCATGCTCGGCACGCTCGTCCAGGGCCGGGTCAGCGTCGGCGGCGCCGGCATCAACGCCGCGAAGGTGGCGATGACGGTCGCGGTGAAGTATGCCGACCGTCGCCGCCAGTTCGAGGCCGGCGAGGAGGGCACCGAGCAGCTGCTCCTCGACTACGGCATGCACCAGCGCCGACTGCTGCCGCTGCTCGCCAGGACGTACGCCCTGCACTTCGCCCAGGAGGTCGTCGCCGCCGACCTGCACGAGGTCTTCTCCTCGCCTGACGCCGACGAGAAGTCGCGCAAGCTGCTGGAGTCGCGCGCCGCGGGCACGAAGGCCCTGGGCACGTGGCACGCGACGCGGGTGATCCAGGAGTGTCGCGAGGCGTGTGGTGGCGCGGGCTACCTGGCCGAGAACCGGTTCGCCGCGCTCAAGGCCGACACCGACGTCTTCACCACCTTCGAGGGTGACAACCACGTCCTGCTCCAGCTGGTCGCCAAGGGCCTGCTCACCGACTACTCGTCGGGCTTCGCCGACATGGACCAGTTCGGCATGGTCCGCTTCGTCGCCGGGATGGCGGTCGACACGGTGCTGGAGAAGACCAACGTCCACAAGCTGCTCGAGCGCATCAAGGACGCCCTTCCCGGTGGCAGCGAGGACGACTGGGACTCCGAGGCCGGCCTGCTCGACCCCGACTACCAGCTCGCCATGCTGCGCTTCCGCGAGGAGCACATGATCGGCGGGGTCGCGCGGCGCATCAAGGGCCAGGTCGACCGCGGCGGCAACGGTGGCGACGTCTTCTCGTCGGTGCAGGACCACGTCATCGCCACCGCCCGCGCCCACGTCGAGCGTCTGGTGCTGGAGGCCTTCGTCGACAAGCTGGAGACGATGGAGGAGGGGGACGAGAAGGTCGCCCTCCACCTGCTCTGCGACCTGCACGCGCTCTCCACGATCGAGGCCGACCGCGCCTGGTTCATGGAGCACGGACGACTCACGGTCCAGCGCTCCAAGGCAATCACTGCCGAGGTCAACGTGCTGTGCCGCAAGGTTCGCCCGATCGCGGGCGACCTGGTCGACGCGTTCGCCGTGCCGCGCGAGCTGCTGCGCGCCGAGTCGCTGATCGGCTGAGCGCCAGGGGGAGTCAGGCGGCGTGATCTCTGCCACACTGCCGTGATGGCACGACGACCACGCCGCCTGCGCGACCTGTCCGGGCTCAACGTCTTCCTCACCGGCGCCGCCAGCGGGATCGGCCGCGCCACCGCCGAGATGGCCGGCGCGCAGGGAGCCGTGCTGCACCTGACCGACCTGGACGGCTCCCGGCTCGACGAGGTCGTGACGGGCATCCGGCAGCGGGGCGGCACCGTGGCGTACGCCGCCCCGGCCGACGTCTCGGACCTCGCAGCGGTGCGCCGGGTCGCCGCGGAGGTCACCGCGACCTCGGGGCCCATGGACGTGGTCATGAACATCGCTGGCATCTCCACCTGGGGCACCGTGCAGAGCCTGGAGCACCACCACTGGCAACGGCTGGTCGACGTCAACCTGATGGGTCCTGTCCACGTCATCGAGACGCTGGTGCCGCCGATGGTGGAAGCGGGACGCGGTGGTCACCTGGTCAACGTGTCGTCGGCCGCGGGGATCATCGGGATGCCGTGGCACGCGGCCTACAGCGCCAGCAAGTTCGGGCTGCGCGGCGTCTCCGAGGTGCTGCGCTTCGACCTGGCCCGCCACGGGATCGGCGTCAGCCTCGTCTGCCCGGGCGGGGTGGCCACGCCGCTGACCGAGACCGTCACCATCGCGGGCATCGACAAGGCGACCCCTCGGTTCGAGCGGTTGCACGCACGCTTCCGGGCCCGGGCGGTCACGCCGACGCAGGCGGCCGAGTCGATCCTGGCCGGGGTGCGACGCAACCGGTACTGGGTCTACACCTCGCCCGACATCCGCGTCATCCACTGGCTGCAGCGCCACCTGCCGGCCGTCTACGTGCTCGCCATGAGGGCGATGAGCGCGGGGGCCAACCGCGCGCTGCCCGAGGTCGGTCTTGCCAGGCGGGCGGAGTGAGGGCCACGCAGCGTACGCCGCGCATCGCCCCCGGCGGCTGGCGCGAGGTCGGACCCGTGGTCGCGGGGCTCTCCCGGGTCGCAGGCCGGGTGACCGGGACCGAGCCCCCCGCGATCTTCCTGACGCTGGGTCGCCACCGAGGACTCTTCTGGGGATGGCTGCACTTCGCCGGGCGACTGATGCCGGGCGGTCGGCTGCCGCGGCGCGAGACCGAGCTGGTGATCCTGCGGGTGGCGACGCTGACGGGGTCGGACTACGAGTTCACCCACCATGCGCGCCTCGGTGCGCGCGCGGGCATCGGGCCGGTCGAGCTGGAGCGGGTGGTGGCTGGTCCGAGCGCCGAAGGCTGGAGCCGGCGCGAGCGCCTGCTCCTGGAGGTCACCGACGAGCTGCACCGTGACCACGACCTCAGCGACGCCACCTGGTCACGCTTGCGCCAGCAGCTCGACGAGCGCACCTGCATCGAGCTGCTCCTGCTGGTCGGGCACTACCAGATGCTCGCTCAGACGCTGGGCACGCTGCGGGTGCAGCCGGACCGCGACCGGGAATGAGGGCCGGAAATGGCGACTGCCCCGCACGCCGAGGCGTACGGGGCAGTCGGAGGACGCGTGGCTCAGTGGAAGCCGGGGGTGTTCTTCGCGCGCTCGAAGGAGGCGCGGACCTCGGCCTCGGCCTCGGCGCGGCCGACCCAGTCAGCACCCTCGACGGACTTGCCGGGCTCGAGGTCCTTGTAGACCTCGAAGAAGTGCTGGATCTCCAGGCGGTCGAACTTGGAGACGTGGTTGATGTCGCGCAGGTGCTCCAGGCGCGGGTCCGAGGACGGCACGCAGAGGACCTTGTCGTCGCCGCCGGCCTCGTCGGTCATGCGGAACATGCCGATCGCGCGGCACTTGATCAGGCAGCCCGGGAAGGTGGGGGACTGGAGGATGACCATGGCGTCGAGCGGGTCGCCGTCCTGGCCCAGGGTGTTCTCGATGTAGCCGTAGTCGGTCGGGTAGGCCGTCGAGGTGAACAGCATCCGGTCGAGGCGCAGGCGCCCGGACTCGTGGTCGACCTCGTACTTGTTGCGCTCACCCTTGGGGATCTCGACCAGCACGTCGAACTCCAGCACCGCATTCACCTCGTCATCGTGTGTTGCCTGAAAGACTTGTCGGGGCCACGTGTCCGCGGTGATCCCCCTGGCACTCGGCAGCGTCGTGGGACGCCGCCGGCTTACTGCCGCCGGTCAGTGTCGCGCACAATGGGCCAGCACACACATTCGGGAGGACCATCAGTGGCGCGACGTGACGCAGAGCATCCTACGCGGGAGCGCGCCCCGCGCCGCGGCCCAGGTCGGGTTGCACTGGTCCTTCCCTTCCTGATGGTGGCCGCCCTGCTGGGCGGTGCGGTCGCCGCCGACGAGTACCGCTGGGGTCCCGCCCACCTGGGGTGGAAGGGCGGCGACCCCCTCGACGACCCCGCCGCCGTGGCCCTGCCGGGAGGCCTCGACCTGCCGCGGGTCGAGGAGGCCGAGCCGGTCGCCGAGCCCGCTGCCCCGACCCCCCTCGACGCCGCCGCCGTGCGACGAGCGCTCGCTCCCCGTCTCCGGGACCCGGACCTCGGGCCCCACGTCGTCGCGGCGGTCGCTGCCCTGGACGGGTCCGAGCCGGTGTTCGCGCGCGGCAAGGACCCGCTGCTCCCCGCCTCGACCACCAAGCTGCTCACGGCCGTCGCGGCGCTGCGTACGCTCGGCCCCGGCGCCACCTTCGACACCACCGTCGTCGAGGGAGGGGTCGGCGAGATCGTGCTCGTCGGGGGCGGCGACCCGCTCCTGGCGAGCAAGCCCGACCCCAAGGCCTGGCCGGCGCGCGCCGACGTGGAGACCCTCGCCGAGCGCACCGCCGAGGGCCTGCGCCAGCGCGGCCGGGCCCGCGTCCGGCTCTCCTACGACGACTCCCTCTTCACCGGCCCCGCCGTCAACCCGCACTGGGAGCCCTCGTACGTCCCCGACCAGGTCGTCGCCCCGATCAGCGCGCTGTGGGTGGACTCGGGCCACGACCCCAGCGGCTGGGGCCGGGTCGACGACCCCGCCCGCGCCGCCGCCGGGGTCTTCGCCCGCGCCCTGCGTCGCGAGGGGATCAAGGTCAACCGGGTCCGGGCGGGACGGGCGCAGCCACGCGCCGAGAAGATCGCCTCGGTCACCTCCGCGCCGGTCGACCAGATCGTGCAGCGCCTGCTCGACGTCTCCGACAACGAGACCACCGAGGTCATCCTGCGCCACGTGGGACGGGTCGCGCTCGGGGAGGCCAGCAGTGAGGCCGGCACCCGCGCCGTGGGCGAGGCGCTGAGCAGCCTCGCCGTCGACCTGACCGGGTGGAAGCAGTACGACGGCTCGGGCCTCTCGCGCGACAACCGCTTCGCCGTGCGCACGCTCGTCGACGTCATCCGGGCCGCCTCCTCGCCCGACAACCCCGACCTGCGGGCGGCGATCGAGGGCCTCCCGGTGGCCGGCTTCACGGGGTCGCTCACGTCGCGCTTCGACGACCAGGAGGGTGGTCTGGGCCGGGTGCGCGCCAAGACGGGCACCCTGACCGGCGTCCACGCCCTGGCCGGGATCGTGACCGGGGCCGACGGCACGCCGATGATCTTCGTCGTCGGCGCCGACCGGGTTGCTCCGGAGAAGAGCCTCGCCGCCCGTGCCGCCCTGGACGAGGCCGCCGCCGCGCTGGCCGACTGCTCCTGCGGGGCGGGCTCGACCAACTGAGGCGTGGACGCCTCGCCGCTGGGCGCGGTTGGCTAGTGTCGCGCCATGAGGCACACCGAGGGCGAGAGCCAGGGCGCACACGGCTCCGGCCAGATGATCGACTGGGAGTTCGCGGCCCGGGTGGGCACGCGAGCCGCTCCGGCGCCGCCGACGATCGACGCGACCCAGGCCGCCGAGGTCGTGGCCGAGCTGCGGGCGGGGGCGGCCCGTTCCACGACGCTGGTCCACGGTTTCACCGGCCTGAAGGCCCAGGACGACCGCGCCCCCGTGCTCGTCGTCGACCGCACCGGATGGATCACGGCCAACACCGAGTCGTTCGCGACGCTGATGGACCCGGTCGTCTCGAAGCTGACCGAGAAGCGCGGCGCGCCGAAGCAGGGCAGCCTCACCCACGCCGTCGGCTCGCGCGTCACCGGCGCCGAGGTCGGCGCCGTGCTCGGCTTCCTCTCCTCCAAGGTGCTCGGCCAGTTCGACCCCTTCCACGGTCCGGCAGGCCGGCTGCTGCTGGTCGCTCCCAACGTCGTCCACATCGAACGTGAGCTCCAGGTCGACCCGAGCGACTTCCGGCTCTGGGTCTGCCTCCACGAGGAGACCCACCGCGTGCAGTTCACGGCCGTGCCGTGGATGCGCGACCACCTGCGCAGCCTGATCGGCGAGGTCACCGGCACGGTCGACCCCCAGCTGGTCATCGGCGACGTGCTCAAGCGCGCCGCCGAGGTGGCCCGCGGCGAGGGCAGCGGGAGCCTGGTGGAGGTGCTCAGCAGCCCCGAGCAGCGCGAGCTCCTGGAGCGCGTCACCGCCGTCATGTCGTTGCTGGAGGGCCACGCCGACGTGGTGATGGACGGCGTCGGCCCTTCGGTCATCCCCTCGGTGGCCGAGATCCGCCGCAAGTTCACCCAGCGTCGCGGCGGCACCGGATCGCTCGACCGCCTGGTCCGTCGCCTCCTCGGCCTCGAGGCCAAGATGGCGCAGTACCGCGACGGTGCCGTCTTCGTCCGCCAGGTCGTCGAGACCGTCGGGATGGACGGCTTCAACGCCGTGTGGGAGGGGCCGGAGCACCTGCCCACCAAGGCGGAGATCCACGACCCGGCCGCCTGGGTCGCCCGCGTGCACGGATGACCCTGCGATGACCCTGCGATGACTCTGCGATGACTCTGCACCCTGCGGTCGCGGCGGTGCGCCTGGGCGTACGCCGGGTGCTGGCGGCACTGCCTCCCGAGGACGACCGCGTCGTCCTCGTCGCCTGCAGCGGGGGAGCGGACTCCCTGGCCCTGCTGTCGGCCTGCGTCTTCGAGGCGCGCAGCACCGGCGACCGGGTGGTCGGGGTGACCGTCGACCACGGCCTCCAGGAGGGGTCCCGCGACCAGGCCCGCCACACCGTCAGCCAGATGAGCGCCCTGGGTGCGGACGAGACCTACGCCGTCACCGTCACCGTCTCCGGGGAGGGGCAGGGCCCCGAGGCCGCTGCCCGTCAGGCCCGCTACGCCGTGCTCGACCAGGTGGCCGAGCGCGTCGGGGCCGCGGCGGTGCTGCTGGGCCACACGCTCGACGACCAGGCCGAGACCGTCCTGCTGGGACTGACCCGGGGCAGCGGGGGCCGTTCGGTCGCGGGGATGCGTCGCGAGTTCGACCGCTACCGCCGCCCGTTGCTCGACGTACGCCGGGCGCAGACCGAGGCGGCCTGCGTCGCCGAGGGCATCACGTTCTGGTCCGACCCGCACAACGCCGACCCCCGCTTCCTGCGCTCGCGGGTGCGCAGGGACGTCCTGCCGGTGCTGGAGCAGCAGCTGGGCCCGGGCGTCGCCGAGACGCTGGCGCGCACCGCCGACTCGTTGCGCGTCGACATGGAGGCGCTCGACGAGATCGCCGAGGAGTGGCTGGCCCGTCCCGACGCCCTCCTCGCCACGGGCCTGGGAGGCCTGCCCGCCGCCGTACGCCGTCGCGTGCTGCGCGCCGCGGCGGTGCGCGCGGGGGCGATCGACGCCGAGCTCTTCCACGCCCACGTGCTCGCGACCGAGGAGCTCGTCACCGCCTGGCGGGGCCAGAAGTGGATCGACCTGCCCGGTCACCTGCGTGCGCTGAGGCGTGACGGCGAGGTCGTGTTCGAGCCTGCCCCGAGGTGACGGCGGAAGCCCCTCCCGCGCTCGAAACCGCGCCGGAAGTGGCATGTATCGTCTCGCCCATGGAGTCCTCCCACGTTGAGAACGATCTGGTCAACATCCTCTTCACGGAGGAGCAGATCCAGCGCAGACTCGCAGAGATGGCCCTCCAGATCCACGAGGACTACGAGGGTCGGGACATCCTCATGGTCGGCGTGCTGCGCGGTGCCGTGATGGTGATGGCGGACCTGGCTCGTGCCCTGCCGCGTCACGTGGAGATGGACTGGATGGCCATCTCGTCCTACGGCTCCGGCACCAAGTCGTCGGGCGTCGTGCGGATCCTCAAGGACCTCGACACCGACATCTCGGGCCGCCACGTGCTGATCGTCGACGAGATCATCGACACCGGCCTCACCCTGTCGTGGCTGGTCAACAGCCTCGGCACCCGCGGCCCCGCCTCGATCGAGATCGCCACCCTCCTGCGCAAGCCCGAGGCGCTGTCGATGCCCGTCGAGCCGAAGTACGTCGGGTGGGACATCCCCAACGAGTTCGTCGTCGGCTACGGGCTCGACTACAAGGAGAAGTACCGCAACCTGCGCGACATCGGCACGCTCGCGCCGCACGTCTACTCCTGATCCTGACCACGGCAACCCGCGTTTCGCCCCGCCTGCGAGAATGACCGCTCGGCGGCGAGTGCTGGCTGCGTCGGCCCACGTGTGGGTGGCGGCGTGTAGCGTCGTCGGCGTCTGCTGGTCGGTCGATCCTGGAGTGGAAAGAAGCCTGTGAAGCGCATTTTCGAAGCCTGTGAAGCGCATTTTCAAGGGCCCGTGGTTGTGGGTCGTCCTGGCGGCGTTCGGTGTGCTGCTCGCCATCCAGTTCCTCGCGCCCAGTGACGGGTACGACGAGATCACCACCTCGCAGATGAACGAGTACATCGAGAAGGGTGAGGTCGACGAGATCACCTTCGTCGACGGCGACCAGGAGATCCAGGCGACGCTCGACAAGGGCGTGCGCAAGGACAACGACAAGGTCACGGCCTACTGGCTGACGGGCACGCAGGACGACATCGAGCGTGCGGTCCAGAAGCAGCTCGCCGAGGGCAACATCAAGGAGTACAACACCGAGGTGCCGCAGCCGAGCGTCCTCGGCTCGTTGCTGATCACCCTCCTGCCGTTCGCCCTGATCGTGCTCCTCTTCATCTTCCTGATGAACCAGGCCCAGGGCGGTGGCGGCCGCGGCGTCATGCAGTTCGCCAAGTCCAAGGCCAAGCTCATCACCAAGGACATGCCGAAGACCACCTTCGCCGACGTCGCCGGCGCGGAGGAGGCCCTCGAGGAGCTCAGCGAGATCAAGGAGTTCCTCGCCGAGCCCGCCAAGTTCCAGGCCGTCGGCGCCAAGATCCCCAAGGGCGTCCTGCTCTACGGCCCTCCCGGCACCGGCAAGACCCTGCTCGCGCGCGCCGTCGCCGGCGAGGCGGGCGTGCCCTTCTACTCGATCTCCGGCTCGGACTTCGTCGAGATGTTCGTCGGCGTGGGTGCCTCCCGCGTGCGCGACCTCTTCGAGCAGGCCAAGGAGAACGCGCCCGCGATCGTCTTCATCGACGAGATCGACGCCGTCGGTCGCCACCGCGGTGCCGGCATGGGCGGTGGACACGACGAGCGTGAGCAGACCCTCAACCAGCTCCTCGTCGAGATGGACGGCTTCGACGTGCGCGGCGGCGTCATCCTGATCGCCGCGACCAACCGACCCGACGTGCTCGACCCCGCCCTGCTGCGTCCGGGCCGCTTCGACCGCCAGATCCAGGTCGACGCACCCAACCTCGACGGCCGCTACAAGATCCTCAAGGTCCACTCGCGCGGCAAGCCGATCTCCGAGGACATCGACCTGCTGTCGGTCGCGCGGCGTACGCCCGGCTTCACCGGTGCCGACCTGGCCAACGTGCTCAACGAGGCGGCGCTGCTGACCGCCCGCAACGGCGAGAAGCTGATCACCAACGCGGCCCTCGACGAGGCCATCGACCGCGTCATCGCGGGCCCGCAGCGTCGTACCCGCCTGATGAGCGAGCACGAGAAGCTCGTCACCGCCTACCACGAGGGCGGCCACGCCCTGGTCGCCGCGGCCCTGCCCGGCACCGACCCGGTCCACAAGGTCACGATCCTCCCGCGCGGTCGCGCGCTCGGCTACACGATGGTCCTGCCCGACGAGGACAAGTACTCCCAGACCCGCAGCGAGATGCTCGACAAGCTCGCCTACATGCTGGGAGGCCGCGCGGCCGAGGAGCTGGTCTTCCACGACCCGACCACCGGCGCCGGCAACGACATCGAGAAGGCCACCAACGTGGCTCGCGCCATGGTGACCCAGTACGGGATGACCGAGACGCTCGGCGCGGTGAAGCTCGGCAGCAACAACTCCGAGCCGTTCCTGGGCCGCGACATGGGCCACAGCCGCGACTACTCCGAGGCCGTCGCCGCACAGGTCGACGCCGAGGTCCGCGGGCTGCTCGACAACGCCCACCACGAGGCGTTCGACATCCTCGACGACAACCGTGACGTCCTCGACGCCCTGGTGCTGGCGCTGATGGACAAGGAGACCCTCGACAAGGCCGAGGTCGCCGAGATCTTCGAGCCCCTGCGCCGCCGCCCCGCGCGCCCGGCGTGGACCGGTTCGGAGCGTCGCGTCCCCTCGCAGCTGCCGCCCGTGGAGGTCCCGCAGCACGTGCGTGACCGCGACGCCGCCCAGGCCGCGGCCGTCGCGCAGGAGCGCTCCGCCGGTGCCGTGATCACCCCGCCCGGTCCCGGTGGCGACGTCCACGGCGACCCGAGCGTCAACCCCGCGCCGCCCACCACCCCGCCCGGTCCGCCCACCACCCCGACGGAGCAGCAGTGACCGACCCCGTCGCCGTGACCGAGCGCGACCCGGCCGACGTCCCTGCCTTCGACCACCCCCGGGCCGAGGCCGCCGTGCGCGAGCTCCTCGCCGCGATGGGGGAGGACGTGGAGCGTGAAGGGCTGCGCGACACCCCGGCGCGTGTCGCCCGGGCGTACGAAGAGCTCACCGTCGGGCTGCACCAGCGCGCCGAGGACGTCCTGACGACGACCTTCGACCTGGGGCACGACGAGATGGTCCTGGTCCGCGACATCGAGCTGTGGTCGATGTGCGAGCACCACCTCGTCCCGTTCACCGGCGTGGCCCACGTGGGCTACATCCCGGCGACCAGCGGCAAGATCACGGGGCTGTCCAAGCTGGCTCGCCTGGTCGACGTCTACTCCAAGCGCCCCCAGGTGCAGGAGCGGCTCACCACGCAGATCGCCGACGCCATGACCGAGATCCTCGAGGCCCGCGGCGTCATCGTGGTGGTCGAGGCCGAGCACCTCTGCATGACCATGCGTGGCGTCCGCAAGGCCGGCGCCCGCACCATCACCTCTGCGGTCCGCGGCCAGATGCGTGACGTCGCGACGCGCTCGGAGGCGATGGCCCTGATCCGGTCCGGGACGCGGTGACCCAGCCCTTCGCCCTGCCCGAGCCGAGCCGACCGGGCCCGGTGGTGATGGGCATCGTCAACGTCACCCCCGACTCCTTCTCGGACGGAGGGCGTTGGGCCAGCACCGACCTCGCCGTCGAGCACGCCACGCGCCTGATCGCCGACGGCGCCGACCTCCTGGACGTGGGCGGGGAGTCGACCCGTCCGGGCGCGACCCGTCCCGTGCTGGCCGAGGAGCTCGACCGGGTCGTCCCGGTCATCAGCGAGCTCGCCTCGCGTGGCGTGGCCGTCTCCGTCGACACCATGCGGGCCGAGGTGGCGGCCGCATCGGTCGCTGCCGGCGCCGTGGTGGTCAACGACGTCTCCGGCGGGCTGGCCGATCCGGAGATCCTCGACGTCGTGGCACAGAGCGGTGCCGTCTACGTGGCGATGCACTGGCGTGCCCATGCCGAGCAGATGCAGCGCTTCACCCACTACGCCGACGGTGTCGTCGCCGGCGTGTGCCAGGAGCTGGGCGCCCGCGTCGACGCGGCGTTGGCCGCCGGCGTACGAGCGGAGCAGCTCGTCCTCGACCCCGGCCTCGGCTTCGCCAAGGACGGCGAGCAGAACTGGGAGCTCCTGGGTGGTCTCGAGGAGGTCGAGGCGCTCGGATTCCCGGTGCTCGTGGGAGCCTCCCGCAAGAGCTTCCTGGGGTCGCTGCTGGCGGGCCCTGACGGCCCCCGACCGATCCCGGAGCGCGAGCACGCCGGCGTGGCGCTGTCGCTGCTGCTGGCCCAGCGCGGGGTGTGGGGCGTGCGGGTCCACGACGTACGCGCGACGACCGACGCGCTGGCCGTGTGGCGCCGTCTGGCCGCCGCGCAGGGCCGGCGAGTGCAGGAGGACGCATGACCGACGAGCTGACCGTCACCGGCATCGAGTGCTTCGGCCACCACGGTGTCTTCGACTTCGAGCGCCGCGAGGGACAGGTCTTCGTCATCGACCTGACGCTGGGCATCGACACCCGTCCGGCGGCGGCCAGTGACGACCTCGCCGACACCGAGCACTACGGTCTTCTGGTCGACCGCGTCAAGGAAGCGGTCGAGAACGACCCCGTGGACCTCATCGAGACGCTCGCCCAGAGGATTGCCGACGTGGCCCTCACCGGTGAACGTGTTGAATGGGTCCGAGTGGTCGTGCACAAACCGGATGCGCCGATTGAAGCCACGTTCAAGGACGTGACCCTGAGCATCACGAGACACAAGAGGACACAGACGTGACTGAGACGCCGAATCCCCACATCATCGACGCCGACGCCCTGACCGGGGAGATGCATCCGATCCGCCGCGTCGTCGTCTCCATCGGGTCCAACCTCGGCGACAGGCTCGACGCCCTCCAGGGTGCGGTCAACGCGCTGGCCGACACCCCCGACGTGTGGCTCACCAGCGTCTCCTCCGTCTACGAGACCGAGCCGGTCGGCGCCCCCGAGGGGTCGAAGAACTACCTCAACGCCGTCGTGCTGCTGGACACCACGCTCCCGGCCCACCGCCTCATGGAGCGGGCCCTCACCGTCGAGGTCGCCTTCGACCGTGAGCGCACCGACGTCCGCAACGCCCCTCGTACGCTCGACATCGACCTGATCCAGGTCGGCGACCGTCGCGCCAACGACGACACCCTCGTGCTTCCCCACCCGCGTGCTGCCGAGCGCGGCTTCGTCCTCGTGCCGTGGCACGAGCTCGAGTCCGACGCCGTGCTCCTCGACCACGGCCCCGTCGCCGAGCTCCTGGAGAAGGTCGACACGACCGGGGTGGTCAAGCGCGAGGACATCGCCCTCGAACTCCCGTGAGCCGCGACCGCCACCCCCTCGATCCCCCTCCCGATGACGAGGAGGGGCAGCAGGACCTGTCGCCGAAGCACCTCTCGCCCCTGGGCCCCGGCCCCCTGACGGCCACCGCCGTCGTGGGCGCCATCCTCGGGTGGGCCACCCGCGACCTGGTGGACCTGCTCGACGACGCGGCACCGGTCTCCTGGCTCCAGGTGGCGGCCCTGGTCTTCCTGGCCGCCGTGCTGGCGGGGGTGGCGGTGCAGACGCGCCGTGCCGTCCGGAGCAGTGGGGCGACCCTCGACCCCCATCGGATGGTCAACCGGCTCGTGCTGGCCCGCGCCGCCACGCTCGTGGGGGCACTGCTGGCCGGAGGCTACGTCGGCTACGGCGTGACCTGGTTCGACTCCCACCCCGACCTGCTGCTCGGTCGTGTGGGGGTCGCCATGGCTGCTGCGGGGGGTGCCGCGGCCGTTCTCGTCGCAGGCAAGTTCCTCGAATGGGCGTGTCGCGTCCCGAAGTCTGACCCTCATCTCTAACCTGAGGGTCATGACTTCCCCGTCGCCCCGTTCCAGCGCCCGCCGACGCCAGCGCTCCACTCGCATCACCGTCGCCGCCGGACTGCTCGTGCTCGCGGCCGCCCTCGTCCTGGGTGCGACCGTCACCGGCCAGTTCATGCTGGTCCTCCTGTCGGCCTTCACGGCCGTCGCCCTGGGCGCCGCCTCCACCCGGATCACCTGGTCCGAGCTGGCCCAGACCCGCCGCGACGCCGCGGCCGACCGCGCCCGCCAGGCCGAGGCGTACCGCGACATCACCGCCCGCCGCACCGCGGAGAACGTCGCCTTCGCCCAGTCGATGCGTGCGCGCATCGCCGAGCGTGAGGAAGTCATCGGTCACCTCGAGGTCGAGCTCGGCAAGGCCCTCGAGCGGGCCGCCACCTCCACCCTCAAGATGAACGGCGAGGCTCGCCGCGCCGACCTCGCCGAGTCGACCGTCGAGCGCCTCACCTCCTCCCTGGAGGAGAGCGAGAGCCGCGCCGCCGACGCGATCGTCGCGGTCGCCGAGCTCGAGGTCCAGATCGACGCCCTGCGCGCCGAGCTGGAGGCCTGGAAGATCGAGGCCACCAAGGACGTGCGCAAGCGCGCCTGAGAAGTCGTCGCGACGCCCCCGGAGCCCCGGCTCCGGGGGCGTCGTCGTGCTCGGGGCCAGCTCAGCGTGTGAGTAGGCGCTGCGTCAGCGGGTGAGCCGGAGCCGCTCGGGCGGCACCGAGCCGGGTGCGAGGACGTCGCCCGGCACGTCCAGGGCGGCGCCGTCGGGCGTACGCGGCACCGGCCGCCCGTCGAGGCCGAGGACGTACGTCACGAACCGGGTGGCGTCCTCGCGGCGGTCCTGCGTCACCAGCCAGGCCGCCAGCCGCATGGCGGGGGAGAGGATCGAGTCGCCCAGGCCGTCGGGGCCCCAGAGGGAGACGATCCCCTCGCGCAACGAGGCCCACCACGCGTCGGAGCAGCCCGGCACCGCGTGCAGGTAGACCCACAGGTCACCCGGCAGGACCCGGGTCATGAAGACCCGGGTGACGTCGTCGTCGCCATGGGCCACGACCGAGTCGAGCGCCATCCGCTTGGTCGTCCAGCGGTCGGCCAGGTCGGCGAGCGAGGAGCGTTGCTGGGTGATGGAGGTGCCGTCGGTGCGGATCTGCCAGTGGTAGACGACGGCGGGGGAGACGTCGAAGCGGCCGGCGAGGAAGGCCCGCGTCGTCGTGGGCTGGTCCTCGTAGCGGACCCCTTCGGGCCACGCGAGGCGCTCGCGGTCCCAGAAGGAGCGGCGGAACATCTTGTTGTGCGCGAAGACGTCACCGAGGATCTCGGGCCGCTCGGCGATCCGGGCGCCGGTCAGCGCAGGAGCGTGCATGCGGGCCATCCACGGGGGCACCGCCACGCCGCGGCCGGTGGGTGGCTCGGCCTCGACGCGCAGCAGGCAGGCAGCCACGAAGTCCGACCCGGACGCCTCCAGCGTCGCGACCGAGGTGGCGAACGAGTCCGGCGGGAGCACGTCGTCGGAGTCGACGAAGGCGAGGTAGTCGCCCTCGACCACGGCCGCGCCTCGGTTGCGAGCAGCGCCGAGCCCGCCGTTCTGGGTGTGCAGCACGCTGATCCGGGAGTCGCGGGCCGCGTACGCCTCGGCGATCTCGCCGGAACGGTCAGGGGAGCCGTCGTCGACGACCACCGCCTGCCACGACGTGTGGCTCTGGGCGATCAGGCTGTCGAGGGTGGCCGGCAGCCACCGCTCCACGCCCCAGGCGGGGACGACCACCCCGACCGTGGGACGACGTTTCCGGAGCCACTTCATGGCGGCGAGTCTAGGGGTGCCATGCAGTAGGCTCCCCGACTGTGACGCAGGCTCCGACTTCTCGCCCGATCGACCCGACCGAGGACGAGGGCGCCACCCCTCGCAAGGTCCTCTTCGTCGCCGGCGCAGGCCGCAGCGGCACCAGCACGCTCGCCGGCATCGTCTCGATCCTGGGCATGCACGTCCCGCAGCCCGAGGTCGTCGCCGACGAGTCGAACCCCAAGGGGTTCGGCGAGCCGAAGTGGTGCGTCGAGCAGCACGACCGCTGGCTGGCCGAGGTCAACGTGCAGGTCAGCGACGCCCGCCCCTCGGCGTGGCTGGACACCGGCCGGGTCGAGGCCCGCGAGCCCGCCCGGATCAAGGTCGCCGACTGGCTGGAGAGCCACTTCGCCGTCGCGCCCGAGCTGGTCGTCAAGGACCCGCGCCTGAGCTGGTTCCTCGGCCTGTGGCGCGTCGGCGCGCTGCGCGTGGGCGCCGATCCGGTCTTCGCCACCATGCTGCGCCCGCCCGCCGAGGTGGTCGGCTCCAAGCAGAAGTACTACGCCAACAAGCTCGGCTCGGCCCACCTGGCCGCCGGCTGGGTCAACATGCTGCTCCACACCGAGCGCGCCACCCGCAGCGACGAGCAGGGCGGTGGCCGGACCTTCGTGCGCTACGCCGACCTGCTCACCGACTGGGTCCGCACCACCACCGACATGGCCGAGCACCTCGACCTGCGCGCGGTGCTGCACGCCGACTCCGAGAACATCCGCGCGGTGCACCGCTTCGTCGACCCCAACCTGCGCCGGGTCACCGTCACGCTCGCCGACCTCGGGCTGCCTAAGCGTCTGCACGAGCTCACCCAGGAGACCTGGGACCAGCTCAACCTGCTCACCGACCCGGCCGAGGACACCCCGGCCGCCCACGCGGTCCTCGACCAGCTGCGCGAGGCCTACACCGACCTCTACGAGGAGTCCGAGGCCATCGCGCGCTCCACGGCCGTCGCGGCCCGCGGCGACGAGGCGCGCAAGGTCCGCGCCCGCCAGGCCGCGGTGGTGGAGCCGGCGCCTGCCGCCCCCCACTCCCTGGTCGACCTCGTGCCGCACGACGTCCGCGCGAAGATCCCTGCCGGCGTACGCCGTGGGGTCCGCAAGGCGCTGGGCCGTGAGCGCGACGCGCAGGACCGTGGGCGCGACGCGCAGGGCCCTCAGCGCGAGGGTCAGTGACGCCCCGATGAACCCCCTCGCCACCGGCGACGGCATCCGCAACCTCGAGGGGCACGCCGACTTCGACGTGACCTGGCCGTGGCGGCGCGACGAGCCCCTGCGCCGCGGGGCCACCGCTGTGCTGCGGGTCAAGAACGAGGCGCCGAACCTCGCGTACGCCCTCCCGCCGCTGCTGCGGGCGGTCGACGAGGTGCTGGTCGTCGACAACGGCTCCACCGACGGCACCGCCGTGGAGGCTGCTCGGGTGGCCGCGGCCGAGGGCCACTCGGCGAAGCTCACCGTGGCCCACTACCCCTTCGACGTGGCGCGAGCCGGGGCCGAGCACCGCGCGACCCCGGAGCGGTCGGTGCACTCGCTGGCCTACTTCTACAACTGGTGCTTCGCGCAGGTCTCCACCCGCTACTCGTGGAAGTGGGACGGCGACATGGTGCTGACCCGCGAGGGCGAGCTGTCGATGAGGTCGCTCTCGTGGCAGGTCGGTTCCTCGCAGACCGTCGTGCGGCTGCCGCGCCACAGTCTCTACGTCGAGTCGCCCCAGCGCGCCTACCTCGACCTCGGGTTGCGCAACGCCGAGGAGTGGGGCTTCCCGATCGGCCCCGACTTCGTCTACACGAAGGCGCCCGAGTGGGAGATCCGCACGACGCCGGAGACCTACCGACAGGTGGAGCTGCCGCAGGGCCTCTGCGTGGAGCTGAAGTGGCTCGACGGCGACGAGTTCGCCCACTGGAGCGACCCGGAGTCGTTCGCCACCAGCCTGCGCAACCACCGCAAGCGTCGTGAGTGGGAGGTGTTCCACGCCCTGCGTGACGGCCGGGTGCCGACCGGCGTGGTGCAGATCGACGCTCCCGCCGGAGTCCACGTGGTCGACCACGTGACGCACGAGTGGATGCCGCGCGCGCCGCGGCCCTTCAAGGTCGACGACCCGCGCCACCGCCGCCCGGCCTGAGGGTCGGTGGCGCAGGTCACAGGCGGGCTGGATTCCCGCGGTGGAACAACGCGGCGTACGCTCACGTTGACCGCAACATCAGAGCAAATCGTCTGGTACCCACACCGGTCCCCACGGGGATGGTCGGTGGGACTGAAACGTGAGGCCTTGAATGACCACCACCCTGAAGGTGGGCGTGGTCGGCGCCGGTCGTGTCGGTGCCGTCCTCTCCGCTGCCCTGCGCGCTGCGGGCCACGACGTCGTCGCGGCCGCGGGTGAGTCCGACGCCTCGCGCCGGCGCATCTCCTCCCTGCTCCCCGGCGTACCGGTGGCCAAGCCCAGCGAGGTCGCTCGCGCGAGCGACCTGCTGCTGCTCACCGTGCCCGACGACATGCTCGCCAACGTCGTCACCGTGCTCTGCGCGTCCGGTGCCGTACGCCCCGGGCAGGTCGTCGTCCACACGTCGGGACGTCACGGCCTCGCCGTGCTCGCCCCCGCCACCGCGGTCGGCGCCCGCACCATCGCCCTGCACCCGGCGATGACCTTCACCGGCACCGCCGTCGACCTGCCCCGGCTGTCGGGCTGCGTCTTCGGCGTCACCGCCCCGGCCGCCGAGCGCGAGCTCACCGAGAGCCTCGTCGCCGACCTGGGGGGCAGCCCGATGTGGGTGCCCGAGCAGCACCGCACGCTCTACCACGCCGGCCTCGCGCACGGCGCCAACCACCTCGTCACCGTGGTCACCGAGGCCATGGAGATGCTGCGGGCCGCCGGCGCCGACGATCCTGCCGGCACACTGCGCCCGCTGCTGGAGGCCGCCCTCGACAACTCGCTGCGCTCCGGCGACTCGGCCCTCACCGGGCCGATCGTGCGCGGCGACGTCGAGACCGTCTCCGCCCACCTGGCCGACATCACGGCCCACGCACCCCAGACCCTCAACTCGTACGTCGCGCTCGCTCGCGCCACCCTCGCCCGAGTGGTCACCGACGGTCGACTGCTGCCCATCCGCGCCTCCCGCATCCAGGCGATGCTCGAGCGGGCCGGCACCGAGCGCAGTGACCGCGGCCAGGGACGTACGCCGCACCAGGAGATCCGATGACCCACCCCACCCCGGCGCTGGCTCGCAGCCGCGCCGAGCTCAGCGGCCTGCTCGCCGACGCCCGCCGAGGCGACGCCCGCGTGGCCTACGTCCCCACCATGGGGGCCCTGCACGAGGGCCACGCCAGCCTCATGCGTGAGGCGCGGGCCCAGGTCGGCCCGAACGGCCGCGTCGTGGTGAGCATCTTCGTCAACCCGTTGCAGTTCGCGCCCGGCGAGGACCTCGACCGCTACCCGCGCACGCTCGACGCCGACCTGGAGGTCTGCGCCGCCGAGGGCGTCGACGTCGTCTTCGCCCCGTCGCCCGACGAGGTCTACCCCGGTGGCGTGCGCGCCGGTGAGACCGACGAGGCCATCACCGTCGACCCCGGCCCGTTGGCGCTCGAGCTGGAGGGCGTGAGCCGCCCGACCCACTTCCGTGGCGTGCTGACGGTGGTCGCCAAGCTGTTCGGGCTGGTGCGTCCCGACGTCGCCGTCCTCGGCCAGAAGGACTACCAGCAGCTCGTGCTGATCCGGCAGATGGCCGAGAACCTCTGCACCGGTGTCGAGGTCGTCGGCGCCGAGACGGTGCGTGAGCCCGACGGCCTCGCGCTGAGCAGCCGCAACCGTTACCTCGACCCCGAGCAGCGCCGCCGCGCCGCGATGCTCAGCCACACCCTGCGTGCCGCGCAGGAAGCGGCCCGCTACGGCCTCGACGTCGCGGTGGAGGCAGCGCGTGCCGAGCTGCGCCAGGCGCACGGCGTGGACCTCGACTACCTCGAGTTCCGACGTCCCGACCTCTCGCCGTTGCCGGCGGAGATCACCGAGGAGACGCCCGCGCGGGTGCTCGTCGCCGCCCGCGTCGGCGCCACCCGACTCATCGACAACATGCCCCTGGTCCTGGGAGTCCCGCGTCACCTCGCCCGTGCCGCAGCTTCCGCCGCAACTGAAGGAGACAGCTGATGCTGCGCACCATGATGAAGTCCAAGATCCACCGGGCCACCGTGACCCAGGCAGACCTGCACTACGTGGGGTCGGTGACCGTCGACGAGGACCTCCTCGAGGCCTCCGACATCCTCCCGGGCGAGCTCGTGCACATCGTCGACATCGACAACGGCGCGCGTCTGGAGACCTACACGATCGCCGGCGAGCGCGGCTCGGGCGTCATCGGCATCAACGGTGCCGCCGCCCGCCTCGTCCACCCGGGCGACCTGGTGATCCTCATCGCCTACGGCCAGATGGAGACCGCCGAGGCGAAGGAGTTCGAGCCGAACGTCGTCTTCGTCGACAAGGACAACCGGATCATGGGCACCTCGGCCGACCCGGCGGACACGTTCGGCGCGGACGACCTCGTCCGCGGCGACCTCGTGGCCAACTGAGCGATCGACAAGCTGGCACGAGTGCGATGACGCCTCCCTCGACCCACCTCGCCCCGGCGCTGCCCGGGCGCCTCGACGCGCCCGAGCCGGGGTGGAGCACCGAGGCCGACGTGGTGGTCATCGGCTCGGGCATCGCCGGACTCACCGCTGCGCTGCGACTGCGCGACAGCGTCGGCAAGGTCCTGCTCGTCACCAAGGACGTGCTGGCCGCCGGTTCGACCCAGTGGGCCCAGGGGGGCATCGCTGCGGCGCTGGGCCCGGGGGACACCCCGGCCGAGCACGAGGTCGACACCCTGGTGGCCGGCGCGGGGGCCTGCGACGTCGAGGCCGTACGCGTCCTCGTCACCGAGGGCCCGGACGCGGTGCGCGAGCTGATCTCGCTCGGCACCAACTTCGACCACCACGACGGAGAGCTGTCGCTGACCCGTGAGGGCGGGCACCACCGCGACCGGATCGCCCACGCCGGCGGTGACGCCACCGGTGCGGAGATCCAGCGCGCCCTCATCGCCGCGGTCGCCGCGGCTCCCGAGATCGAGGTCATCCAGCACGCCCTGGCCCTGGACCTCCAGCTCGCCGCCGACGGCGGGGTCGCGGGCGTGACCCTGCACGTGATGGGCGAGGGGCAGCACGACGGCGTCGGGGCGGTGCGCTGCCGGGCCGTGGTCCTGGCCGCGGGCGGCTTCGGGCAGGTCTTCTCCGCCTCCACGAACCCCAGCGTCTCCACCGGCGACGGGATGGCCCTGGCGCTGCGGGCCGGCGCGGCGCTGCGTGACCTCGAGTTCGTCCAGTTCCACCCGACGGTGATGTACCTCGGCCCCGACTCCACGGGGCAGCAGCCCCTGATCTCCGAGGCCGTCCGGGGCGAGGGCGCCTTCCTCGTCGACTTCGAGGGCAACCGCCTGATGGCCGGGGTGCACCCGCTGGCCGACCTGGCGCCGCGCGACGTCGTCGCCAAGGCGATCACCCGCCGGATGATGGAGACCGGGCGTCCGCACATGTGGCTCGACGCCCGCCACCTCGGCGCGGAGTTCTGGGAGCAGCGCTTCCCGACCATCCTCGCCACCTGCCGCCTCCACGGCGTCGACCCCAGCACCGACCTGATCCCGGTCGCCCCGGCCCACCACTTCGCCTCGGGCGGGGTCGCGACCGACCTGTGGGGGCGTACGTCCGTCCCCGGCCTCTACGCCACCGGCGAGGTCGCCTGCTCCGGCGTGCACGGCGCCAACCGTCTCGCCTCCAACTCGCTGCTGGAGGGCCTCGTCTTCTCGCGGCGGATCGCTGAGGTGCTCCCCTCCGAGCTGCGACCCTGGGCCCCCGCCGTCGAGGACGCCCGGGTGCCCGGGCTCGTCGACCCCGAGGCTCGCAGCCAGCTGCAGGGCGTGATGACCGACCTGGTCGGCGTGCTGCGCTCCGCCGCCGGCCTGGTCGCCGCGGCCGAGGTGCTCGCCGAGCTCGGCCAACGGGGTTCGGCCACGCCGGCGACGCCGTCCTGGGAGACCACCAACCTGGTCGCCGTCAGCACCGCCCTCGCCCTCGCCGCGCTGCTGCGCGAGGAGACCCGCGGCTCGCACTGGCGTGACGACTTCGCCGAGCGCGACGACCTCCGCTTCGGCGGGGGGCACGTCGACGTACGCCTCGTCGACGGCCGCGCCACCACCCACTTCGTCGCCGCACCGGCCACCGATCCGTCCGTCGTGAAGGGAGCCTGAGATGGCGACAACGAACCCCGCCTCCGAGCTGCCCGCCGTCACCCTGCCCACCATCACCCTGGGCCAGGTGCCGGCCGGCCTCGTCGCCGAGCTGACCGATGCCGGGCTCGACGTCGAGGCGTTGTGGAACCACCTCACCCTGGCGCTGCTCGAGGACGTCCCACCCGGCGAGACCGACACGACCAGCGCCGCCACCATCGCCGACGAGACCCGGGCCTCGGGAGTCTTCGGTGCGCGTGAGGCCGGCGTCGTCTCGGGCCTGGGCGTGGCCGCCCTCGTCTTCCACGCCGTCATGGGCGACACCGTCGACATCACCGACCGCGTCCCCGACGGCACCCGCGTGGAGGCGGGCGACGTCGTGATGCGGGTCTCCGGCCCCGCCCGCGGCCTCCTCACCGCCGAGCGCACCGCCCTCAACTTCGCCTCGCACCTGTCGGGGGTCTCCACCGCGACGATGCACTGGGTCGACGCGCTCCAGGGCACTGGCGCCCAGGTCCTCGACACCCGCAAGACGCTGCCGGGCTGGCGTGCCCTGCAGAAGTACGCGGTGCGGATGGGGGGCGGCGTCAACCACCGCTTCGGCCTCAACGACATGGCGATGGTCAAGGACAACCACGTGATCGCCGCCGGGGGCGTCGTGCCGGCCCTCGAGGCGATCCGGGCCCGGTTCCCCGGCCTCCCTGTGGAGGTCGAGGTGACCGACCTCGACCAGCTGCGCGACCTGCTGGAGGTCGGCTGCGAGCGCATCCTGCTCGACAACATGAGCAACGAGACGATGGCCGAGGCCGTGCGCCTGACGGCCGGTAGGGCTGTGCTGGAGGCCTCGGGCGGACTCACCCTGGAGCGCGCCCGCGAGGTGGGAGCGACCGGCGTCGACTTCATCTCCGTGGGTGCGCTGACCCACTCGGTGAAGGTGTTCGACCTGGGGCTCGACCTGGACGAGGACTGAGGGGGGGGAGTGACCCCATGACGCTGCTGGCCGCCGACATCGGCAACTCCCACACCAGCCTCGGTGTCCTCGACGGCGAGGAGGTCGTGGCGCACTGGCGCGTCGCCACCGACGAGCGGCGTACCGCCGACGAGTGGTCGGTGCTGGTGCGTGGCCTGCTCGTCGACGAAGGGCTCCTCGACGACGTCGACGGCATCGCCGTCTGTGCGACCGTGCCGTCGGTGCTGCACGAGTGGCGCGAGATGCTCGCCGCCCACTTCGCGCACCTGCGTGCGGTGGTCGTCGAGCCGGGCGTACGCACCGGGGTGCCGGTGCTGATGGACAACCCCCGCGAGGTGGGCGCCGACCGCATCATCAACTCCCTGGCCGCGCTCCACCTCTACGGAGGTCCGGCCATCGTGGTCGACTTCGGCACGGCGATCACCTACGACGTGGTCAACCCCAAGGGCCAGTACGTCGGTGGCGCCATCGCGCCCGGCATCGAGATCTCGCTCGATGCCCTCGGCCGGCGCGGTGCGCAGCTGCGCAAGGTCGAGCTGCTGCGTCCCCGTCAGGCGATCGCGAAGAACACCGTCGAGGCGCTCCAGTCGGGCATGGTCTTCGGCGTCGCCGCCCAGGTCGACGGGCTGGTCGCCCGGATGGTCCGAGAGCTCGGCGTGTCACCCGAGGAGGTGCGGGTGATCGCGACGGGCCACCACGCGCCGCTGCTGCTCGACGAGGTCGAGTGCTTCACCGACCACGAGCCGTGGCTGACCCTGCAGGGCCTGCGTCTGGTGCACGAGCGCAACTGCTGAGCCTCTGGCGGCGCGGCCCCGGCCGCGGCATGCTGGAAGGGTTGCGCCCACTGGGCGCCCCACTGGGGGAGGGTCAATGACCGGTCGTCGGGTCCGCAGGCTGTCCGTCCTCGGCGTGGGGGCGCTGCTCGCCGCACCGCTGGCCGCCGTCGCCCCGGCCACCGTCGCCCCGGCCCACGCCGACACCGGCCCGGTGCCGGTCACCCCGCCCGACGGGGTGACCCAGGGAGGCAGCCCCTCGGGGCAGGACCTCAGCGCCGACGGCCGGTGGATCGCCTGGACCGGCACCACGACCAGCGCCGCCGGCACGACCCACCGGCTCTACGTCGTCGACCGGACGACCGGGGTGACGACACCGCTCGTCGCCGGCGACGCCCCGATCGGCACCCTCTCCATCAGCGACGACGGCCAGCGCATCGTCTACGTGCTCGGCGAGGTCGGAGACTCCTTCGAGGGCGAGGCCCAGGTGCGCCTCCTCGACCGCTCCACCGGCAGCAGCAGCCTCGTCTCCGCCACGGACGGCGTCGCCGGCAACGCGGCCTCGTGGGATCCCGAGATCAGCGGCGACGGCTCCGCGGTCGCCTTCACCACGCGCGCCACCAACCTCGCTCCCGGCACTGGTGGTCCTGGCGGCATCGGCGGCCCCACGAGCGCCGTCGTCGTCAAGGAGCTCGCGACCGGTGCGGTGGAACGGATCTCGGGCACCGAGGTCACGGCGCAGTCAAGCGCCCCGTCGATCAGCGCCGAGGGCGACCGGGTCGCCTTCCAGACCAACGAGGCCCTCGTCGATGCGGACACCGACCAGAACGCCGACGTGGTCGTCCGCACCCGCAGCACCGAGGCCCTCGTCCTTGCCTCCCGCGCTCCTGACTCCGGGGGCACCGCGCCGTCGATCAGCGCCGACGGCAGCCGGGTCGCCTTCCTCGTCCAGGAGGGTGGCCGTCCGGGCATGCTCGTCTCGGGCGTTTTCGTCACGCACCTCGCGACGGGTGCCACCGTGCGTGCCAGCCTCGACGGTGACCGGCTGCTCAGGAGCCCGGGGGTCCTCCCCGCGCTCAGCGCCGACGGCCGGTTCGTGCTCTTCAGCGCCCTCCCGGGCGTCGTGACGGATCCGCCGTCACGCGCGATCGAGGTGTACGTCCGCGACCTCGCCCTGGGGAGCACCAGGCTCGTCTCGGCCGGGGGACAGGCGGGCACGAGCTATGCGTTCGGCCACGCGATCAGCGGCACCGGCCGTCACGTGCTCCTTTCCTACCTGAGCTACTCCGAGGAGTCCTCGGAGCAGACGTTGTGGTCCCACGACCTCGGCGACCCGACACCGGCCCCCTTCCCCGATCCCGAGCCCGTGGTCCCGATCAACTCCCAGCTCCCGACCGGCGAGATCGGGAGTGGGACGGGACCGTCGTACTCCCTCGCCGTGACCCCGGGCGTCTGGGTGGGCGCCGACGGCCTCACGCCGAGCTACCAGTGGTGGCGCAACGGCCGTCCGATCGCGGGGGCGACCGGGACGACGTACGTCGTGCGCCCGGCCGACTTCGGCCAGTGGATCGCAGTGCGCGAGACCCTCACGCCCGCGGAGGGTGACCCGGTGTGGGCGGTCTCGGCCGCGACGAAGGCCGTCAAGCCCGCCAGTTCCCTGACGGCGAAGGTCGCCCGCTCGCGGGTGAAGGCGGGTGCCCCGGTGGTGTGCAGGGTGCAGGTCTCGCACGCGTTCGGGGTCCGCCCGCAGGGCAAGGTCGCGGTGAGGTCGGGCCAGCGGTCGCGGACGGTGAAGGTCGACGCCGACGGGCGGATGACGGTGCGCCTCAAGGGCCTGCGGGTCGGGCGTCACACGGTGCGGTTCTCGTACGCCGGCACCCCTCACGTGAAGGGTGCCGCGACCGTCCGGGTCCGGGTGCGCGTCACGCGTCGGTGAGAACGCTGGCCATGTGACCTGGTTCACGCCATCCTTGACTCGATCGTCTCGTGCCCGGGGCGGCCGGTCCTGGGAGGATGCATGAACAGTCGTGCCAGCAGGGTGTCCGTCGTCGTGGTGGGGGTGCTGCTCGCAGCCCTGGTCGCCGTCTCCGGGCCGGCGCAGGCCGCCGACCCGTCCCCGGTCCAGGTGGTGCCGCCCGCCGGCGTGGCGCTGGGCGGCTACCCGTCCGGGCTCGACATGAGCGCCGACGGTCGCTGGGTCGCCTACACGGGCAGTGCGGGCGCGACCTTCGGCCTCTACGTCGCCGACCGCACCACGGGCGTCACGACGCCGCTCTTCACCGGGGCCACGCCCGTCGGTGAGCTCTCGATCAGCGCCGACGGCGACCGCATCGCGTACGTCCTCGGCACGGGCACCTACGGCGTCGGTCCCACCGTGCAGGTCCGGGTCTTCGACCGTCCGTCCGGCACCAGCCGCCCCGTCTCGGCCACCGCGGACGGCGTGCCCGGCGACGGACACTCGTTCAGTCCCGACATCAGCGAGGACGGCACGGCCGTGGCGTTCTCCACCTACTCCACCAACCTCGCCGACGGGACCGGTGGCGAGGGCAGCGACGTGCTGGTGAAGGAGATCGCGACCGGTGAGGTCGAACGGATCTCGGGCGCCGGCGCCGCCACGGAGTCGGGGTCGCCGGTGAACAGCGCCGACGGCGACCGGGTGGCCTTCGTGACCGACCAGGACCTGGTCAGCGGCGACACCGACGTGACCGACGACGTCGTGGTGCGCACCCGCAGTACCGGGGCGCTCGCCCTGGTCTCGCGCGCAGCCGGTGGCGCTGCGGCCAGCGAGCCGGCGATCAGCGCCGACGGGCGCAAGGTCGCCTACCTCGTGGCCGAGGGGGGATCTCCCGAGCTCCCCCACTCCGGCGTCTTCGTCACGACCGTCGCGGCGGGCGCCACCGTGCGAGCGAGCACCGACGACTCCGGCGAGATGCGCAGCCCTTCGCAGACCCCGGAGCTCAGCAGCGACGGCCGCTTCGTGCTCTTCACCGCCATGACGTCTGGCCCCGGGCGTCTCGCGGTCGAGGTGTTCGTGCGTGACGTGGCGCGGGGGACGACCACGTGGGTCTCCACCGCCCACCCGGGCTCGGCGTTCGGCGTCTCGGGTGCCGCCATCAGCGGCACGGGGCGCCACGTCCTCTTCGCCGCCCTCAGCGTCGACGGCACGACCGCCTGGACCGCCGACCTCGGGGAACCCGTCGCGCCGCCCGTGCCCGTCAACACCGCCCTCCCTGCCCAGGCGCGCGCCAAGGTGGCGAAGGGGCCGTCGTACTCCTTCGTCGCGAAGGCCGGCACGTGGGAGGACGCCGATGGCTTCACACCCACCTACCAGTGGCTGCGCAACGGTCGACCAATTCCCGGGGCGAAGGCACGGACGTACGTCGTGACGCCGGCCGACTTCGGCAAGCGGATCGCGGTGCGCGAGACGCTCACCCCCGTGGTGGGCGAGCCGGTGTCCGCGGTCTCGGCCGCGACGAAGGCCGTCAAGCCCGGCAGCGACCTGACGGCGAAGGTCGCCCGCTCGCGCGTGAAGGCCGGCGCCCCGGTGGTGGTCACGGTGCGCGTGCGCCACGACTTCGGGGTCCGCCCCCAGGGCAAGGTCCAAGTGAGTGGGGGCAAGCGCTCGAAAGCGGTGAAGGTCGACGCCGACGGGCGGATGACCGTGCGGCTCAAGGGCTTGGGAGTCGGGCGTCACACGGTGCGTGTCTCGTACGCCGGCACCCCGCACGTCAAGCGTGCCGAGACCGTCCGGATCCAGGTGCGCATCACCCGCCGTTGAATGCGAACGGCATGGAATCCAAATGCGACTCGGTGTGGGTGGCTCATTCAAGGAAAAGGCCGCGGGTGGGGGCGGTCGTATTCGCCCAGGTCAATGAAATGGCCCGATCGGGCGTTGCTTGAAAGCGGCCAAATCATGCCAGAATGCGCTTCGCCTTTTCCGAGACGCGGAAAAGGGAGTACGGTTCCCTTTAATTGTTCGTCCCCCAATGCAGAGGAATTCCATGGCTCAGAAGGTAAGCATCGTCCTCATTGACGACCTCGACGGTTCCCCCGCGGACGAGACCGTCACGTTCGGCCTGGACGGAGCGACGTACGAGATCGACCTCACCGACGCCAACGCCCAGAAGCTCCGCGACGCACTCTCCGGCTACGTGGGCCACGCCCGCAAGGTCACCGGGTCGCGGCGCGGTGGCGCCGCCCGCAAGAGCTCCGGCTCGGGCACCGACACCAAGGCCGTGCGCGAGTGGGCGAAGGCCAACGGCTACGACGTCTCCGAGCGCGGGCGTGTGCCCGCCAGCGTCGTCGCCGCGTACGAGGCCGCGAACTGACCTGACGCACCGACGGAGCCCGGCGTCCCCGCCCAGGGGAGGCCGGGCTCTGTCGTGCTTCACCTCCCCAATATCGGGGTCGTCGCTCCGCGAGAGCCGGGGGATGCTGTGGAGGCCCGGTGTCTCCTGCCCGGGTGTCGACCATGGGGAAGTGAATCGATGCGCCGAGCTCTGCTCACGTGTGCCGTGACGGCGGCTCTGGTGTCGAGCGCGCTTCCCGGGTCGGCGCTCGTCGCCGCCGGGGCAGCTGCGCCCCACGTCGGGGCCGCGCGCATCCCTGTCCCGCCGGGTGTCGTCGTCTCCGACCCCTCGCTCTCGGCCGACGGAGTGTGGATCTCGTTCGCCGGCGCGGTCGACGGTACGAGCGGTCTCTACCGCCACAACACGGCGACCGGCGAGACGACCCGGGTGACGACCGGCGTCGAGGACCGCGGCGGCTCCGTCGCGCAGACCTCGACCAGCCGTGACGGGAACGTCATCGCCTGGACCCGCCACTCCGCCGGCCACTCCACCGGTTGGGACCCGGCGTCGCAGGTCTACGTCACCGACGTGCGGTGGGGCATCACCCGGCTCGTCTCCAGCGAGGTCGTCGACCGGACGCCGGGCAACGAGGGCTCGGCCGAACCCGAGATCTCCGAGGACGGCACGCACGTCGTCTTCACCACCCGCGCCACCGACATCATCGACAAGCCGTTCCACGGCGCGGGCTCAGGCGCTGGCAGCGACGTCGTGCTGGCCGAGGTCGGCGGCCGCGGGGAGTCCCTCCTGCGCCTCGTCTCGCCTGACCGGGCCGGCGCCGACTTCACCGAGCCCAGCGTCAACCCCGACGGCACCCGGATCGCCTTCACCCGCAACGCCTCCAGCAGCAGTGCCTCCAGCGTCGTGCTGGCCACCCGTGCGTCGGGGTCCGACCGCGTGAGCCACCGTGACGTGGCGCCCGGGGCCTCGCCGTCGCTGAGCGCCGACGGGAGCAGCCTCGCGCTCGTACGCCCGCAGCGCGAGCCCGGCGACCGCCCGCGCAGGGCGACCCACCTGCGTACGCTCGCCGCCGGCTCGGAGGTGCAGGCCGACGTCGAGGACAAGGGGTGGTCGCTGACCGGCACCTCCGCCACCCCGGTGGCCGACCGTGACGGCGGCACGGTGCTCTTCGCCCTCACGCGCGACACGGGCACCGACCTGGTCGTGCGTGACGTCGATCGGGGCACCACGCGCACCGTCGCGCGCGGCGTCGACGGCGAGGCGGGCCACGACCTCTCGGCCGACGGTGACCGCGTCGTGCACGTCTCCGGCGGTCAGCTCCACCTCATCGACCTCGGTCGCCTCCCCGCCCCGCAGGCGCCGGCCCCCAACGCCATGTGGAACCCCCTCGTCCAGCGTTCCGCGACACCGGCCAGGGGCCGGGGCTACGTCCTGCGGGTCGACCCGGCCCTGTGGGAGCCGCTGCGCGCCAGCCGCATCGAGCGACAGTGGTTGCGCGACGGTCGCGTGATCGCGGGGGCGTCGGGACTCGAGTACGAGATCACCGCGGCCGACGTCGGGAGTGAGATCAAGGTGCGCGAGCGCCTCCACGTGCCCGGGGTGCCGGTCGGCGTGGCCACGTCGCGCAGCTACAAGGTCAAGCCCGACCTGGCCCAGCTCCGGGTGCCTGCGAAGGTCGCCCGCCCGCGCGGCAGGAAGGTGTCCCTGCGGGTGCGCGTACGCACGCTCCCCGGTTCGGAGACCTACGTGAAGGGCGCGGCGGTCCCGCAGGGGCGGGTGACCGTCAAGGTCGGGCGCCGCGTCGTGCGCGCCACGGTGGGCAGGAACGGCTGGGCCAGGCTGGTCCTGCCGGCGCAGCGACCCGGTCGCCACCAGCTGCGGGTGCGGCACGTGGGGACCCCGTACGTGAGGGCTCCGGCGCCGAAGAAGGTCACGCTGGTCGTGCGCCGCGGCCGCTGATCGCGCGGCACGACGTCCCGAGGGCGACGGCACTGTTCGCTGTGAGCGGAGGGACTGGCCCTGTCACCGGGAACACGTAGGCTGGTGCTGGGCGTTGAGCCCAGTGTCTCCACGTCTGTGCGTGCACCGTGCGCGGCTGGAGACCAGAGACGTTAGGAGCGCAGATGTTCGAGCGGTTCACCGACCGAGCCCGACGAGTGGTGGTGCTGGCCCAGGAAGAGGCCCGCATGCTCTCGCACAACTACATCGGCACCGAGCACATCCTGCTCGGCCTCATCCACGAGGGTGAGGGTGTGGCCGCCAAGGCGCTGGAGTCCCTCGACATCTCGCTGGAGGCCGTCCGGGCCCAGGTCGAGGAGATCATCGGCCAGGGTCAGCAGGCTCCCTCGGGCCACATCCCCTTCACCCCCCGCGCCAAGAAGGTGCTCGAGCTCTCCCTGCGCGAGGCGCTGCAGCTCGGCCACTCCTACATCGGCACCGAGCACATCCTGCTCGGTCTGATCCGTGAGGGCGAGGGCGTCGCCGCCCAGGTGCTGCAGAAGCTCGGGGCCGACCTCAACCGCGTCCGCCAGCAGGTCATCCAGCTGCTCTCCGGCTTCCAGGGCAAGGAGACGGCCGGAGCGAGCGCCGGCGCCAGCTCGAGCGCCGGTGAGACCCCGCAGTCCTCGCTGGTGCTCGACCAGTTCGGCCGCAACCTCACCCAGGCCGCCCGCGAGGGCAAGCTCGACCCGGTGATCGGTCGCGAGCAGGAGATCGAGCGGGTCATGCAGATCCTCTCGCGCCGCACGAAGAACAACCCGGTGCTCATCGGTGAGCCGGGCGTCGGCAAGACGACCGTCGTGGAGGGCCTCGCCCAGGACATCGTCAAGGGCAACGTCCCCGAGACGCTGCGCGACAAGCAGATCTACACCCTCGACCTGGGCGCCCTCGTCGCTGGCTCGCGCTACCGCGGTGACTTCGAGGAGCGCCTCAAGAAGGTGCTCAAGGAGATCAAGACCCGCGGCGACATCGTCCTCTTCATCGACGAGATCCACACCCTGGTGGGTGCGGGTGCCGCCGAGGGCGCGATCGACGCCGCCAGCATCCTCAAGCCGATGCTGGCCCGCGGTGAGCTCCAGACCATCGGTGCCACCACGCTCGACGAGTACCGCAAGCACCTCGAGAAGGACGCCGCGCTCGAGCGCCGCTTCCAGCCGATCCAGGTCGCCGAGCCGTCGATCGCCCACACGATCGAGATGCTCAAGGGCCTGCGCGACCGCTACGAGGCGCACCACCGCGTGACGATCACCGACGAGGCGCTGGTCTCGGCGGCGACGCTGGCCGACCGCTACATCTCCGACCGCTTCCTGCCGGACAAGGCGATCGACCTCATCGACGAGGCCGGTTCGCGCCTGCGCATCCGTCGCATGACCGCTCCCGCCGACCTGCGCGAGTACGACGACAAGATCTCCGACGTGCGCCAGCGCAAGGAGGCCGCGATCGACGGTCAGGACTTCGAGGCCGCAGCGCGCCTGCGCGACGAGGAGAAGCAGCTGATCGCTGCCAAGTCCGAGCGTGAGAAGCAGTGGCGCTCCAACGACCTGGACGAGATCGCCGAGGTCGACGAGGAGATCATCGCTGAGGTCCTCGCGGTCGCCACCGGCATCCCGATCGTCAAGCTGTCGGAGGAGGAGTCCACCCGTCTGCTCAAGATGGAGGACGAGCTCCACAAGCGCGTCATCGGCCAGGACGACGCCGTCAAGGCGATCTCCCGGGCAATCCGCCGCACCCGTGCCGGCCTGAAGGACCCGAAGCGCCCCGGCGGTTCGTTCATCTTCGCCGGTCCTTCGGGCGTCGGTAAGACGTGGCTGTCCAAGACGCTGGCCGAGTTCCTCTTCGGCGACGAGGACGCGCTCATCCAGCTCGACATGAGCGAGTTCGCCGAGAAGCACACGGTCTCGCGCCTCTTCGGTTCGCCCCCCGGCTACGTGGGCTACGAGGAGGGTGGCCAGCTGACGGAGAAGGTGCGCCGCAAGCCGTTCTCGGTCGTCCTCTTCGACGAGGTCGAGAAGGCCCACCCCGACATCTTCAACTCGCTGCTCCAGATCCTCGAGGAAGGTCGCCTGACCGACTCCCAGGGTCGAGTGGTCGACTTCAAGAACACCGTCATCATCATGACCACCAACCTGGGCTCGCGTGACATCGCCAAGGGCGTCAGCCTCGGCTTCGGCAACGCGTCCGACACCCAGGGCACGTACGACCGGATGAAGGCCAAGGTGTCGGAGGAGCTCAAGCAGCACTTCCGCCCCGAGTTCCTCAACCGCGTCGACGAGGTCATCGTGTTCCCGCCGCTGACGCAGGAGCAGATCGTGGCGATGGTCGACAACATGATCGCCTCCGTCGACCTGCGCATGCGCGACCGCGACATGACGATCGAGGTCACCCCGGCCGCCAAGCGGGTGCTCGCTGAGCGCGGCTACGACCCGGTGCTGGGCGCTCGCCCGCTGCGCCGGACCGTGCAGCGCGAGATCGAGGACGTGCTGGCCGAGAAGATGCTCTACGGCGAGGTCGGCCCCGGCCAGATCGTGCTCGTGGACGTCGAGGGCGAGGGCCCGACCGCGACCTTCACCTTCGCCGGCCAGAAGAACTCGACCGTGCCGGACATGCCTCCGCTGGAGACGATCGACGTCGAGGGTGGGCTCCCCGAGGGCCCCGACGACTCGGCCGGCCCGGTGGACGTCCCCCGCGAAGGCGAGTGACGTCGCACCACCCGGTGCGTCTGACGTGACGACGGCCCGGTTGCCCCGCGAGAGCGGAGGCGACCGGGCCGTTGCCGTTCTCCCGGTGTGGGGGAGGGTCAGGGGAGGGCGTACGTCTCGTCCCCGGCCTGCACCACGAGGCCGTCGGCGAGCAGCGAGGTGAGGCAACGCTCCCGCTGACCAGCGTCCGGCCACGCCGAGACCAGGCGACTGGCGTGGACAGCGCCGTGGTCGTCGCGCAGCAGCGCCATCAGGCGACCGCGACACTGCCGGTCGGTGCCGTCCCACGCCTGCCCGCGGCGCGGTGGACCGTCGTACGCCGGCTGCCCGGCCCGCAGCCACGTGCACTGCTCCCGCACGGGGCAGTCGCCGCACTGCGGTGACCGGGCAGTGCAGACCAGGGCCCCCAGCTCCATGACGGCCACGGCCCACTCGGCGGCCACCGCCGGCTCCTCGGGCAGCAGGGTGGTCGCGAGGTCGCGCTCGGCGCGGGTGGGGGCGGTGGTCGGGAACTCGACGCCGCTCACCGCCCGGGCGAAGACCCGGCGCACGTTGGTGTCGAGCACGACGTGGCGGCGACCGAAGGCAAAGCTGGCGATCGCCGAGGCGGTGTAGTCACCGACGCCGGGCAGGGCGACGAGGTCGTCGTACGCCGCTGGCACCTCCCCACCGTGACGCTCGACGATGGCGGTCGCGGCGGCGTGGAGGCGCAGGGCACGGCGCGGGTAGCCCAGGCGCCCCCACGCACGTACGGCCTCACCGGTGGGTTCGGCGGCGAGGGCACCCGGCGTCGGCCACCGGGTCAGCCATGCCTCGTGCGGTCCCAGCACCCGCGAGACCGGCGTCTGCTGCAGCATGAACTCGCTGACCATGACCGACCAGGGGGACGCCTCAGGACGTCGCCAGGGCAGGTCGCGCTGGTGCGCTGCATACCAGTCGAGGATCGGTGCGTGGAGCGTGCTCATCGCGGCGATCGTAGCCACCACCGCCTCGAACAAGTCCTGGGGCTCCGGAGAGTCTCCCGAGTCCGGGTGGTCGCTGTGACTAACGTTTCGAGCATGTCCGCGCTGACCTCCCCCAAGGGTCCGTTGCCGCCCCGCGTCTACTGGTTCCGCCGTGCCCTGGTGCTCGTCGTCGCCTTCCTGGTGGTCTTCGGCACCGCCCGTCTGCTCACCAGCAGCAGTGACGCCAAGTCCGACGACGAGGACGCCGTGGCGACGGTCAGCAAGGAGACGACGGAGAAGGCGGGGACCACCGAGTCGCCGACCGCGACCCCGTCAGCCAGCCCTTCGGCATCGGCCCGCGCCAAGCCGACCAAGCCCCCGCTCCCGGCCCCCGACGGCGTCTGCACCAACGACGACGTCGTCGTCACCCCCGACGTGCCGGAGAAGCGCTCCGGCGCCCAGCTGCCGATCACGCTCGTGCTCACCACCAAGACCGCGGAGGCGTGCACCTGGCAGGTCTCCTCGCGCAGCGTGACGGTGAAGATCGACTCGGGCTCGCGCAAGGACCCCGACGAGATCTGGCACAGCCGCCACTGCCCGAAGGCGATCCCCACCAAGGACGTCACCGTCTACCGCGACCACGAGACCAAGGTCGTCATGGCGTGGAGCGGTCGTCGCTCCGACGAGGAGTGCTCCAACCTCACCGACTGGGCCCGCGCCGGGTGGTACCACGTCAACGCGGCGGCCTACGCGGGCGAGCCGACGTCGGTCCAGTTCAAGCTCGCCAGGCCCTCGCCGGTCACGGTGACCAAGACGGTCGAGCCGAAGCAGCAGAAGCCGAAGAAGAAGAAGCCGAAGAAGCCGGCCTCGAGCCCGAAGCCGTCCGGAGCGGTCGAGCCGAACGGCTGACGTCCACGGCTCCTGCCGCCGTCCCGTGAGGACGAGGGAGGACCCTCAGACGTAGCGCTCGAGGATGCTCGACTCCGCCAGGCGCGAAAGCCCTTCGCGCACCGAGCGGGCGCGCAGCTCGCCGACCCCGTCGACGGTCTGGAGATCGTCGATGCCTGCGGAGAGCAGCTGCTGGAGACCGCCGAAGTTCTCGACCAGGCGGTCGACGACGGTGGGAGGCAGGCGGGGCACCTTCGCGAGGAGCCGGTAGCCGCGTGGGGCGACGGCGCCGTCGAGGTGGTCTCCCGTGGTCATGCCCAGGGCCTTGGCGACGGCGCCGGGGTCGACGAGCTCCGTGGGCGAGAGCTCACCGAGCGAGGCGAGCACCTCCGCGGGCGACTTGGGCTTCTTGCCGGCGGGGAGGTAGTCCCGGATCACCAGCTCGCGGTCGGCGTCGACGCCGGTGATGAGCTCCTCGAGCTGCAGCGAGAGGAGGCGGCCGTCGGTGCCGAGCTCGAGCACGTAGTCCTCGATCTCCGCCGAGATCCGGCTCACCATCTCCAGGCGCTGGGCCACGACGGCGACGTCACGCACCGTGACGAGGTCCTCGATCTCGAGCGCGGAGAGCGTCGAGGAGACCTCGTCGAGACGCAGCTTGTAGCGCTCCAGCGTGGCCAGGGCCTGGTTGGCCCGCGAAAGGATCTGTCCGGAGTCCTCGAGGACGTGGCGGGTCTCGCCCACGTAGATCGCGATGATCTGCATCGACTGGGACACCGACACGACGGGGAATCCGGTCTGGCGTGCCACCCGGTCAGCGGTGCGGTGCCGGGTGCCGGTCTCGTCGGAGTGGATGGTGTGGTCGGGCATCAGGTGCACGGCGGCACGGTGGATGCGCGTCACGTCCTTGTCCAGGATGATCGCGCCGTCCATCTTGGCGAGCTCGCGCAGGCCGGTGGCGGTGAAGGGCACGTCGAGCGTGAAGCCGCCGGTGCAGATCGACTCGACGAGCTTGTCGTAGCCGAGCACGATGAGGGCGCCGGTCCGGCCACGCAGGATGCGCTCGAGTCCGTCGCGCAGGGCCGTGCCGGGGGCGATCGAGGCGAGGGTGGCCCGCAGACGCAGGAGTTCATCGCTGCGCTCGATGTTGACCACGTGGTTCTCCGTCCCTCACCACCGAGGGCGCCCAGCCCTCAGCAGCGTCAGTGTAGCGGCCGGAAGGCCCGACCATGCCCTCGCCGGCGCCCTGTCGCGGCGCGTCGTCAGTCACCCTTGGTCAGGCGCAGCAGCCGCAGCGCAGAGGCGACGTCCTGCACGTCGAGCACCCGCATCCCGTCGACCGTCCACGACTCCGGCGAGCGGGACTTCGAGGGACCTCGCTCACCCGGCACGACCGCGACGCGGAACCCGAGCCGGCTCGCCTCGGCCAGTCGCTGTGGCAGGTCGCGGACGCGCCGCAGCTCACCCGCCAGGCCGATCTCGCCCATCGCCACCACGCCCGCGGGGGCGGCGACGTCGAAGCAGGCGCCGGCGACGGCCACCGGGATCGCGAGGTCGCTCGCAGGATCGACCAGCTTGGCCCCGCCCACGGTGGAGACGAAGACGTCGTGGTTGTGCAGCCGGATGCCGCAGTGCTGCTGGAGCACAGCGAGCACCATGGAGAGGCGCGAGGAGTCGACGCCCGACGTCGTACGCCGTGGGCGCTCGGCGGCCGTCGGGGTGACGAGCGCCTGCACCTCGGCGAGCAACGGCCGGCGGCCCTCCATCGTGACCGCGACGCAGGTGCCGGGCACCTGGGTGGAGTGGTGCTCCACGAAGAGGCCGGTCGGGTCGGTGACGGCGGTGATGCCCTCGGAGGAGAGGTCGAAGCAGCCGACCTCGTCGACGGGCCCGAAGCGGTTCTTCATCGCCCGCACCATGCGGAAGCGCGAGTTGCGGTCACCCTCGAAGTGCAGCACCACGTCGACCACGTGCTCCAGCACGCGAGGACCGGCGATGGAGCCGTCCTTCGTGACGTGTCCGACCAGGACGGTGGTGATGTTGCGGGTCTTGGCCATCCGCACCAGGGCCGCGGCGACCTCGCGCACCTGCGTGACCCCACCGGGAACGCCCTCGACGCCCGAGGCGCTGATGGTCTGCACCGAGTCGACGACGAGCAGGGTCGGTCGTACCTCCTCGATGTGCGTCAGCACCGCGCCCAGGTCGGTCTCGGCAGCGAGGTAGAGCTCGTCGTGGATCGCGTGCGTACGGTCGGCGCGCAGGCGCACCTGCGAGGCGGACTCCTCGCCGGTGACGTAGAGCGTGCGGTGGCGGGTGCGGGCGGTCTGCGCGGCCACCTCCAGCAGCAATGTCGACTTGCCGACCCCCGGCTCACCGGCCAGCAGGATCGCCGCACCCGGCACGAGCCCGCCGCCGAGGACGCGATCGAGCTCGGGGATGCCGCTGGAGCGGAAGGCAGCGTCCTCCACGGGCACCTGGCCGATCGGCACGGCTGGCGAGGTGACCGCGGCCAACGCCGTGCGGCCGGCAGGTGCGACCGAGGCGGCCTCGGCCACTGAGCCCCAGGCCTGGCACTCGCCGCAGCGTCCGACCCACTTCGCGGTCTCCCACCCGCACTCGGAGCAGCGGTAGGTGGTCCGGGTGCGGGTCGACTTGGTCATGCGAGCACGGTAGGGGAGGGCGCCGACAACTCCACCGTCCCCGGGCGCGCGGAGGTCAGAAGTGCTTCCACCACAGGTTGACCGCGTAGTCGACCGAGAGGCCGGAGGGGGCGTCGCCGTGCCGCTCGCGGTGCTCCGCGATCGCGGCCTCGGCCGTCGCGGGGTCGAACTCGATCCTCACGACCGCCTCCAGGTCGGCCCACGAGGAGAAGCGCCAGCCCATGTCGATGCTGCGACGCTGCCAGCCGTGCGAGGACCAGAAACGCTCGACGGCGACGGGGTCCACCATCGGGTAGCCACGACGGAACCAGGCACCGAAGGTCGAGCGGGTCGCGTCGTTGTCGATGACCATCGCGGTGCCACCACGGCGTACGACGCGGTCCAGCTCGGCGAGGCCGGGCTCGCTCCCGGGGCCGAAGAAGTAGGCCCAGCGCGCGTGCACCACGTCGGCCGAGGCGTCGGGCAGCGGGATCGCCTGCGCGGTGCCCGGCAGCACGCTGACGTGGGGCAGCGCCTTCGTGCGCCGGCGCGCGAGCTGCACCAGCGGCGGGTGCGGCTCGACGCCGATCACCTGCGCGGCGTCCTCGGCGAAGAACGGCAGGTGGAATCCGGAGCCGCAGCCCAGGTCGAGCACGGTCCGGGCGCGCCACGAGGCGGTCTCGCGCATCGCGGCGACGAGGTGGCCGTCAGGGTCGACGGCGCGGTTCTCGACCTCGTACGTCGCGGTGTGGTGCCAGATGTTGGGGCTCGGCCGCACGCCGTGCGGCGCCAGGCCCCGCCACGAGGTCAGATCCGGACCATCCCGTTGCGGGTCTGGAAGTGCGCGGCCATGATGCCGGGCGTGCCGCTCGGGGCGACCCAGTCGACCTTCACGTCCTCCAGCGGGTGCTCGACCGGCTGGCCCAGCCACTCGCTGACCCGCTGGGGGTCACCGGCGATCTCGATGGCCGAGAGGGCCGTGCTGCCGTCGGCACCGGCGCTCGGGTGGAGCTCCTTGCCAGTCTCCCACTGCACGAAGAAGGGGAGCTGCGGGTCGGAGATGAGGCCGTTGACGCCGACCTGCTTCCAGCGGAGCTCGACGCCATCGGGGCGACGGCGGTTGCCCTGCACGGCCTCGCGACCGAGGCGCTGCTCGGCGATCGCGATGTCGCGGACCTTCACGACCCAGCCGAGCCAGCCGCCGCCGAGGGCGGAGCGGGCGCGGACGGCCTGACCGAAGGGGGCCTTGTCGGAAGCCGGGTGGTCCAGAACCTCGACGATCTCGAGGTACGTGTCGTCCGCCAGCGCGAGCGTGCGGTTGCGGGTGCCGAATCGCGGGTGGACACCGCCGTCCACGAAATCGGCGCCGAGCAGTTCGCCCAGGCGCGCGGCTGTTCCTGCAAGACCGTCAGGGCCCGCGGCGTAGGAGAGGTGGTCAAGGCGCATGGTGAGATTGTTCCCACAGCCCAGATGTCAGACATAAACCGGGGTCTATGTCTCTTGACATCGAGGGTTGTGGTTGAAACAGGACCTCACGCGTGATGGCCGCGGCTGGCGGGATGGATCGCCAGTGCCGAGCGCGAGCGCAGGTGGGCCTCGCAGTGCTGGACCAGGGCGGCGTACGCCGGGGCGCCCATGAGCTCGGTGAGCTCGGCGGCGTGCGTCACGTAGACCGGGTCCGGGGCGACGTGGGCCTCCGTGTTGCCCGAGCAGTACCAGTCCAGGTCATGGCCCCCGGGACCCCAGCCGCGACGGTCGTACTCGCCGATCGAGATCTCCAGGTACGAGGTGTCGTCCGGCAGCTCGACGGTCCGGTAGGTGCGTCGGATCGGCAGCTGCCAGCAGACGTCGGGCTTGGTCTCCAGGGGGTTGCGACCGATCTGCAGGGCCAGGCCGTGCAGGGCGCAACCCTCCCCGCCGGCGAAACCGGGGACGGTTGGCGAAGACGCACGCCGGCTGGTCGTCGACCACACTCACCCGCGTCTTGCGCTCCCCGTCGTCGTCGAGCTCGACCCAGTCGCCCTCGGTGACCTCGCCGCCGGGGTGCTGCTGCCACTGGGTGGGGGTCAGCATCGCCACGAAACCGGCGACCCGCTGCTCGTCCTCGGCGTCGGAGAAGTGCGCGCCGAGGGTGCAGCAGCCGACGTCGGGGGAGGTGTCGTAGATGCCCGGGCACCCCCTGGCCGAAGATGCAGGTCCACGCCGAGGTGAGCCACGTGAGGTCGCACCGGAAGACCTGCTCGGCGTCGGCGGGGTCCGCGAACTCGACGTGGACGCGGGGAAAGACGAGGTCGACTTCGGGCACCTCGCGATTCTAGGTTCTGGGCGACCGTCCTCGGTCCGCACGATCCTCCGGGTAGGTTGGGAGCATGCGGTTGGGCGTCCTCGACATCGGTTCCAACACGGGCCACCTGCTCGTCGTGGACGCGCACGCTGGCGCCGCGCCGCTGCCCGCGTTCTCCTACAAGGTGCCCCTCCGCCTCGCCGAGCACCTGACTCCCGAGGGCTCGATGTCGTCCGCCGGGATCGAGGCCCTCACCGACTTCACCGCGGCCGCGATGGAGGTCGCCGAGGACAAGGGGTGCGAGGAGATGCTCTCCTTCGCCACCTCTGCGGTGCGCGAGGCCGACAACACCGACCAGGTGCTCGACCACGTCGCCGACAAGACCGGCACCCGCATCGAGGTGCTGTCGGGGGAGGACGAGGCACGCCTCACGTTCCTGGCCGTACGCCGGTGGTTCGGCTGGTCGGCCGGACGGCTGGCCGTCTTCGACATCGGGGGCGGGTCGCTGGAGATCGCCGGCGGCCCCGACGAGTCCCCGGACGTGGCGTGGTCGATCCCGCTGGGCGCAGCGCGCCTGGCTCGTGACTACTTCGGCGCCGACGCGCCCGACGAGGTGTCGCTGCGCAAGCTGCGCCGCCGCATCCGCTCCGAGATCGCCCGCGACGCCGGACACCTGCTGCGCCACGGGGCCCCGCACCGTGCCGCCGCCACCTCGAAGACCTTCCGCTCGTTGGCGCGCATCTGCGGCGCCGCGCCGTCCTCGGAGGGCCACCTCGTGCCTCGTACGCTGCGCCGCGACGACCTCGAGGCCTGGTTGCCGACGCTGATCGCGACGCCACCGGAGAAGATGGCCGACCTGCCCGGCGTCTCGCCGAGCCGCGCCCCACCAGATGGTGCCCGGCGCGCTCGTCGCCCTGGCCGTGATGGACATCTTCGACCTCCCCGAGCTCGAGATCTGCCCGTGGGCACTGCGCGAGGGCGTCATCCTCGAGCGCTTCGACCACATCAATCCTGGACCGACGGGGTACGGACTGACATGGCAATCACCGTGGGGCTCTCGACGGTCTCGATCTATCCCGAGTCGACGGCGGCCGGGTTCGCCTACGCGGCCCGGGTCGGCTACGACGCCGTCGAGGTCATGGTCGGCATGGACGGCGTCGCCCAGCAGACGGCCGCGCTCAAGCAGCTCTCCGACCACCACCAGATGCCGGTCTGCGCCGTGCACGCCCCGTGCCTGCTCTGGACGCAGCGGGTCTGGGGCACCGAGCCGTGGGGCAAGCTGCACCGCTCCGCCGCGCTCGCCCACGCGCTGGGCGCCCCGACGGTGGTCGTGCACCCGCCCTTCCGGTGGCAGAAGGACTACGCCGCCCGCTTCGAGGAGGGCATCGCCGACCTCGAGGAGTCGACGGGCCTGCACTTCGCCGTCGAGAACATGTATCCCTGGCGCGCGACCGCCGGCAAGCGCGGCGTCACGGCGAGCGGCATGTACCTGCCGCACTGGGACCCGTCGGCCGGCAACTTCGCGCACACCACCATCGACATCTCCCACGCGGCGATCGCCGGCGACGACGTGATCGAGATGGCGCAGCGGATGGGATCGCGCCTCCAGCACGTGCACCTCACCGACGGCACGGGCAGCGCCAAGGACGAGCACCTGGTGCCGGGGCGCGGGAAGATGGGGGCGGACAAGTTCCTCCAGCACATCTCCGAGACCAGCTTCGACGGCGCCGTCGTGCTGGAGATCAACACGCGCCGCTGCTCCTCGAAGGAGGAGCGGGTCGCTGACCTGCGCGAGTCGCTGGAGTTCGCGCGTACGCACCTGGGGCAGACCTCACCCCAGGCCTGAGCCTGCCGTCAGCGCAGCTCCTGACTCAGCGTGTGGTTGTCACCGTCGACGGTCACGGTGGCGAGCGCGCCGTTGACCAGCGGCAGGTGCGGCCCGACGTGGCCGATCTCCAGGTCGAACACGATCGGCAGGTCGAGGCGGCCGAGGGCGTCGAGCACGGCCTCGTCCTGCGTCATCCCGTTGCTGTCGGGGGCGCGGGTGCGGCCGATGAGGATGGCGTTGGCGTGCTCGAACCAGCCAGCCAGACGCATCGTGTGCAGGTGGCGGCAGACGGAGTACGCCGCGTCCTCGCACGCCTCGAGGTAGACGATGAGGCCGTCGTCGGCATGGCGCTGACCGAAGGCGGCGACGTCGCCGTACGCCGTGCCGGCGAGGTGCCCGACCGTCTCGACGCAGCCGCCGATCAGCCGCCCGCTCGCCGAGAGCGAGTCCGCACCGTGCAGGCGCCAGCTGCCCTCGCCGACCCCCCGCCACTCGACGGCGTGGGGCTCCGTGGCGAAGTCTCCCCAGGTGGTGACCTTCCCTGAGTCGCGCTGGAGGTGCGGCCCGGGAGAGGACGCGAGCTCCAGCCAGGACAGCAGCCCCGCGGGCGGGCGGTAGGGGGTGTCGGCGAGGTTGTCGCCGTGGATCGTCGCCCAGTCGAGGCGGGTCGTGATCGGGAGCAGCAGCGTCGAGAGGTCGGAGTAGCCGACCATCCACGTCGGCTCGGCCGCTGCGAGCGCGTCCCAGTCCAGCAGGTCGACCACGTCGATGGCGGTCTCCCCGCCCCACGGCGGCAGGACGCAGCGGATCGCCGGGTCGCACAGCATCGAGGTCAGCTCGGCCGCGCGCTGCTCGACCGGGGCGGAGGTCACGCCGCTGCCCTCGAGGCAGTCGCCCACGACGACCTCGTAGCCCTGCTCGCGGAGCCAGTCGATGCAGAACCGGATGCGGTCCATCCCCGCGCCGACCGCGCCTGCGGAAGGCGCCGTCACGCCGATGGTGTCGCCGGGATGCAGGGATGCGGGGAAGCGGGTCATGGGCCCATCGTGCCGTGTGATGCGGGTCCTGAAAACCGTCGGCGCCCTCCGGTTGAGTTGACCCATGGAACTCCCCTTCGCCCCCGACGACCTCGACGAGCGCTCGATGCTCGCGGCCGTCGCCGAGCGCCGCGACCTGGTCGCGCTGCTGGAGGTGGAGCAGCTCGAGTGGGTGCTGCGCTGGGCATACGCCCATCCCGCCCTGGGCGAGGGCGGTGTGCTCTCGGCCGACGAGTTCCCGGGCGGCGACGGTACGCCCGGAGTGGCCGCCTTCACGGCTGAGCCGCTGGCCGGTGCGTTGCGGGTGTCACCGGCGTCGGCGCAGGCGGTGGTGGCTGATGTGTTGGACCTTGCTCACCGGTTGCCCCGGTTGTGGGACCAGGTCCGGGCCCTGGAGGTGCCGGTGTGGAAGGCGCGGCGGATCGCGACGGCGACCCGCTCCCTGTCGCTGGCCGCGGCGCGATGGGTGGACCGCCAGCTGATCGGTGCGGCCGGTTCGATCGGCACGGCGGCGCTCGACCGTCTGCTCGACCTGGCCGTGGCCAGGGTGGACCCCGAGCCCGCGAAGAGCCGGGAGGAGGCCGAGCGCTCGCGGTGGGACGTGCAGCTCAACCACCCGCGCGACTGGGCCGGCACCAGCGAGCTGACGGCCGTCGGCGACACGGTGGCGTTGGGCGAGGTCCTGGCGCGTATCGATGCCGACGCCGCAGCCCTGGGCGAAGTCGGGGACGACGACCCAGCGGGCGCGCGACGCGTCAAGGCCCTGGTGCTGCTGGCCCGCCACGGCGCCGAGCAGCTGGCGATCGGGTTCGCTGCGGAGGGCGCCGGCGGCAAGGCTGGGAAGGGCGGCGGGCGTGCGGCCCGTGCTGCGCTCCAGCTGTACGTCCACACCTCGCTCGCCGATCTGGCGACGCTCGCTGCCGGGTTCGCGGGAAGCGCCAGCAGCGGCGAGGGGATCGCGATCGCGGAGGTCGAGCGGCTCGGGCCGATCACGAGCGACCTGCTGGGTCAGTGGCTCGGTCAGACCCATGGAAGCTGCCGCGTGAGTGTCACCCCCGTGCTTGACCTGGCGGACGCCTCGTGGAGTCCACGGCACGATCCGCCGCCACGGATGCGACGACAGGTGGTGCTCCGACACCGTGGCTGCGTCTTCCCGTTCTGCGGCCGCGATGCCCGTAGTGGCGACCTGGACCACGTGGTGCCGTGGGACCCAGACGATCCGTCGGGTCCGGGCACCACGCCGGACAACTTGGCTCCGCTCTGTCGGCGTCACCATCGGGCGAAGACGGAGGGTCGATGGAGGTACGACGTCGTCCCTGACCCCGTGGCCGGTCCGGACGGAAGGTCAGGCCACGCGCCCGACCACCTGTGGACGGGCCCCCACGGTCAGCTGTTCCTGATCAGCGGCGGCCGGACCGTCGAGGTCGGCAAAGTCCCGTACGACTGACCCCTGCGGTGACGGCTGCTCACGTGACCGCAGGGGTCACCGCACGAGGGTCGGGCGTGCCTCGAGGACGCGCAGGCTCTGCGGTGCGCCGGTGACGGTGTGGGTGGCGGGGATCTCTTCCCAGGGGCCGTTGTTGACGCGGTACTGACCTGTGTAGGTGACGTCGAGGCTCGGGCGGACGGTGGTGTCCGCGCGGGTGTACGCGTGGGTGACGGTCGCGTTCGGGTGGGGTGCCCCGGGGTCGGTGGTCGTGAGGGGAGCCCGATCGTCGGCGGTGCCGCCGTCGCCGGAGGTGGCCCAGCGCCAGGTCCACTCGGTGGGAGTGGCTTCGATCTCGACGGTCTGGCCGAGGAGGGTGACGGTCTGGGTCTGCTTGGCGGTGTCGTTGGTGAAGAAGATCGTGGGCAGGTTGACCAGGGTTTCGCCGTCGGGTGGCTGGATGGTCATGCGGGCGGCGGGCCAGGTGAGGCGCTTGAACTCGCGGGCGACGTCGGCAGCGGAGATGGTCTGGATGAGTTCGTCGGGCGAGGTGAGGCAGACGTCAACGACGTGCGTCCAAGCAGGTGGGGTGAGCCCGATAGGAGACCGCTGGAGCGAGTAGACAAAGCGGGCTTCGTTAGAGTCGCCGCAACCGATCATGTCGCACATGCCATCAGCGTCCAGTTCGCCCCGGCATTTGAGGGTCGCGCGATACAGGAACGAGGCGCCAGGCCCTGTGCCGTCCTTGTTGATTCGCTTCCGTGCTTCCTCTGCCGTCTCTGCGCAGACTGCTTCCACGTCCCCCAGGTCGCCTCCTGCGGAGCAGGTGCCGTCCTTTCCGTGGGCGGCTGGGACGGTCAGTGAACTGAGGGAGATGAACAGCGCGGCGACCGAAACGCCGACCCTGCTCACTGCGCCCTCTTCACGAAGGTGATGAAATTCCACTCACGGCCGTCTCGGGTAAGGGTCACGTCATACGTCCACGTTCCCCCGGAGAGTTGCTTTTCGGGAGCGTCTGCGGCCTCGCGGTACGTGGTTGGGGCGCTCTTGATTCTCACGTTGGCCAGGTACTGCCCCTGCACGGGTTCGCCTACTTTCACGGCGATGATCCGTCGGCCCTCGGTCTTGGCGCCGCCTCCGGCCTCGTAGTACGACTCAACGGTGTCTGCCGCTTGAATGCATGGATCACAGGACGCGGTCATCTCTCGCCACGAGTTCGGCTCCCCGGCAATCAATCGGTTGTATTCGTCGTTCCACCGTTCGATGAACTCCTCCGCCGTCTCCTCCCCCGCGACCGACGGCGAAGCCGCCGGCTTCTCGAACTTCGGCTGCGGATCCGCCTCCGCACACCCGGCGAGCAGCAGGGTGAGCGACAGCAGCCCGGCGCAGAGGAGGGGGCGGAGGGTGGACGTACGGCGTCGCATGGAGGACCTTTCCCGAGGTGACCTGTCCGAGGTGACTCCTCGGGAGCGTAGGGAAATCGACGCGCGTCGGGGGGTGCGTCCACGCTCGCCTGTGGAGATCCGCGCCTGAGCGAGGGGCGGGAGGCCCACAGTTCCCCATTTCGGGTGACGTCCGACCACGGCCGTCGGCGACTACGGGCACAATGACCCGCATGACGAAGACCGCGATCCTGGGTGCCGGTGCGATGGGTGAGAGCGTGCTCGCCGGACTGATCCGTGCCGGACGTCCGCTCGACTCCCTGCTGGTGGGGGAGAAGCGTGAGGCCCGCGCCCGCGAGCTCACCGAGAAGCACGGCATCGAGGTCGTCGACAACGTCGCCGCCGCCCAGCAGGCCGACACCCTCGTCGTCGCCGTGAAGCCGCAGGACGTCGCGTCCGTCCTGGGCGAGGTCGCCAGCAGCCTGCGCGCCGGTCAGGTCGTCATCTCACTCGCCGCCGGCGTCACCATCGCGACCCTCGAGGGCCTCGTGCCCGAGGGCGTCGTCGTCATCCGCGTCATGCCCAACACCCCCGCCCTCGTGGGGGAGGGCATGTCGGTCATGTCACCCGGCTCGGCGGCCACCGCCGCTGACCTCGCCGCGGCGGAGCAGCTGCTCAGCGCCTGCGGTCGCGTCCTGACGCTCCCCGAGAAGCAGATCGACGCGGTCACCGCGATCTCGGGCTCGGGCCCGGCCTACGTCTTCCTCGTCGCGGAGGCCCTCATCGAGGCCGGTGTCCACCTGGGGCTGGCGCGCGACGTCGCCACCGAGCTCGCGGTGCAGACCCTGCACGGCTCCGCCACGATGCTGCGCGAGACCGGGACCCACCCCGCGCTCCTGCGCGAGCAGGTCACCTCGCCCGGCGGCACCACCGCCGCCGCCCTCGCCCAGCTGGAGCAGCACAGGCTCCGGTCGGCCTTCGTGGAGGCCACCGCTGCGGCCCGTGACCGTTCGGTGGAGCTCGCCGGCTCCTGACCGATCGCGCGCGCCGCCCCCAGCGCGCCGTCTACCAGTGCCCACACTGAGGGACGTGAGATGCGCGGCACATCCAACGAGTACCGTCCCACCCATGGTGGAGTGTCACGGCCCGGCGACCGTCGTCTTCGACAAGTCGCTGACGGAGTACAACTTCGGCCCTGAGCACCCGATGGCTCCCATCCGCGTCGACCTCACGATGCGGCTGGTCGAGGAGTTCGGCCTCACCGACAACGGTCTCCAGCTGGTGCCCGCACCGATGGCCGACCTGGAGCTGATCGCCAAGGTGCACTCGGAGTCGCTGATCGAGGCGGTCCAGCGGGTCGGCACCACCCAGGGCCTGGTCGACCACGCCCACGGCCTCGGCACCGACGACAACCCCGTCTTCCTCGACATGCACCACGCCTCGGCCCACGTGGTCGGCGCCAGCGTCGAGGCGTTCCGCCAGGTGCACAGCGGCGAGTCGTTGCACAGCGCCAACATCGCCGGCGGCCTCCACCACGCGATGCCCGACCGCGCCAGCGGCTTCTGCATCTACAACGACGTCGCCGTCGGCATCACCTGGCTCCTCGAGCAGGGGGTCGAGCGCATCGCCTACATCGACGTCGACGCCCACCACGGCGACGGCGTCGAGAAGATCTTCTGGGACGACCCGCGCGTGCTCACCGTCTCCTTGCACGAGACCGGTCAGATGCTCTTCCCCGGCACAGGCTTCCCGTCCGAGACCGGCGGCGACGGCGCCGAGGGCAGCGCCGTCAACGTCGCCCTGCCGCCCGGCACCGCCGACGCGGGCTGGCTGCGCGCCTTCCACGCGGTCGTCCCGCCCCTGCTGCGCGAGTTCCAGCCCCAGGTGCTGGTGACCCAGCACGGCTGCGACTCCCACATGGAGGACCCGCTCACCCACCTCATGCTCAGCGTCGACGGTCAGCGAGCGGCGTACGAGGCCCTCCACGACCTCGCCCACGAGCTCACCGAGGGCAAGTGGGTGGTCACCGGCGGTGGCGGCTACTCCGTCTCGTCAGTCGTGCCGCGCGCGTGGACGCACCTGCTGGCGATCATGGCGGGCCAGCCCATCGACCCGCAGGCCGACACTCCCGTCGAGTGGCGCACCTACGTGGCGTTGCAGCGGCACGAGCAGGTGCCGTTCCGGATGACCGACGGCCGCGTCCCGGCCTACCGCGACTGGCGCGAGGGCTACGACCCGGAGGCGTGGCTCGACCGGGCGATCCACGCCACCCGCATGGAGGTCTTCCCCCTCCACGGGCTCGACCCGCAGCCCTGATCCCCAGCCCTTGATCGGCACGTCCCGGCCGGGGCGCTCCCACTCGGCGAACCACAACGGTGCAACTCGAAGTGAGTACCCCAAATTGGGTTAAATCAATGCGACACGCCGTGTTATGGGCACTTTGCCGAAGGTTCTTCTTCCCCACTGGTCACACAAGGCCTATCCTCGGCTCACGCGCCACACGTTTGTGACACCGGTGGGGAAGCCGGTGCCGTGCGGCCTAGAAGGATCGGTGTGCCATGGTGAATCCGTCGGACATGTCGGACATCAAGTTCCTGACGATCGCCGAGGTCGCCGCAGTGATGCGCGTCTCCAAGATGACCGTCTACCGCCTCGTGCACAGCGGCGAGCTGCCCGCCGTGCGCGTGGGCCGCTCGTTCCGGGTCACCGAGGACGACGTCAACGAGTACCTGCGCAAGAGCTTCTTCAACGCCGGCTGAAACCGCGCGCCGGCGACGGCTCGGCCCCTCCACCCGTGGAACCAGTTTCTGCTGGGAGCGGCCGGGCCGTTAGGCTGGTCTGGCTCGACGGGTCGACCGGCTCGCTCGGCCCGTTGTACGTGTGAAAGGTGGTCCCATGGGATCTGTCATCAAGAAGCGCCGCAAGCGTATGTCGAAGAAGAAGCACCGCAAGCTGCTCAAGAAGACGCGCGTGCAGCGTCGCAAGCTCGGCAAGTAAGACCCAGCGGCCATGGGGAGGGTCGTGCTGGTCACCGGGATCTCCCGGGACATCGGGCGCCGTTTTGCGCGCCACGCAGCAGCCGACCCCTCCATTGACCGCGTCATCGGTGTGGACGTCGTCCCACCACGCGGTGACATCGGCGACGTCTCCTTCGTCCGTGCCGACATCCGCAACCCCGTCATCGCGAAGGTCATCGCTCGTGAGCAGGTCGACACCGTCGTCCACATGAGCGTGATCGCGACCCCCGGCAGCTCCGGTGGCCGCAACGCGATGAAGGAGCTCAACGTCATCGGCACGATGCAGCTCCTGGCTGCCTGCCAGAAGGTCGAGACGGTCAAGCACCTGGTCGTGAAGTCGACGACCACGGTCTACGGCGCCAGCAGCCGCGACCCCGCGATGTTCACCGAGGACATGGGGCCCAAGTCGGTCCCGCGTTCGGGCTACGCCCAGGACGTCTACGAGATCGAGGGGTACGTCCGCGGCTTCGCCCGCCGTCGCCCCGACGTCCGCGTCACCACGCTGCGCTGCGCCAACGTCATCGGCCCGCACGTGGTCAGTCCGCTGACCAACTACCTGCGCATGCCGTTCGTGCCGACCGTGTTCGGCTACGACCCCCGCGTGCAGTTCCTGCACGAGCGCGACCTCTTCGCGGTGCTGCGCCACGCCGCCACCACCGACGTCGCCGGCACGTTCAACATCGCCGGTGACGGGATGCTGCTGCTCTCCCAGGTCATCCGTCGGCTCGGCAAGGCCAACGTCCCGATGCCCGGATTCGCGATCGGACGCACCGCGAGTGCCCTGCGTTCGGCCCGACTGGCGGACTTCTCGCGTGAACAGCTGGCCTTTCTGACCTACGGTCGTGGGGTGGACACCACCTGCATGCGCGACGTCCTGGGATTCACTCCCCAGTGGACGACGAAGGACGCCCTCGCAGACTTCGCCAAGAGTCTGGAGGCGGAGTCCACCCCGGCCACGGCAGGAGCGCGTCGTGCCTGAGGCAGAGATCATCCCCATCGGCACCAACGGGCAGCCCGGCCGTGGCACCGGGCGTACGAAGCCCTCGGCGGCTGCCCGCGGTCTGGCTCGTGGAGCCTCCCGTGCCCAAGGTGCCCCTCGGCCGCCCGCCGCCTCACGCGGCGCCAAGCCGGGCCAGCCCTCGTCCGCCGCGGCCGGGAACGGCACGCCGAAGCCTCCAGCCCAGGACGCGAGGCGCGAGCCCTCTGCCGCGCCGACCGCTGCCGCATCGAAGGCGCCTCGGACCTCCTCCACCACCACCCACGACCGCGGGTCGATCCCCGGGATCCCCCTGGCCGACTGGACCGCAGCCATCGAGGCCGGCGCCCGCGAGGTCCTCGGCGGCGACTGGGAGCGTCGGCTCGCCGAGCTGATGGCGTTCACGCGCCGGCGCCTCGAGGGCAAGTACGACATCGACGACTTCGGCTTCGACCCCGAGCTCACCGAGCGCCTGCTCCTCGCCATGCTGCGCCCGCTGGCGGAGAAGTGGTTCCGCATCGAGGTGCGCGGCATCCAGAACATCCCCGAGGAGGGTGGCGCCCTGGTGGTCTCCAACCACTCGGGCACCATCCCCGTCGACGCGCTGATGACGATGGTCACCGTGCACGACCAGACGGGTCGCTTCCTGCGTCCGCTCGGCGCCGACCTCGTCTTCCGCCTCCCGCTGGTCGCGGCGATGGCTCGCCGCCTCGGTGCCACGCTCGCCTGCCAGGCCGACGCGGAGCGGATGCTGACCAGCGGTGAGCTCGTCGGCGTCTGGCCCGAGGGCTTCAAGGGGATCGGCAAGCCCTTCAGTGAGCGCTACAAGCTGCAACGATTCGGTCGTGGCGGCTTCGTCTCCGCGGCGCTGCGCACGGGCGTACCGATCGTCCCGCTCTCGGTGGTGGGTGCCGAGGAGATCTATCCGATCGTCGGAAACCTCCCGACGCTGGCGCGGATGCTCAACCTCCCGTACCTCCCGGTCACCCCGTTCTTCCCGCTGCTCGGCCCGCTGGGACTGGTGCCGCTTCCGTCGAAGTGGTTGCTGGAGTTCGGCGAGCCGATCCGCACCGACGCCTTCGACGAGGCCGAGGCGGAGGACCCGATGCTGGTCTTCAACCTGACCGACCAGGTGCGCGAGACGATCCAGCAGACCCTCTTCTCGCTGCTGCTGGAGCGCGACTCCGTCTTCGGCTGACCCGCCAGCCGGCCCGGCTCAGCGGTGGCGGTCGCGGGCGGCCAGCCCGGCGGCCACGCCGCCGGCCACCACTCCGCCGACCGCTCCGGCGAGCAGGCCGAGGCGCGCGGCCCGGCGACCGGTCCGGTAGTCGCGGACCTCCCACCCGTGGCTGCGCGCGTGGTGGCGCAGGTCGGAGTCGGGGTTGATCGCCACGGGGTGGCCGACCAGCTCCAGCATGGGCAGGTCGTTGATGGAGTCGGAGTAGGCCGAGCACCGGGCCAGGTCGAGTCCCTCCCGCTCGGCGAGCGCCAGGATCGCCTCCCGCTTGGCGGGGCCGTGGAGCAGGTCGCCCACCAGGCGACCCGTGTAGACGCCGTCGGGGTCGCGTTCGGCGACCGTGCCCATCGCGCCGGTCAGCCCGAGCCGGCGGGCGATGGTCGAGGCGATCTCGACCGGCGCCGCGGTCACGAGCCACACGCGCTGGCCCTGGTCGAGGTGCATCTGCGCCAGCGCACGCGTGCCCGGCCAGATGCGGTGTGCCATCGCCTCGTCGAAGATCTCCTCGCCCAGCTCCTCGAGCTCGGCGCCGGTGTGGCCCTTGATGAAGCCGAGGGCGGACTCGCGGGTCTCCGCGATGTGGTGGGGGTCCTCGACGCCGACGAAGCGGAAGTACGCCTGCTTGTAGACGGCGCCGACGATGTCCTTCGTGCCGAAGAACTTGCGCTTGTAGAGGCCCTTGGCGAGGTGGTAGATGCTCGCGCCCTGCATCACCGTGTTGTCGACGTCGAAGAAGGCGGCGGCGCGGTCGTCCTGCGGGAGCGACAGCGCGTGCTCCACCTCGGCGGTGGCAGCGGCTGCCTCGCCGGCGAGCGCCGATCGCCGACGCAGGTCCTGTGGCCGTGCGGGCGGCCGGTGCTTCTCCGACTGGGTCACCGTCCCAGACTAGGTGAGAGGTGATCGTTGGATGTGCCAGTATCACCAGCATGCCTGGTGCCACCGACGTCGCCGACCTCGTGGCCTCCGCCGCTGCGGAGAGCCCGGAACGCCTCGCGCTCGTGGAAGTGGGGGGACGCAGCCTGACCTGGGCGCGCCTCGAGGACGAGGTCGCGCGCGTGGCCCACGGCCTCAACCGCCTCCACGTCGTGGGCGGCCACCGCGTGATGCTCGTGCTCGGCAACCGGCTCGAGTTCGTCACCACCTACCTCGGCACGCTCCGTGCGCACGCCGTCGCGGTGCCGGTCAACCCCGCGACGGGTGCGTACGACCTCGCCCGGAAGATCGCCGACTCCGGGTCGCGCCTCATCGTGGCCGACGCCGAGACGGCCAGCCACGCCCGTGAGGCCGTCGCCATGGTGCGGGCCGCCCTCGCCGGGACGCCCCTGCCCGGTGCCGGCGACCTCGAGCCCGAGCTGCTCACCCGCGCCAAGGACCCCCACGTCGTGGTGATCGGCGAGGGTCGCCAGGACGAGACGACCTACGCCGAGCTGGTCTCGGGGGAGCCCGCCGAGTTCGTGCCGGTCGCCGACCCCGAGCGGCTCGCCGCGCTGCTCTACACCGCGGGCACCAGCGGACGTCCGCGCGCCGCGATGCTCACCCACCGCGCGCTGCTGGCCAACATCGAGCAGGTCGCCGACACGGACCCGCCGATGATGCACGGCGACGACGTCGTGCTCGGCGTGCTGCCGCTCTTCCACGTCTACGGCCTCAACGCGGTGCTCGGGAGCGTGCTGCGCCACCGCGCCAAGCTGGTCCTGGTCGACCGCTTCGACCCCGAGGGCACCCTGGACCTGATCGACGACGAGGCGATCTCCGTGCTTCCGCTGGCCCCGGCCGTCTTCGGCCACTGGATCGGACGCGACCAGGTCAAGGAGCGGCTCGGCCCGGTGCGGCTCGTCCTGTCGGGCTCGGCCGTCCTGGCTGCCGAGGTGATGGAGCGCTTCACCGCCGAGACCGGGCTGGAGGTCCACCAGGGCTACGGCCTCACCGAGGCGGCCCCGGTGGTCACCACCACGATGCGCGGTGCCCCCTCGCTCCCCGGCTCGGTGGGCCGCCCGCTCACCGGCGTCGAGGTGCGCCTGGTCGACGAGCACACCGGCCACCTCGAGGGCGACGACCCCGGCGAGATCCAGGTGCGCGGACCCAACCTCTTCAGCGGCTACTGGCCCGACGGCGCCGACGGCCCCGGCGACGACGGCTGGTGGTCCACCGGCGACGTCGGCTACCGCGACCCGACCGGAGACCTCTTCCTCGTCGACCGGGTGCGCGACATGCTCGTGGTCTCGGGCTTCAACGTCTACCCCTCCGAGGTCGAGGACGTCATCACCGAGGTCGAGGGCGTCACCGGCGCGGCAGTGATCGGTGTCGACGACCCGGCCAGCGGGCAGGCCGTGGTCGCGTACGTCGTCTCCGACGGCCCGCCGGACGAGGTCGAGGCCGCCGTGCGTCAGCACGTCGAGGCACGCCTGGCGCGCTTCAAGCGTCCGTCGCGCATCGAGGTCCTCGACTCCCTGCCCGTCACCGTCACCGGCCGTGTCGAGAAGGGGCGCCTGCGGGGCATCGAGCGTCGCCGCGCGCTGGGGCTGATCGGGGAGGACTGACCCCCGTGGCGGTGCGGGCCCGTCCGCAGGACCTGCGCGGGCCCGGGCCTCACCACCGGCTGGGATGATGGATCCATGGCCGAACCACGCATCACGCTCTACGGGCGACCCGGCTGCCATCTCTGCGACGACGCGCGCGCCGTCATCGAGCGCGTCTGCGCCGAGCTGGGGGAGTCGTTCGTGGAGATCGACATCGACTCCGACGAGGACCTCTACGACCGCTTCGGCGAGGAGATCCCGGTGACCTTCGTCGACGGCCGCCAGCACGACTTCTGGCGCGTCGACGAGGCGAGGCTGCGGGCGGCGCTGGTGCGCTGACGGTCGCTCCGCTGGCCGTCGAGGAGGCCGCTCGAACCCCGACCCGAAGACGGCCACCCGCCTGCTGTGGCGCACCTCACCTGTGGTAGCCGAAGGGCGGGAAGATTTTGTTCTCACGTTCACAAACTCATAAAGTGGCCGGGTCGAGCGATTCCCGCCCCCGGAGCCCCCCGGTGGATCGTTGCGGCTGGAAAGAGATGTCCCAGTGAGTTCACGGTCCTCTGGCGAGAATGCGCGCGAGATCCCTGAAGCGACGGTCGCTCGACTCCCCGTCTACCTGCGGGCGCTCACCGGACTCACCGAGGGCGGCATCGCGACCTGCTCCAGCGAGGAGCTCGCCGCGGCGGCCGGCGTCAACAGCGCCAAGCTGCGCAAGGACCTCTCCTACCTCGGCTCCTACGGGACCCGTGGCGTCGGCTACGACGTCGAGTACCTGACCTACCAGATCGCCCGCGAGATCGGTGTCACCCAGGACTGGCCCGTCGTCATCGTCGGCATCGGCAACCTGGGCCACGCCCTGGCGAACTACTCCGGCTTCCGCAGCCGTGGCTTCCGCGTCGTCGCGCTGCTCGACGCCGACCCGGCCCGCGCCGGTGAGGAGGTCGCCGGGATCGCCGTACGGCCCTTCGACGAGCTCGAGCAGATCGTGGCCGACCACGCCGTGGCCATCGGGGTCATCGCGACGCCCGCCGCGGCCGCGCAGTCGGTGGCCGACCGCATGGTCGCCTCCGGCATCTCCAGCATCCTCAACTTCGCGCCCAGCGTCCTGGCCGTGCCGGCCGGCGTCGACGTGCGCAAGGTCGACCTCTCGATCGAGCTCCAGATCCTCGCCTACCACGAGCAGCGCAAGGCGGCGGTCGAGGCGGTTGCCGCGACCGATGCAGCCCCGCTCGCACCGGGAGGAGTGTCATGAGCGTCCTCGTCGTGGGCATCTCCCACAAGTCCGCCCCGATGTCGGTCCTCGAGGGCCTGGCGCTCGACGCCGACGGCGCCCGCAAGCTGGTGCTCGACGCCGCCGACTCCGAGCACGTGGGTGAGGCCGCGGTCATCTCGACCTGCAACCGCCTCGAGATCTACGCCGACGTCGACCGGTTCCACGGCTCCGTCGAGGAGCTCTCCCGCCTGCTCGTCGCCCGCTCCGGCGCGGCTCCCGAGGCCATGGTCCCGTACCTCTACGTCCACTACGAGGACGGTGCCGTCTCGCACCTGTTCCACGTCGCCGCGGGCATGGACTCGATGGTGCTCGGCGAGGGCCAGATCCTCGGCCAGGCCCGCAACGCCCTGCGCGTCGGCCAGGAGCTCGGCACGGTTGGTCCCGCCCTCAACTCCCTCTTCCAGCAGGCGCTGCGCGTCGGCAAGCGCACGCACGCCGAGACCGACGTCGACTCCGCCGCTCCCTCGATGGTGTCCGCGGCGTTGCAGGAGGCGCTGGGGGACGACGGCGTACGCAACGTCTCCGCGCTGGTGCTGGGCGCCGGCTCGATGGCCTCGCTCGCCGTCGCCACCCTGACCCGCCAGGGCGCTCGCGAGGTCGTCGTGGCCAACCGTTCCCTGGCCAACGCCCAGCGTCTGGCCGACGAGCACGACGGCGTCCGCGCGGTCCCGATGGACGAGCTCGGTGACGCCCTCGGCTCCGCCGACCTCCTGGTCACCTGCACCGGCGCCTCCGGCGTGGTGCTCACCGCCGCCGAGGTCGCGGAGGCCCGTGAGGGGCGTACGCAGCCGCTCACCGTCCTCGACCTGGCCCTGCCGCACGACGTCGACCCGGCTGCCGCCGAGCTGCCCGGCGTCGAGATCCTCGGGCTGGCCGCCCTCGCCGAGCGCCTGGGTGGCGACCACGAGGCGGTCCGCAGCGTCGCCGGCGTCCGCGAGATCGTGGCCCAGGAGGTCCGGGCCTTCCTCTCCGCCCGTCGTCAGGCCTCCGTCACCCCGACCGTCGTGGCGCTGCGCACCATGGCGACCGGTGTCGTCGAGTCGGAGCTCGAGCGCCTCGAGGCGCGCCTGGGCGAGGCCGACCCCGAGGTGGTGGCCGAGGTGCGACGTACGGTCCACCGGGTCGCCGAGAAGCTGCTGCACCAGCCCACCGTGCGCGTGCGCGAGCTGGCTGACGAGGACGGCGCGATCTCCTACGCCACCGCCCTGGCCGAGCTCTTCGCGCTCGACCCCGACGCCGTCTCGGCCGTCACCCGCTCCGACATCGTCGAGGGGGGCAACTCATGACCCGCGTCCTGCGCCTGGGCACCCGTGCCTCCGCCCTGGCCACCACGCAGTCGGGGACGGTCGCCGAGATGGTGCGCGCCCTGGGCCACGAGGTCGAGCTGGTGCACGTGAGCACCGAGGGCGACGTCAACCGCGGCCCGCTGGCCCAGATGGGCGGCACCGGGGTCTTCGTCTCGGCGCTGCGTGACGCCCTGCTCGACGGGCGCGTCGACTTCGCGGTCCACTCGCTCAAGGACCTGCCGACCACTCCCGCCGAGGGCATCGCCCTGCCGGCGATCCCGCGCCGCGAGGACCCGCGCGACGTCCTGGTGGCGCGCGACGGCCTCACGCTGGGTGAGCTGCCCGTGGGCAGCCGGGTCGGCACCGGTTCGCCGCGTCGTGCCGCCCAGCTCTCTGCCCTCGGCCTCGGCCTCGAGGTGGTGGCGATCCGCGGCAACGTGGGCACCCGCATCGGCAAGGTCGCCTCCGGCGAGCTCGACGCCGTGGTGCTCGCCGGTGCCGGACTCAACCGCCTCGGCCGCAGCGACGAGGCCACCGAGCTGCTCGACCCGATCCAGATGCTCCCGGCCCCCGGCCAGGGTGCGTTGGCGATCGAGTGCCGTACCGCCGACACCGAGCTCGTCGAGCTGCTCTCCGCGCTCGACGACGCCGCCACGCGGGCCGCAGTGCTCTGCGAGCGGCGGGTGCTGGCCACGTTGGAGGCCGGCTGCAGCGCCCCGCTGGGTGCGCTGGCAGAGGTCGCCGAGGGCGACAGCGGAGAAGAACTGTGGATCAGGGCCGTGGCCCTGTCCGGGGACGGCAGTCGGACGGTGCGCATGAGCGCCTCCGGCCTGCCCGGTGATGCCGTTGGCATCGGCACCCGACTGGGGAGCGAGATGCTCGCCGCGGGCGCAGCCGAACTGATGGAGGAACCAGCCTGATGGAAACACCAGTGAGGAAGCAGCAGTCCATGACTACTGGCAAGACCCCTGACAAGCCGACCCCCACCGGATGGGTGTCGTTCGTGGGCGCTGGGCCCGGTGACCCGGGCCTGCTGACCGTGCGTGCCGTCGAGTTGTTGCGTTCCGCCGAGGTGGTGGTGACCGAGGCGCCCGAGCACGCCGCCATGGTGCGGACCGTCCTCGGTCTGCCCGAGCCGGTGGAGCCCGCCGAGGGCGCCGAGGCCGAGGTCGCGGCCGGGCCCGTCTTCGTCGACGGCGGCTTCGGAGACGACGGACAGCCCCTGACCAATGCCGCCCGCGGCCGTCTGGTGGTGAAGCACGGCAAGAAGTCGCGGGTGGTGCGCCTCATGACCGGTGACCCGTTCATGTATGCCTCCGGTCCCGAGGAGGCGCAGGCCTGCGTCAAGGCGGGCGTGGGCTTCGAGATCGTCCCGGGCGTCTCCGCCATCGCGGCCGTTCCTGCGTACGCCGGCATCCCGCTGACCGACAAGAACCACCGCGAGGTCGCCGTGGTGACCTGCGGCGGCACCATCGACTGGCGCCAGTACGCCGACGACCGCACCCTGGTGCTGCTGTCGGGTGTCGGGGCCATCGGCGAGTGCTCCAAGGCGCTCATCGAGGCCGGCCGGTCGCCGAAGACCCCGGTCGCGGTGACCCGCGTGGGCACCACCACCGAGCAGTCGACCCTGACCTCCACCCTGGAGAACGTCGCGGCCGACGTGCGCTCCGCCCGGGTGGCCCCGCCGGCGATCATCGTGATCGGCGACGTGGTCAACCTGCGCGAGACGTTGTCGTGGTTCGAGACCAAGCCGCTCTTCGGCTGGCGCGTCCTCGTGCCGCGTACGAAGGAGCAGGCCGGCTCGCTCTCGGCGCGCCTGCGCGACTTCGGTGGCGTGCCGGAGGAGGTGCCGACCATCTCGGTCGAGCCGCCCCGCAACCCGCTGCAGATGGACAAGGCCGTGCGCGGCCTCGTCGAAGGCCGCTACGAGTGGATCGCCTTCACCTCGGTCAACGCGGTCAAGGCCGTGCGCGAGAAGTTCGAGGAGTACGGCCTTGACGCCCGCTCCTTCTCGGGCCTGAAGATCGCCGCGGTCGGTGACAAGACCGCCGAGGCGATCGCCGCGTGGGGCCTGCGTGCCGACCTGGTGCCGAGCGGCGAGCAGTCCGCCCGCGGGCTGGTCGACGAGTGGCCGCCCTACGACGAGGTGCTGGACCCGATCAACCGGGTCTTCCTCCCGCGTGCCGACATCGCCACGGAGGTCCTCGTGACCGGCCTGGGCGAGCTCGGGTGGGAGTGTGACGACGTCACCGCCTACCGCACCGTGCGTGCCGCGCCGCCGCCGGCGCCGACCCGCGACGCGATCAAGACGGGCAAGTTCGACGCGGTGGTCTTCACCTCGTCGTCCACCGTGCGCAACCTCGTCGGCATCGCCGGCAAGCCGCACCCGTCGACGATCATCGCGGTCATCGGACCCGCCACGGCGAAGACCGCCGAGGAGCACGGCCTGCGTGTCGACGTGATGGCTCCCAAGCCCGACGTCGACCTGCTCGTCGATGCCCTGGCCGACTTCGGGGCCGCGCGTCGCGCCGCCATGGTCGAGGCGGGCCAGCCGGTCACCAAGCCGTCGGACCGCAAGGCCTCGGGCCGCCGCAAGGCCGCCGCGAAGTAGTCGCTGCTGCCCCGCGCAGCCCGCGCCCAGCGCAGCCCCGCGCCCCGCGCCGACCCCCGTGGTCGGTGGCGGGGCGCGGTGCGTTTCCCGTGCGCCCGTGCTGTGTGCCCCGCCCCTTGCGCAGGCAGTGAGAGGATCGATCCATGGCTCCTCTCGACGACCTGACCGGCCCCGCGATCCGTCCCCGCCGCCTGCGCGCCACCCCGGCGCTGCGACGGATGGTGGCCGAGACGACGGTCGAACCGCGCCAGCTGGTGCTGCCGGTCTTCGTGCGTGAGGGCATCGACTCGCCCGTCGCGATCTCGTCGATGCCCGGCGTCGTGCAGCACACCCGGGACAGCCTCAAAGCGGCGGTTCGCGAGGCTGCCGAGCTCGGCCTGGGCGGCGTGATGCTCTTCGGGATCCCCGAGGCGAAGGACGCCCTCGGTTCCGGGGCGCTCGACGCGGACGGCATCCTCAACGTGGCGATCGCCGACGTCGTCGCCGAGGTGGGCGACGCCCTGACCGTGATGAGCGACCTCTGCCTCGACGAGTTCACCGACCACGGCCACTGCGGCGTCCTGGCCGAGGACGGTCGCGTCGACAACGACGCCACGCTGCGGGTCTACGCCGAGATGGCGCAGGCCCAGGCCGCGGCCGGGGTCCACATGGTCGGCCCGAGCGGGATGATGGACGGGCAGGTGGCGGTCATCCGCGACGCCCTCGACCTCGACGGCCACACCGACGTCTCGATCCTGGCCTACTCGGCGAAGTACGCCTCCGCCTTCTACGGCCCCTTCCGCGAGGCCGTCGACTCGTCGCTGTCCGGCGACCGTCGGACCTACCAGCAGGACCCGGCCAACGCGCTCGAGGGCGTACGCGAGGCGCTGATCGACGTCGAGGAGGGCGCCGACATCGTCATGGTGAAGCCGGCGCTGGCCTACCTCGACGTGCTGCGCCAGGTGCGCGACGCCGTCGACGTGCCGGTGGCGGCGTACAACATCTCGGGTGAGTACTCGATGGTCGAGGCAGCCGCGGCGCACGGGTGGATCGACCGCGAGGCCGCGATCCTGGAGACGTTGACCTCGATCCGACGCGCCGGTGCCGACATCGTCCTGACCTACTGGGCAAGCGAGGCGGCTCATCTGCTCAAGCAATGAGAAAAAGGTGGAATTGGAACAATCTTGTATTGCGTGTACCTTTTGACTGTTCCCTCGCGGTCTGTCCGACCGGCCGCGGACTCCCCCCTTCCGGAGGTTCGCCATGCCCCCAGGCGTGCACACGGCCCGATACCTCTTCCCCGACCAGGGGGAGGAGGCTGCCCTGAGCTCGATCACCGAGCTCGTGGACGTGGGCGTCGTCCCCGTCGACGTGGCGCTGGAGTGCTGCTCCGGGGTGCCCGAGGTCGAGGGTTCGCACCCCCGGCTGGTCGCCGACGGCGAGGTGTTGCGCATCTGGCGCAGTCACCGGGGCGGACAGCTCGACACTCTCCACGCATGGCAGCGACGCACGATCTGCACCTTCACCTTCCCGCACCTGCGCCCCGACCTCGTGCAGCTGACCGTCTCGGGCATCGACGCGGAGGAAGGGTGCCGGGCCGACGCCGTACGCATCGCGGGGTTCCAGGTCGCCACGGGAAGGGGGCTGACGGTGCGACCACGGACCTCCTTCGTGCCCGAGCGGGTGGTGGCCGAGACGCCCGGCGTCGACGGCACCGCCACCTTCACCTATGCCGGTGCACCGATGGAGGCGTTCACGGTGCACCTGTGGGACGCCCACGTCGGGCCACGGAGCGCACCGGCCCTCCAGCGTCTGTCCATCGGTCACTTCACCGTGGGGGTACGCAGGAGGTGACCCAGGAGGCGCCGCCCCCGCGGCGTCACCCACCTCACGGGGCGGGAAATCGACTGGGTTGGGCCGCTGGGTCACAATGGCGTGGTGACTCCACGTCCCCACGCCGGTAGCGGCGCGCTGTTCGAGCGCGCACGAGCCGTGACCCCCGGGGGAGTCAACTCTCCCGTTCGTGCCTTCAACGCCGTCGGCGGCACGCCGCGGTTCATCCGCTCCGCCCAGGGGGCGTGGCTGACCGACGTCGACGGCAACGACTACGTCGACCTGATCTGCTCGTGGGGGCCGATGCTCCTGGGCCACGCCCACCCCGAGGTGCTGGCCGAGGTCAACGCCGCGGTCGCGCGGGGCACGTCGTACGGCACCCCCACCGAGCCCGAGGTCGAGCTCGCCGAGGAGATCGTGCGGCGTACGCCCGTCGACCGGGTCCGCTTCGTCTCCTCGGGCACCGAGGCGACCATGTCGGCGATCCGGCTGGCGCGCGGCTTCACCGGCCGCGACGTCATCGTGAAGTTCGCCGGCAACTACCACGGCCACGTCGACGCCCTGCTCGCCCAGGCCGGCTCCGGGCTGGCCACCTTCGCAGTGCCCGGCACCCCCGGCGTACCGACGTCGGCGACCGACCTGACCCTGGTGCTGCCCTACAACGACCGGGCCGCGGTCACCGCCGCCTTCGCCGAGCACGGGCAGCGCATCGCGGCGCTGATCGTGGAGGCGACGCCCGGCAACATGGGCATCGTCCCGCCGGAGCCGGGCTTCAACGCCTTCCTCACCGAGACCTGCCGCAGCGCCGGCGCCCTCTTCATCTCCGACGAGGTGATGACCGGATTCCGCGCCACCGCCCAGGGCGGGTGGGGCCTCGACGGCGCCGTCGAGGGCTGGACTCCCGACCTGATGACCTTCGGCAAGGTGATGGGTGGCGGCTTCCCGGCCGCCGCGTTCGGCGGTCGCGCCGACGTGATGAGCCACCTCTCGCCGGAGGGCAACGTCTACCAGGCCGGCACCCTGTCCGGAAACCCGATCGCCACCACCGCCGGCCTCGCGACCCTGCGCCGCGCAGGAGACGAGGTGTACGCCCACCTCACGGCTGCCGGCAACGCGATCAAGGCCGGCATCACCGACGCGTTCACCGCCGCCGGGCTTCCGCACCGGATCCAGTCCGCCGGCACGATGTTCTCGGTCTTCCTGCGTGACGGTGAGGTCCGCAACTTCGCCGACGCCAGTGCCCAGGACGAGAAGGCCTACGCCGCCCTCTTCCACGCCATGCTCGACGCCGGGGTCTACCTGCCCCCGAGTGCGTACGAGTGCTGGTTCGTGTCCGCGGCCCATGACGACCGCGCGGTCCAGACCGTGCTCGACGCCCTCCCGGGCGCTGCCCGGGCCGCCGCTGCAGCAGGAGAGAACGCATGACCACCACCCTCGTCCACGTCCTGCGCCACGGTGAGGTGCACAACCCGCAGGGGGTCCTCTACGGCCGCCGCCCCGGCTTCCACCTCTCCGAGCGCGGGGTGAAGATGGCTGAGCGGATCGCCGAGTCGATCGGTGACCGCGACATCGTGCACATGCGTACCTCCCCGCTCGAGCGGGCCCAGGAGACCGCCGCGCCGCTGGCCGCGCGCCTGGGTCTGACGCCCGAGATCGACCCCCGCGTCATCGAGTCGACCAACAAGTTCGAGGGCCTCAACTTCAGCGAGGGCCCGATGACCCTGGTCAAGCGCCCGCACCTGTGGCGCCACCTCTACAACCCGTTCAAGCCGTCGTGGGGCGAGCCCTACGAGGACATGGCGGCCCGCATGCTGGCCGCGGTGTACGACGCCCGTGACGCGGCTCGTGGCCACGAGGCCGTCGTGGTCTCGCACCAGCTGCCGATCTGGACGCTGCGCCTCTTCGCCGAGGGCAAGTCCTTCCTGCACGACCCCCGCAAGAGGGAGTGCACGCTCTGCTCGCTGACCACCCTGCAGTTCGAGGACGACCGCCTCGACAAGGTCCTCTACTCCGAGCCCGCGGGTGACCTGATCCCGTCGCAGGACAAGAACGCGCCCTTCTCGGCGGGCGGCGCACCGGAAGAGAAGCGTCCCTGATCGTGTCACCACGTCTCACTCGGGTCCGTCGTGGCCCGGCCCGTCTCCACGGCCTGCCGAGGGTCGCCACGGCCCTCCTCGTCGCTGCGCTGCTGCTCACCGGCTGCTCGAGCTTGGGCAGCACCGGCGACAAGGGCTACATCAGCCAGGACGGCGTGGTCGCCACGGTCGACGAGGACGAGCGCGGCAAGCCCATCGAGCTGTCCGGTGAGGACCTCGACGGCGAGCAGCTCGACCTCGCCGACCTGCGAGGCCAGGTCACCGTGGTCAACGTGTGGTGGTCGGCCTGCCCGCCCTGCCGCGCGGAGATGCCGCACCTGCTCGAGGCGGAGAAGGCCACCGAGGACATCGCCCAGTTCGTCGGGATCAACATCCGCGACGGCTCGACGAGCCAGGCCAAGAGCTTCGTCCGCAAGTTCGGCGTGCCCTACCGCTCGTTCTACTCGCCCGACGGCAAGGCGCTGCTGCCCTTCAGCGGCACCATCCCGCCCAACGCCATCCCCTCCACCGTCGTCCTGGACGCCGAGGGACGCGTCGCCGCGACCGTGATCGGTGTCCTGCCCTCGGCGCGCACGCTGGTCGGCGTCATCGAAGACCTGTCGGGCCAGAAGGCCGAGCCGATCGATGGGTGACGCGTTCAGGGAGATCGCCGCATCGGGCTCACTGCTCGTGGCGATCCCGGTGGCGATGGTCGCCGGGTTGGTCTCCTTCTTCTCGCCGTGCGTGATCCCCCTGCTGCCCGGCTACCTCTCCTACGCGACCGGTCTGTCGGGCGCCGACCTCGCCGCGGGCGAGGCCGAGCGCCGGCGCGGTCGGATGCTGCTCGGCTCGGTGCTCTTCGTGCTCGGCTTCGCCGCGGTGTTCGTGGCCCTGGGGTCGGTCTCCGGCGCGCTGGGCGAGTGGCTGCAGACGTGGACCCGCGAGATCACCGTGGTGCTCGGCCTCGTGACCATCGTGCTGGGCCTGGCCTTCGCCGGCTGGCTGCCGATCTTCCAGCGCGACCTGCGCATCCACAAGGTCCCCGCCGTGGGGCTGGGCGCTGCCCCCCTGCTCGGGGTCCTCTTCGGGCTGGGCTGGACGCCCTGCCTGGGCCCGACCCTCGGCATGATCTTCACCCTGGCCTACACGGAGGGCACCGCGGGTCGCGGCGCCCTGCTGGCCGGGGTGTACGCCCTGGGCCTGGGCATCCCGTTCATCGTGGCGGGGCTGGCCTACCGCAAGGCGCTCGGTGCCTTCGCGTTCTTCAAGCGCCACCAGGTGGCCGTCATGCGGACCGGTGGCCTGATGCTGGTCGTCGTCGGCCTGCTCATGGTGACCGGCTGGTGGCTCGAGATGGTGACCTGGCTCCAGGTCCACCTGGTCTCCGACTTCGAGGTGAGTGTGTGAACGACCTCAACCTGGTCGAGCTGGCACGCTGGACGTGGCGTCAGCTGACCTCGATGCGTACCGCCCTGGCGCTGCTGCTCCTGCTGGCGCTCGCGGCCGTGCCCGGGTCACTGATCCCGCAGGCCGACGTGGATGCGTTGAAGGCCTCGCAGTGGCAGGACAACCACCCGACGCTGACACCGATCTACGAGAAGCTCGGACTCTTCGACGTCTACGCCTCGCCGTGGTTCGCCGCGATCTACCTGCTGCTCACGATCTCGCTGGTGGGCTGCATCATCCCGCGCACCAAGGTCTACTTCCGGGCCATGCGGGCGCGTCCGCCGAAGGCTCCGCGCCACCTGACCCGGTTGGCCGACAGCGCCTCGTACGAGACCGAGGAGTCGCCGGAGGAGGTGCTGGCGCGCGCCGAGAAGGTGCTGGGCAAGCGCCGCTTCCGCCGCGACCGGCACGACGAGGGCACCGAGGGCGGCTACGTCGCCTCCGAGCGGGGCTACCTGCGCGAGGCCGGCAACCTGGTCTTCCACCTGTCGATCCTCGTCGTGATGGCGGGCGTGGCGGCCGGCAGCCTCTTCGGCTACCAGGGCGGCGTGATCGTGACCGTCGGCAACGGCTTCTCCAACAACCTCACGCAGTACGACGACTTCGTGCCGGGCAGCCTCTACCAGCAGGAGTGGATGGAGCCGTTCTCGTTCGACGTCACCGACTTCGAGCTCGAGTGGCTGACCTCGGGCGCCGGAGCGGGCCAGGCCCGCAAGTTCGTCTCCAAGCTGCGCTACACCGAGGAGCCGGGCGCCGAGGAGAAGACCTACGACCTCCGGGTCAACCACCCGCTGACCATCGGCAGCACCGACGTCTTCCTGATCGGCCACGGCTACGCCCCGGTGATCACGGTCAAGGACCCGGACGGCGAGGTCGCCTACTCCGGTCCGACGATCTTCCTGCCCACCGACATGAACTTCCGTTCCTTCGGCGTCGTCAAGGCACCCGACGCGAAGACGCCGCTGGCGCTCGAGGGCGAGTTCTACCCGACGTACGTCTTCGACGACGGCCCGCACTCCTCCTTCGGCGACCTGCTCAACCCGCTCGTCTCGATGGAGGTCTACACCGGTGACCTCGGCCTCGACGAGGGCCGGTCGCAGTCGGTCTACGTGCTCGACAAGGCGCGGATGACCAAGGTGACCGGTGAGGGCGGCAAGATGTTCCGCGTCGACATGCGCCCGGGCGACACCGTCGAGCTGCCCGACGACCTCGGCAGCGTCACCTTCGAGGGCGTCGAGCGCTGGAACAAGATCCAGATCAGCCAGACACCGGGCAAGTTCGTCGCACTCGCCGGCGTCGTGCTCGCGCTGCTCGGCCTGATCGGGTCCCTGTACGTCCGTCCCCGTCGCATCTGGGTGCGCGCGCGCCGCGTCGACGGGGCCACGCTCGTGGAGATCGGTGGCCTCGACCGCTCCAGCGGTGGCGACATCGCCGACGAGGTCGAGAGCATCACCGCAGAACTCAAGGCGGCGCCGACCGGTGCCGCACCGAAGGAGCAGTCGTGACCGACACCCAGTGGGAAGTCCTCAGCAACCAGGCGATCACCGTCGCCGGGGTGGTCTACTTCCTCGCCCTGCTGAGCCACCTCGTCGAGTGGGCGGGCCTGCGCCAGGTGCCGCACACCGAGGAGGTGACGACCGGGCGCACCGCGCTCTTCGGCCGCCTCGGGCTGCTGCTGACGTGCCTCGGCGCCGCCGTGCACTTCGTCGCCCTGCTGGGCCGCGGCATGGCCGCCGACCCCAACCGGGTGCCTTGGGGCAACATGTACGAGTTCGCGATCTCGGGCGCCTGGTTCGTCGTCGTGATCTACCTGCTCACCTACAAGCGCTTCGGCCTGTCGTGGCTGGCCCCGCTCGTCGTGGGCACCGTGCTGACGGTGCTGATGATCGCCGTGATCTGGCTGCACAAGCCCGTCGCGCCGCTCACCGAGGCCCTGGACTCGCCGTGGCTGGTCATCCACGTGGTCTCCGCCGTCATCGCCACCGCTGCCTTCACCCTGGGCGGCCTGCTCGTCATCATGTTCCTCATCCAGGAGCGCATCGAGAAGAAGGACGCCGAGCGTGGCGTGGAGCGTACGACCGGCTACTGGTCGCGCGTGCCGAGCACCAAGGTGCTGGACCGCCTGGCCTACCGGATGCACGCCTTCGGCTTCCCGGTGTGGACCTTCGCCGTGCTGATCACCGGCCCGATCTGGGCGCACGAGGCCTGGAGCCGCTACTGGAACTGGGACCCCAAGGAGGTCTGGGCCTTCATCACGTGGGTCGTGTACGCGGCCTACCTGCACGCCCGTACGACCGCCGGCCTGCGCGGCAGGGTCGCCTCGATCCTGGCGCTGATCGGCCTGGCGACGCTGTGGTGGAGCTTCATCGGCGTCAACTTCTTCTCGACGACCTCGCAGCACTCCTACGCCGAGGGCGCGAGCCAGGTTCAGCTGGTGCCGGTGGAGTCCTCGCCGTTCGCCTCGTCCTGATCGGGCGGCGTCTGGCCCTGCTCCTTGGCCTCGCGGCGCCGCTTGCGCTCGAGGTCCCACAGGAAGTCGGGGTCGTCGTCGGGAGCGACCTGGCGCGGCGGCCGGGCGGCTCCGCCCCGCGGTCCGCGGGGTGAGCGCGACCCTCCTCGCCGCTCGATCGTTCGGGTGACCAGGTAGATGGTCACGGCGACCAGCAGCACGACGAGCAGGATCTTGAGCACGCCCCCAGCCTAGGTGCCTACGCCAGCCCGGTGGCCGGTGACGCCCGGTGACTCAGGTCAGCGGCGTCAGGTAGTACTCGGCCGGGTGCGCGGTCAGGAGACCGGCGTCGTGCCAGACCTGGGTGATCCGCTCGCGCTGCAGGTCGTCGAGCTGGGGGAGCCGGTTGCGGTGCAGGCCGAAGAACTGGATCTCGGGGTCCGCGAGACGGTCCAGCTCGCGGTGCACGACCTCGGCCGTCTCGGGATAGGTCGTGAAGAGCGTGACGCAGTTGGGGACGTCGTCGTAGTAGAGGTCGTCGACGGAGCCGAAGCGGTACAGCAGGTAGGCGTAGTAGAGGAAGAACTCACCCACCTGCGGGTAGACGCGGCGGAAGGCCCTGACGAACGGGACCCCCGCCCGCTGGCCCACCTCGCGCATCATCGCCTTCACCAGGTCGGTCTGCATCAGGTAGGGCGTGATGGTGGGCATGACCGGCGCCATCGGGTCGGCGTCGAGCTCGAAGACCTCGTACGAGGCGATGAGCAGTCGCCGCATCAGGTTGCTGGTCGGCGTGAGCACCGTGCGACCCCGGCCGCGCTCGTCGAACCAGTCGGCCGCCGAGGCGGGCTTGACGAGGTGGTTCTTGGAGTCCAGCACGAGGTAGTGCGAGGTCTCCACGCGGCGGGCGAAGATCAGCTTGAGGATCTGCTGGCCGCGCCACGAGTTGAAGTCGCCCGGGCGCAGGTCGTGGGGCTCGACGAGCACCAGCTTCTCGCGCAGGCGAGGGCTGAGGGTCTCGGCGTGGCGCCTCAGCTCCTGGAGCACGGGCTCGCCGCCGTTGACGATCACCGTGAACTTCGCCAACGTGTCGAGGTCGAAGAACCGGTCGAAGGAGGTCAGCTGCAGCTGGCACAGCCGTACGTCCAGCTCGAAGGCGATCGAGAGCACCTCGAACTCGTGCGGCACGGCGGCCCGTGGAGTCTCCGGAGCTGCCGCAGCGACGCCCGGCAGTCGTCGGCGCAGGCGCTCGAACATGATTCTCCACATCCCCCGTGATCTGGTCACCGGGAATCGTAGCCGAGCGACGTCTGGGGGCAGGGGCTCGGGCGACGGCGCGACCATGGACCCCGGCTCGTAGAGTGGAGGGTGTGAAGGAGTTCTGGATCTACAACGCGTTGCGCCTGCTGCTGCTGGTCTCGTCACTGGTGATCGTGATCGGTGTCTGGGCCCTGCTCGCCGACGAGGTGCCCCTGCTGTGGGCGCTGATCCTCGCCTTCCTGCTCTCCGGGGTCCTGTCGTGGTTCCTCCTGTCTCGCCAGCGTGAGGCGCTCGCGCGCGTGCTGGCCGAGCGGTCCGCCAAGGCGTCGGAGAAGTTCGAGGCCTACAAGGCCCGTCAGGACGAGGACTGAGCCCCGTCCCCACGCGGTGGCTCCGGGCCGTCGACACGGCACCGACGAGCCGCCACCATGGGGGGCATGGACGACGCCGCAGGTGCGCAGGGGAGACCGGCTGACTGGCAGCTGAGCCCCGCAGCCGGGACGTCCTCCCGCGCGGTGGGGCGGGGGCGCGGGGTCTTCGCGCGGGCCATGGGCAAGGCGCGGGACGAGAAGGAGTTCCGGGAGTTCCAGTCGAGGCTGGCCCACGGCGGCGGCGACCTGCCCGAGCTGCGGACCGTGACGGTCGACGTGGCCAAGGACGCCCTCCAGGCGGTCCGCGAGCGCGCCGACGGCTGGCGTACGGGTGCCGCCTCCTGGCTCGCCCTCGGAGTCGGGGTGATGACCCTCAAGGGCAAGGACGACGGAATCGGTGCCTTCGCCGGGTCCGACCAGGTCCTGCTCCTGGTCGTCCTGGGCCTCTCGGTCGTCCTGGGCCTGGCCAGTCTCTGGTTCTTCCTGCAGGCCGCCCACGGTCCCTACTGGCTCGACTCGACCGTCCAGCAGCTCTCCGGTGCCTACGACGCCGAGCGCTACTGCCGGCGCGCGTTCGGCGCCGCCCAGGACCTGCGCCGCGGACAGGTGACGTGGCTGCTGTCGTTCCTCTTCTACTGCGTGACCGTCGTCCTGCTCTGGGTGCTCTGACGGGCGGCCAGCGGAAACCACCTGTCCGGCGCGAGGAGCGCCCCGGATACGGTGGAGCGATGGAGTACGACGTCCGCACGCTCGACCCCAACGACCCTGAGACCCCCGCGCCGTTGCTGCGTGGCTACCTCGAAGCCGTCAACCGCGGCTTCCACCTGGTCCGCGCCGACAGTCGCGGTGAGGACGTGTGGCTGCGCGACGTACGGGGCAACTCCGCCCGCCTGCACGGTGCCTGGCTGCCCGCCGGCAGCTTCGGCGAGAGCCCGGTGCCGGTGGCCACCGTCACCAGCTGGGACGGCGAGCTCAACACCGGCGCCGAGGTGATCGACCTGCACATGATCAGCGACGTCACCGTCGCTCCGTCCAGTCGTCGCCAAGGTCTGGCGCGGCGCCTCCTCAGCGCCGACCTCACCGCAGCGGCCGCCGCCGGCAAGTCGGTCGCCGCCCTGACCGTCTCCGAGGGCGGGATCTACCGCCGCTTCGGTTTCGGACCCGCGACCCAGGTCAGCAAGGTCGAGGTCGACGTCACGCGCCGCTTCGCCTTCGACGACTTCAGCTCCTTCGGCCGCACGGTGGTGCTCGAGCCCGCCGAGCTCGGCGACGTGCCGAGCCGGGTCTTCGCGCAGTGGCACGCCACCCACCGCGGCTCGATCTCGCGCCCGGCCGGCTACTCCTCCTTCACCCACGGTGGCTGGGACTGGTCGGACCAGGCGCCGTCCAAGAAGATGCGCGCCGTGGTCCACCTCGACGACGCCGACGAGCCGCACGGCTACGCGCTCTACGAGCACGGCGGCTGGGGCGACGACCACACCGTGAAGGTGCGCGACCTGGCCTCGGTCTCCACCGAGGGCGAGCTCGCCCTGTGGGACTTCCTGGCCGGCATCGACCTCACCGACCGGGTGACGGCGACCGTACGCCCCGACCACCCGCTGGCGTGGGCGCTGACCGACCCGCGCTGCGTGAGCGCCAAGGGTCCCTCCGACCACATCTGGGTGCGGATCCTCGACGTCCCCGCGGCCCTGGCCGCCCGACCCTGGTCGGCCGACGGCGAGGTCGTCCTCGGTGTCGTCGACGCCCTCGGCCTCGCCGAGGGGCGGTGGGCCGTCTCGGTGCGCGACGGCCGCGCCACGGTCACGCCCAGCGACGCCGCGCCCCAGGTCAGCCTCGACGTCAGCACGCTGGGGTCCCTCTACCTCGGGGTCGTCACCGTCGACACCCTGGTCGCGGTCGGCCGCGTCCGCGGTGACGCCGACGCGCTGCACACGTGGGCGGCGATGAGCGACGGCGGGCCGGTGCCCTACTCGCTCACCTCGTTCTGAGGCGGGGAGTCAGACCGCGTTGAGGGTGACCGTCACCAGGGCGGCCCACCACAGCTGACCCATGCCGGTCGCGGCCAGGACGGGGATCAGCGCAGGGCCGGTCGCGCCGCTCAGCACGGTGCGCAGGGCCGGCACCATCCGCAGACCGAAGACCAGGGCGAGCAGGACGCCCCAGTGGGTGGAGGCCGCGACCGCGACGACAGCCACCGCGGAGGCGGCGACGAGCAACGCGTAGAAGCCACGCGTCCGTTCGTCGCCCAGGCGCACCGCGAGCGTGCGCTTGTCGGCGAGCACGTCGGTGGGGATGTCACGCAGGTTGTTGGTCACCAGGACCGCGCAGGCGAGCGCGCCGATGCCGATGCCGGCGTACAGCGCGGGCCACTCCCAGGTCTCGGTCTGCACGTAGGTGGTGCCGATGACGGCCACCAGGCCGAAGAAGACGAAGACCATGACCTCGCCCAGCCCGAGGTAGCCGTAGGGCTTCTTGCCGCCGGTGTAGAACCAGGCGGCGACGATGCAGACGACGCCCACCGCCAGCAGCCACCACGCGGTGGTCGCGGCCAGCACCAGCCCCGCCACGGCGGCGACGCCGAAGGCCGCGAAGGCCGCCCGCTTGACCGCGGCGGGCGTCGCGCGCCCGGAGCCGACCAGGCGCATCGGGCCGACCCGGTCGGCGTCGGTGCCGCGGATGCCGTCGGAGTAGTCGTTGGCGTAGTTGACGCCGACCTGGAGCGCGAGGCTGACCACGAGCGCGAGCAGGGCCTTCCAGCCCACCATCGAGTCCGCGTACGCCGCGATGCCGGTGCCGACGAGCACCGGGGCGACCGCGGCGGGCAGGGTGCGCGGGCGCGCCCCGGCGATCCAGTCGCCAGCAGTCGCCGCGCTCATCGCGCAGCTCCGGTCGGCAGCAGGGACGGGCGGGGGGCAGGGTGAGGAGCAAGGACCACCCGCCGATTCTGGCAGGCCCGGATCGGCGGGACGCAGGCGCGTCGTGGAGCCGGGACTACGCTGCCCAGCATGACCACAGAGATCCGCCGCCGGGTCGTCCTGGTGGTCCTCGTGATCCTCGTGGTGCCTCTCGCGGTCATGGTCGCCCTCCAGAGCGAGACCGACCCGCCGTCCTCGACCGGCGACTACCTCGACTGCCTGCCGTACAAGACCCCGACCTCGGTCGCCGGCATCAACCGCTTCGTCCGCAGCACCCGCGCCACCCCCGGCTTCGCGGGCGGCGACGTGGGCGCCTCGACGCAGCTCTCCGACGGGCGCAGCCTGTGGGTCTTCGGTGACACCACGCGGCCTGCCGGCGAGCCCGGCGCCTCGATGGTGCGCAACTCGATCCTGGTCATGGGCAACGGGTGCGCCTCCGTCCTGCGCACGGCCGACAACGGCCCCGCGGTGCCCGACCGCGAGGACGGGGTGGGCTACTGGCCGATGGGCGTCGTCGCCGTGCCCGACGAGGAGGCGGGGGAGGACCGGGTGGCCGTGGGCCTCATGCGGGTGCGCGCCACGGGCCAGGGCATGTGGGACTTCGAGGTCCTCGGCTCGAGCGTGGCCAACTTCGTCGTGCCGGTCAACGGCACCCCCGAGCTGGTCGGCGTCACCGACCTCGGCCCGGACGAGCCGGACCTCGCGCGGCCGCTGTGGGGCGCGGCGGTGGAGGTCGTCGGGAAGCACGTCTACGTCTACGGCACGTCGACGCCCGGGGGCGACTACGTGTTCGGCTACTCCCTCCACGTGGCACGGACGACGGTCGACGACTACCTCGACGAGTCGTCGTGGGAGTACTACGACGGCGCCGGGTGGAGCCGCGACGCCTCGAACGTCGCCAGCCTGATCCCCGCCGAGACTGGGGTGTCGCGGGTGCTCAGCGTCTTCGAGCAGGAGGGCTCCTGGTACGCGGTGAGCAAGCAGTACGAGTTCGTCGGCACCGAGCTGGTGATCTGGAAGGCCGACTCCCCGACGGGGCCCTTCGTCTCCACCGGGCCCGTCGCCGAGATCCCCAGCGGCAAGAGGGTCTTCCAGTACATGCCGCTGGCCCACCCGGGACTGCTGCCCCGCAAGGGCACGGTCGTGGTGAGCTGGAGCGTCAACGCCATGGACCCGGAGGTGGTCGAGCAGAACCCGGTCCTCTACCGCCCGAGGTTCCGGCGCGTCACCCTTCCCTGAGCGACTCGACGGGGACGCTGGCCGTGGCTCCACGGGCCGCGGCCAGATCCTCGGCGGGGACGTGGCGCACCAGCCACCGCTCGCCGGTGCGCACCGCGGGGTGGATGCCTGCGCCCGCGAGGGCCACGATCCCGGCGATCACCAGCCACCCGCCCGCTCCCCACTCCATCGCCAGGAACGTGTAGAGCGCCGGTGCCCAGACCGACCCCAGGGTGTGGGTGAGCCCCTGGCTTCCCTGGTAGGCGCCACGTCGCCGCGGGTCCATCAGCTCCGCCTCGAACGACCAGCTCGCCGCGCTGAGGTAGAGCTCCGCGCCGGTCACCGTGACGTGGCCCAGCCAGATCAGGGCGATCGTGGCCCAGCCCAAGGTCTCGTGGGTGGCCAGGGTGAGGAGGCAGGAGACGACGAAGAAGGTCGTCGAGATCCGCACCGCACGCAGGGCGGTGGTGAGGTCCTTGACGCCGCGGGCGGTGGCCATCGGCAGCACGACGCACATCACGGTGTTGGTGCCGAAGAGGAAGGCCAGCAGCACCCGCGGCGCGTCGGTCTCTTCGACCAGCCACAGCGGGATCACCACGTTGAGCAGCACCTGGTTGGTCCACATCACGCCGGTGAAGAAGCTGGTGGCCAGCCAGCCGGGGTTGCGCAACGGGCCGGGGCCGGGCACGACGGCGCGCCGTTCCTCGGGCGTACGTTGCTCCGCGGGGCTGCGGGGCAGCCGCGCGATGGCGACGGTGTTGACGAGGAAGACCACAGTGGTGAACCACGGCACCATCCGGATGACGGCGTTGGAGTCGAAGGCGAGCGCGACCCCGCCCACGGCCGCGCCCAGGGTGAAACCGACGTTGAGGGCGGAGTACATGTAGGCGCGTGAGAGCACCCGCTCGGCCGGGGGCAGCACGTCGATCGTGTAGGAACCGTGGGCGGCGTGGCCCAGCGCGGCGAAGATCTCCATCCCCACGGCCATCAGCACGTAGCCGGTGAAGTCGCCGATGAACGGCCACACCGCGTAGACCGCAGCCTGGCCCGCGGCGCTGACCGCCCAGCAGCGCTGCGCCCCGAAGTGGTCGACCAGCTTGCCGCTCGGGATGGCCAGCAGGAAGGCCGCGAGGCCGCCGAGGGTCAGGCCGAGGCCCACCTGGGCGGCGGAGAGCCCGACGACCTGGGTGAAGAAGACGGCCGAGCCGGTCATGAACGTGCCGTCCCCGAGGGCGAAGAGCAGGGACTGGGTGGCGAGGCGTCCTGCGAGCGGGGACGGCGGCTTCGCGCGGGCGAGCAGTCTGGACATCGAGGACGAGCGTCACACGCCCCGGGCGGCCGTGTCACGTGGTTTTCGCGGCGGGCACTAGCGTGAAGGCGTGGACTTCCTGCGACCGTCCGACGACCCCGGCACCGCCGTCGCCCAGCTCGAGGCGTGGCTGGCGGCCGACGAGGCCCCGCGACTGCTGATCGAGACCTCCGGCTCCACCGGGAGCCCCAAGCGCGTGGTCCTCACGCGCGAGGCCGTGCTCGCCTCCGCGCACGCCTCCGCGCGACGCCTGCGCGACCTGGGCGCCGGGGAGGGCGGGCGCTGGGCGCTCGTCCTCCCGTCGTCCTACGTCGCGGGCGTCCAGGTGATCGTCCGCTCGCTGCTCGCGGGTCACGCCCCGGTGCTCGGCGGCTGGGCCGACGAGCGGGGAGCGGCGGCGTACACCTCGCTGGTGCCCACGCAGCTGCACCGCATGGTCTCCTCGCCCGACGACGTCGCGGCGCTCGCCGCGATGGACGCCGTGCTCCTCGGTGGCGGTCCGATCGACCCCGACCTGCGGCGCAGGGCCGAGGCGCTGGGCATCCGGGTCGTGGCGACCTACGGCGCCTCCGAGACTGCCGGGGGCTGCGTCTACGACGGCGTCCCGCTCGACGGCGTCGGGGTGGGGCTGGGGGCTGACGGTCGGATCCGGCTGGGTGGCCCGGTCGTCTTCGCCGGCTACGAGGGCGACCCCGAGCTGACCGCCCGGACGTTCGCCGACGGGTGGTACCTCACCTCCGACGCCGGTCGCCTCGACGAGGACGGGCGCCTGGTGGTGCTCGGCCGCGTGGACGACGTCGTCGTGAGCGGCGGCGTCAACGTCCCCCTGCCTGCCGTGGCCCGACGACTGCGCGCGCATCCCGCCCTCGAGCAGGTCGAGGTCGTCGGGGTGCCCGACGAGGAGTGGGGCCAGGCGGTGGTGGCCTGCTACGTCGGCGACCCCGACCTGGCGCTGGGCCTCCTGCCCGACCTCGCCGCGCTACGCGACTGGGTGGCAGACGAGCTGCCGCGGGCGTGGGCGCCACGCCGCGTCGTACGCCTGGACGACCTGCCGCTGCTCGCCAACGGCAAGGTCGACCGTCAGGCGTTGGTCGCCGCCGCCTCGGGCCAGGACGTGGCCTGATGCGCGCGCACGTCTGGTCGGTGCCGCTGCGCACCCGCTTCCGCGGCATCACCGTGCGTGAGGGGATGCTGCTGGAGACCGAGCACGGCTTCGGCGAGTGGAGCCCCTTCCTGGAGTACTCGCCCCAGGTGGCCGCGCCCTGGCTGCGCTGCGCCCTCGAGGCCGCCTCGGGCGACTGGCCCGCTCCGGTGCGAGACCGGGTGCCGGTCAACGTCACCGTGCCGGCGGTCGACGCCGAGCGCGCCCACGCGATCACCCGAGCCGGTGGCTGCGCCACGGCCAAGGTCAAGGTCGCCGACCCCGGCCAGACGCTGGCCGACGACCTGGCCCGCGTCGAGGCGGTGCGCGACGCCCTGGGGCCCCGGGGTCGGCTGCGGATCGACGTCAACGGTCTGTGGAGCGTCGACGAGGCCGTGGCAGCGATCCCGCTGCTCGACCGGGCTGCCGGTGGGCTGGAGTACGTCGAGCAGCCCTGTGCCGAGGTCGAGGAGCTGGCGCTCGTACGCCGTCGGGTCGACGTCCCGATCGCGGCCGACGAGTCGATCCGCCGTGCCGCCGACCCCTACCGGGTGCGCGACCTGGAGGCCGCCGACGTTGCGGTGCTGAAGGTCCAGCCGCTCGGTGGCGTGCGCGCGTGCCTGCGCATCGCCGAGGAGATCGGTCTGCCGGTCGTCGTGTCCTCCGCGCTGGAGTCGAGCGTGGGGATCGCGGCCGGGGTCGCCCTGGCGGCGGCCCTGCCGGAGCTCGACCACGCCTGCGGCCTGGCCACGGTGCAGCTGCTGACCCATGACGTCGCCGTCGAGCCCCTGCTGCCGGTGGACGGGTTCCTGCCCGTCCCGGGCCCCTCCGGGGTGGTCGTCGACCGCGAGGCCCTGACCCGCCTCGCCGCAGCGCCCGACCGGGTGGCCCACTGGCAGGCGCGGCTGGCCGAGGTCGCGGCCCTGCTGCCCGACCTCCGCGACCGGCTGGGGCAGGATCTCTCCTGATGAACGACTCCACCCTCCTGGCACGTCAGGTGGTCCAGGCCCTGCTCGACGCCGGTGTGCGCGACGCCGTGCTGTCGCCCGGCTCCCGCAACGCGCCGTTGTCGTTCGCCCTGCTCGACGCCGAGCGCGCCGGCCTGCTGCGGCTGCACACCCGGATCGACGAGCGCAGCGCAGGCTTCCTGGCGCTGGGCCTGGCTCGTGCCAGCGGTCGACCGGTGGTGGTCTCGTGCACCTCCGGGACCGCCGTGGCCAACCTGGCCCCGGCCGCGTTGGAGGCACACCACGAGCACCTCCCGCTCGTCGCCGTCACGGCTGACCGGCCTGCGCGCCTGCGGGGCACCAGCGCCAACCAGACGACCGAGCAGGTCGGGCTGCTGCCGCGCTCGACGACCCACGACCTGGCGTGTGGTGACCACACCGCAGTGGTCGTCGCCCGCCTGCTGGCCGGGACCGGGCCGGTGCACCTCAACGTGCAGTTCGACGACCCGCTGACCCCGCCCGACCGGTGGGTCCCTCGCGCGCCCGAGGCCGAGGCGGCGCCCCTTCCTGCGTCTGTCGAGCCGGCCGTGCTGTCGCGCGGCCCGCGGACCGTGGTGGTGGCCGGCGACGGCGCCGGTGAGGCCGCCAGGTCGCTGGCCGAGCAGGGGGGATGGCCGCTCCTGGCCGAGCCGAGCTCCGGGGCCCGCGCGGGTGCCCACGCGATCGGCCCCTACCGCCTCCTGCTCGGGCCGGCGAGCGAAGGGCTCGCCGCGGAGGTCGAGCGCGTGGTCGTGGTCGGCCACCCGACGCTCTCCCGTCCGGTGAGCAGGCTGCTGGCGCGCGACGACGTCGAGGTCGTCGACCAGGTCGGTGACGGACGCTGGCAGCCGCGCCCGTTCGTCGTCGACGCGGCCGCGCCCGTGTGGACGCCGGCTCCCGCCGACACCGAGACGGCCGCGACCGAAGCCGAGTGGTTGCGCCGCTGGCAGGAGGCGGGGCGTTCGCTCTCGGCCCAGCTGGCCGCCCTCCTCGCCGCCGAGCCCGAGGTGACCCCCTACGAGGTCGCGGGAGCGGTGAGCCGAGCGCTCGGAGCCGACGGCCTCGTCTTCGTCGGGCCCTCCAGCCCTGTCCGCGACCTCGACCTGATGATGACCCCTCGCTCCCCGGCGACCTCGCCCGTGGTGATCGCCAACCGGGGGCTCGCGGGCATCGACGGCGTCGTGAGCAGCGCCATCGGCGCGGCCCTGGGCCACCCGAGCGCGCAGCGGGCGGTCGCGCTGCTGGGCGACGTCACCTTCCTCCACGACTCCGGGGGCCTGGTGATCGGCCCGGTCGAGCCCCGCCCCGACCTCACGTTGGTCGTGGTCAACGACGACGGCGGGTCGATCTTCTCGATGCTGGAGCAGGGGGCCGCCGAGCACGCCGACGAGTTCGAACGGCTCTTCGGGACGCCGCACGGCGTCGACCTGGCTGCGCTCTGCGCCGCCACCCGCACCCCGCACTGGCGGGTGGAGTCGCTGCCCGAGCTGGAGCACGCCCTCGCCCAGCCCGCCGGGGGCATCGAGGTCGTCGAGGTCGTCGTACGCCGTGACACCCGCCGGGAAATGGACGAGCGGGTCAGGAACCTGCGTCCCTGACCCGCCCGTGCGTCGATCTGCGTCTGCGCTGACCTGTCAGCTCAGTCCGGTCGTCCAACCCCCGATCAGGGGTGCGTCTCCCAGACCCGGAGCCAGTCGACGTACATGTGCTGGGGAAGTCGCGCCTCGCTGCCGAGCGCGTCGAGCTCGTAGTCGGAGGACAGCAGCGACAGCACCGGGAACTGCGGCGTGCCGGAGATGCCCTTCGAGGAGCGCCAGTACTCCTTGCCGTCGAGGCGGTAGACGTAGTACGTCGGGGTCCACTCGACGGAGAACACGTGGTAGCCGCCGTGGTACGAGTCGTTCTTGCCCGTCAGGTACTGGTTGGCGTTCTTGACCCAGCCGCCGTCGGGGAAGGTGACCGTCTTGCCGTCCTTCGTCGAGTAGCGGTGCACGCCGGTGGTGAGCCCGAGCGCCTTGTCGCCCTTGCCGGCGTTGAGGCCGTAGGACTCGATGACGTCGATCTCGGAGCCGTTGATCCTGGGGTTGATCGTGCGGAGGTCGGGCTCCTCCACCTGGAGCCAGAAGGCGCCGTGCTGGCCGCGCTCCTTGGGGAACTTCACGCGGGCGGCCGCGTAGCCGTAGGTGAAGGAGTAGGCGCCCTTCGTGCCGATGTGGCCGTTGAGGCGGTACGAGAACTGCTTCGGCTTGCCGTCGTCACCCTTGGTCGTGCAGGTGTCCGTGCGGCTCGGGTCCTTGAGGACGCTCAGTCGGACCACGCCACCGCTGACCTTGACCGCGCTCGCGTCACCGCGCGAGCAGGAACGCGACGCCGGGTTGTAGTCGCCACCGCGGTGGTTCCACGCGGAGCTCAGGGTGCCTCCGGAGAAGTTGTCGGAGAAGGAGGGCTTCAGCCACCGGGCCGTGGAGCCGGCGCTCGACGCGCGCTTGCCGACGACGACGCGATAGGTGGCCGCGCCCTTGCCCCGGGTGGCCGAGGCGCGGAAGAGGTGGGTGCCGTTGGGGGCGGTGACGGCAGAGGCGGCACGCACCCACTTCTTGCCAGCCTTCACCTGCAGGGTGATCGCGGTGCGACGCTTGGGCAGCACGGTGACCTCGACCGGCACCCTGGCGGCCGACGCGGTCGCGGCACTCGTGCCGGGGTGCGCGATCTGCGGGTGGATGCGGATGGTGACCTTCTTGGCCTTCGTCCAGACCTTGGGCCCCTTCTTCTTCTTCTTCGCCTTCTTCTTCTTGGGCTTGGCCGACGGCGCCTCGGGCGAGATGCCGCCGCCGCCGGAGGAGGAAGAGGTCGGGCCGGTGGGCAGGCCGGACGCGGCACGATCGGCGGTGGCCATGGCCGCAGGCGTCAGCGCGGCGGCAGGCAGGAGCAGGGCGATCGCCGCAGTGGCGAGGCGTGCTGCATTCATCAAAGGTCCTCGGGTTCGTGGCATGGGCTGACGGCGACGACGCCGCACGGTTTGCACGCTACTCGGGACCGCCGACCGTGACGATGCTTTTCGCTGGCCCTTTGCCCAACGGCCAGCGCGGAGTCGCCCCGGGGTGCGGAGCCGCGCCGGGTCACTTCGCGGAGCTGGGACCGGTCTCCCAGACGCGCAGCCAGTCCACGTGCATGTGCTGCGGCAGGTCCTTGTCACCGCGTGCCAGCCGACCGAGCTCGTAGTCGGAGGAGAGCAGCGACAGGATCGGGAACTGGGGGGTGCCCGAGATGCCCTTGTGGGTGCGCCAGTACTCCTGGCCGTCGATCCGGTAGATGTAGTAGCGCGGGGTCCACTCCACCGAGAACACGTGGTAGCGGCTGTAGTAGTTGTCCTTCGGCCCGCTGAGGTACTTCCGGGCGTTGGGGATGTAGCCGCCGTCGGAGATCGTGGTGACCGCACCGTTGCGCTTGACGTAGCGGTGGATGCCGGTGCCGAGGCCGAGCGAGTTGTTGTCGCCCCAGTGGGCGCCGTACGACTCGACGACGTCCATCTCGGTGCCGTTGCGCTTGGGGTTGATCGTGCGAAGGTCGGGGGAGTCGACCTGGAGCCAGAAGGCACCGTGCTGGCCGGCCTGGCGCGGGAACTTCACGCGCGCAGCCGCCACCCCGTACGTGAACGTGTAGGACTCCTGCGTGCCGACGTGGCCGTTGAGGCGGTAGGCGTGGCGGACGGTCTTGCCGCCGACCTGGGTGACGCACTTGCGCTTGCGCTTGGGGTCCTTCAGGACGCTGAGGCGCAGGGTCCCACCCTTCACCCGCGTCGCGGCGGCGCTGCCGCGCGAGCAGCGGCGCACGCTCGGGTTGTACGTCGTGCCGCGGTGGTTCCACGCCTTGCCCAGCTTGCGACCGCTGAAGGTGTCGGAGAAGGCAGGCCGCATCCAGCGCTCGGTCGAGGTCGGCGCCGAGACCTTCGCGCCGACCCGGACGCGGTACGTGGCGGGGGCGCCGTTGCGCTTCGCGACCACGCGCAGGACGGCCTTGCCCTTGCCGTCGGTGGTCGCCCGGCGCAGCGTGCGCCACTTCTTCTGCGGCGTACGGACCTGGAGGGTCACGACGGTGCGGCGCTTCGGGGTCACGTTGACGATGAGCGGGACCTTGGCCTTCGCAGGGCTGGCGGCCTTGGCCCCCGGCTGCACGATCTGGGGAAGGGAGCGCACCGTGACGCTCGTCGCCTTCCGGGCTGCCGTGGCCGTCGTCGGCCCTGCCTGCGCGGTCGGGGAGCCGCTCGTCAGCGACAGGGCACCCAACGGCAGGACGAGGGCGGTGGTGAGTGCGGCGAGACGTGCGGTGTACATGTTCTCCTCGGGCTGGCCGGGGTGGACCGGGTGACAGGTGGGACTCACCGTAGCGGTGAAGCGCCGATGGCGCCCGTTCGCCGACGCTGCTCGGACACGGGTGCCACTAGGCTTCCCGCATGAGGATCACGAAGTTCGGTCACGCCTGCGTCCGCATCGAGCACGAGGGCACCACGCTGGTGCTCGATCCCGGTGGCTTCACCAGCCCCGAGGCGGTGGAGGGCGCCGACGTCGTCCTCATCACGCACGAGCACGGTGACCACTACGCCCCTGACAACCTGCGTCGGTGCGACGCGCAGATCTACACCATCGGCGGTGTCGCCGACCAGATCCGCTCCGGTGCCCCCGACCTCGTCGAACGGCTCACGGAGGTCGCTCCCGGCGAGGAGTTCACCGCCGGGGTGCCGATCAAGGTCGTCGGCGTCGACCACGCGGTCATCCACTCCGAGATCCCGCGCATCCACAACTCCGGCTACCTCATGGACTTCTCCGGCACGAAGGTCTACCACCCCGGCGACGCCCTCACCGCGCCCGGCGAGCCGGTCGACCTGCTGCTCACGCCGTCGAGCGCCCCGTGGCTCAAGGTCGGCGAGGCGATCGACTTCGTGCAGGAGGTGGGGGCGCGGCACAACCTCGCGATCCACGACGCGATCTACTCCGAGGCGGGCCACGGCTTCGTCGACTCCCTGATGGGCCTCGTCAACGAGCCCAAGGGTCTGGGCTGGACGCGCCTGGCAGTCGGTTCGGACCTGCCGCCGCTCTGATCGGGACGTGACCGGTCCGGGCTCGGGCCCGGACCGGTGCGGCCTCAGGCCCCGGTGACGGCGTCGCGCACCGGGACGAACTTGGCCTGCGACTCGGCCAGCTCGGCCTCGGGTGCGGAGTCACCGACGATTCCGCAGCCGGCGAAGAGCCGCACCTGGGCGCCGTCCACGCTCGCGGAGCGCAGCGCGATGCCCCACTCGCCGTCGCCGTCGGCATCGATCCAACCCACGGGTCCGGCGTAACGGCCGCGGTCCATGCCCTCGATCTCTGCGATCAGCGCCACCGCGACCGGGGTCGGGGTGCCACCCACGGCGGCCGAGGGGTGCAACGACTCGGCCAGGCGCAGCGACGACACGGTGGCGGCGTCGTGGACGACCCCGTTGACGTCGGTGGCCAGGTGCATGACGTTGGGCAGGTGGAGCACGAAGGGCGACTCCGGCACGTTCATCGACGAGCAGTGCGGCTCGAGGGCGTCGGCGACCGAGCGCACGGCGTACTCGTGCTCCTCGAGGTCCTTGGAGCTGCGCGCGAGCGTGGCGGCCAGGGCGAGGTCGCGCTCGTCGTCGCCGGTGCGGCGGATCGTGCCTGCCAGCACGCGTGAGGTGACCAGGCCGCGCTCGCGGCGCACCAGCATCTCGGGCGTCGCGCCGAACATGCCGTCGACGTGGAACGTCCAGCAGGTCGGGTAGTGCGTGGCCAGGTGGGCGACAGGAGCGCGTACGTCGATCTCGGCGTCCGCGGTGGCGATCAGGTCGCGGGCCAGGACGACCTTCTCCAGGTCGCCGGCGTCGATCCGGGCGACGGCGTCGGCGACGACTCCCATCCAGGTCTCCCCGTCGAGGGCACCGTCGCTGAACAGCACGCCGGTCGGCTCGACCCGCGGCTCGACCTCGACCGCCGCGGGGGCAGGGCTGTCCTCCACGTGCACCGTGGTGCGCCAGGCCACCGACCCGCGGCGGCCCAGGATCACCGACGGCACGGTGAGCACGGAGTCGCCGGGCTGGTCGGCGAAGGCGAAGGAGCCGAAGGCGAGCAGGCCGGTGCCGGGCTGGTCGACGTCGTCGCGCACCTGCGCCTGGTCGCACAGCTCGGCCCACCACTTGTCCGCGTCGCGGAAGCGCTCGGGCCCGGTGGTGCGGATGCGGGCCGCGACGCCCCAGCCGACCATTCCCTCACCGTTGCGCAGCCAGGTGACGGGTTCGGTGCGCGGCAGGTGGTCGAGCAGGGCCTCCACCTCGGCCACCTCGACGGCTTCGGTGACCGCGACCAAGGAGGGCGTGGCAGGCGGCGTCGGATGGTTCGTCACAACGGAGCAGCGTACGCCTGCCCACCTGTCCGGGCAGGTTCAGGACCGGTGCTGGGTCGCACCTGCGTAGGCTCGCCCCCGTGGCCCGCGCTGAACTCGACAAGAAGCCCTCCGACGTCCGTCGCATGTTCGACGCCGTGGCGAAGCGGTACGACATCACCAACACCTTGCTGTCCGGTGGGCAGGACGCGATGTGGCGACGGGAGACCTTCGCTGCCGTCGATCCCCGCCCCGGTGACCTCGTCCTCGACCTGGCGGCGGGCACCGGCGTCTCGTCGGTGCAGTTCCACGAGGCCGGTGCCGTCGTCGTGCCCTGCGACTTCTCGGTCGGCATGCTCCAGGTCGGCAAGGCCAAGCACCCCCACCTGCCCTTCGTGGCGGGTGACGGCACGCAGCTGCCCTTCCCTGACGACACCTTCGACGCCGTGACCATCTCCTACGGCCTGCGCAACATCGTCGACACCGTCGCCGGCCTGCGCGAGATGCGCCGCGTCACCCGACCCGGGGGCCGGATCGTGGTGGCCGAGTTCAGCCACCCGACGTGGAAGCCGTTCCGCACGCTCTACATCGAGTACCTGATGAAGGCGCTGCCCGCGATCGCCAGGGCCGTCTCCTCCAGCCCCGACGCCTACGTCTACCTCGCCGAGTCGATCCGCGCCTGGCCCGACCAGGAGGGACTGTCCGCCCTGATGGCCTCCGCGGGCTGGCGTGACCCAGAGTTCCGCAACCTCACGGGCGGCATCGTCGCCCTGCACCGCGCCACCGCCTGACCTGCTCGCCGTGGATGTAATACACAACACATCCGTGAGTTAAATCCGCTGGTCACAGCCGTTCTCGCCCATTCGAGGGGGCGACGTGACGCGTTTCATCCGCGGGCCTAGACTGGCCTGAAAGCTGTTCGTGAAGGATTTCACAAACTCTCAACCGAGTGGTGCACCTCACGTCGGCCACGGCTACGGAAGGAAGCAGGGATGGAGCTCTACACGCCAGTACTGGCGTTGATCATCCTCGCGACGGGTTTCGCTGTCGCCTCGATCGCGATGGCCGCGATCATCGGGCCCAAGCGCTACAACAAGGTCAAGCTCGACTCGTACGAGTGCGGCATCCAGCCGACCCCGCAGCCTGCGGGTGGCGGCCGGTTCCCGGTGAAGTACTACATCATCGCGATGCTGTTCATCATCTTCGACATCGAGATCATCTTCCTCTACCCGTGGGCCGTGTACTTCGACTCGATGGCCGTCTTCGGGCTCATCGAGATGGTGCTCTTCATCGCGACTGTCTTCGTCGCCTACACCTACGTGTGGCGTCGTGGCGGATTGGACTGGGACTAGAGACATGGGCGTAGAAGACAAGCTTCCTGCGGGCGTACTCCTGACCACGGTCGAGGGCCTCGCCGGCTACATGCGCAAGGCCTCGTTCTGGCCTGCCACCTTCGGCCTCGCCTGCTGCGCGATCGAGATGATGACCTCCGGCGGTCCGAAGTACGACCTCGGTCGCTTCGGCATGGAGGTCTTCCGCGCCAGTCCTCGCCAGGCCGACCTGATGATCGTCGCGGGCCGTGTGAGCCAGAAGATGGCTCCGGTCCTGCGCCAGATCTACGACCAGATGCCCGAGCCGAAGTGGGTGCTGTCGATGGGCGTGTGTGCCTCGTCGGGCGGCATGTTCAACAACTACGCGATCGTCCAGGGCGTCGACCACGTCGTGCCGGTCGACATGTACCTGCCCGGCTGTCCTCCCCGCCCGGAGATGCTGATCGATGCGATCACCAAGCTCCACAAGGAGGTTCAGGGCACGAAGATGGGCGCCCACCGCGCGGCCGAGATCGTCGAGCGTGAGAACGCCGCCCTCAACGCCCTGCCGACGAGCGCGATGCGAGGAATGCTGCGATGACCGAGCCGAACGAGCCCGGCAAGGGCCCCGACGCCCCGAAGCAGGACACCCCCGCGCAGACCACCCCGAGCGAGCCCGGCAAGGGCCGCACCGACAGCGAGGGTGCCACCCCCGAGCCGGGCCACCAGCAGACCAGCCCCGCCCGGGAGGACGCCGTCGTCTCGACGCCGGACGTCAACGAGCCCGACGCCGGCTCGGACGAGACGGTCTCCTCGGAGGTCGTCAGCGACGACACCGTCCTCGACCGCGCCGTCGGCGTGCGCCACGGCATGTTCGGCGTCACCGGCACCGGTGACGTCTCCGGTTTCGGCGGCCTGGTCGCCCCCGTGGTCTTCCCGGGCGCCAGCCAGCGGCCGTTCGGCGGCTGGTTCGACGAGACCGCCGACACCCTCACCGAGCGCCTGGCTGCGGGCGGCGTCGAGGACGCCGTCTCGCACGTGGTCGTCGACCGTGGCGAGATCACCTTCCACGTCCGCCGCGAGGACCTGCTCACCGTGGTCCAGGTGCTCCGAGACGACGAGAAGCTCCGCTTCGAGTTCCTCGCGTCGCTCTCCGGGGTGCACTACCCGCAGGACACCGGTCGCGAGCTCCACGTCGTGCTCCACCTGCTCTCGATGAGCTACAACCGCCGGATCCGCGTCGAGGTGACCGCTCCCGACGCCGACCCGCACGTGCCGAGCGTGGTGGCGATCTACCCCACCGCCGACTGGCAGGAGCGCGAGGCCTGGGACATGTTCGGCATCATCTTCGACGGCCACCCCGCCCTCACCCGGATCCTCATGCCCGACGACTGGCCGGGCCACCCGCAGCGCAAGGACTACCCCTTGGGCGGCATCCCCGTCGAGTACAAGGGCGCCACCACGCCGCCCGCCGACCAGCGGAGGTCGTACAACTGATGGACAGCAACGCCACCGAGGACTTCTACGCCTCCACCTCCGAGACCAGCCAGGGGCGCGTCTTCAACGTCAGCGGCCAGGACTGGGAGTCCATCACCGCCGAGATCGGTGACTCCGCCGACGAGCGGGTCGTGGTCAACATGGGACCGCAGCACCCCTCCACCCACGGCGTGCTCCGCCTGATCCTCGAGCTCGAGGGCGAGACGGTGACCGAGGCCCGCTGCGGCATCGGCTACCTGCACACGGGCATCGAGAAGAACATGGAGTTCCGCACCTGGACCCAGGGCGTGACCTTCTGCACCCGCATGGACTACCTCTCGCCCTTCTACAACGAGGCGACCTACTGCCTGGGCGTCGAGCGGCTGCTCGGCATCGAGGACCAGGTCCCCGAGAAGGCCCAGGTCATGCGCGTGCTCCTGATGGAGCTCAACCGCCTCTCCTCGCACCTGGTCGCCGTCGCGACCGGCGGTATGGAGATCGGCGCGCTCACCGTCATGACGATGGGCTTCCGTGAGCGCGAGCTGGTGCTCGACCTCTTCGAGACCATCACCGGCCTGCGCATGAACCACGCGTTCATCCGCCCGGGCGGCGTCGCCCAGGACCTGCCCGCGGGCGCCCTCGACGACATCCGCGCCTTCGTCGCACTGATGAAGAAGCGGCTGCCGGAGTACGCGGCCATGTGCAACGCCAACCCGATCTTCCGCGGACGCCTCGAGGAAGTGGGTCACCTCGACCTCGCCGGCTGCCTCGCGCTGGGCATCACCGGGCCCGCGCTGCGCTCGACGGGCTACGCGTGGGACCTGCGCAAGGCGCAGCCCTACTCCGGCTACGAGGACTACGACTTCGACGTCATCACCTGGGACACCGCCGACGCCTACGGCCGGTTCCGTATCCGCCTCGACGAGATGTGGGAGTCCCTGCGCCTCGTCGAGCAGGCGGCCGACCGCCTGGCCAAGCTCGAAGGGGCCCCGGTGATGGTGGCCGACAAGAAGATCGCCTGGCCCAGCCAGCTCGCGATCGGCTCCGACGGCATGGGCAACAGCCTCGACCACATCCGCCACATCATGGGCGAGTCGATGGAGGCGCTGATCCACCACTTCAAGCTGGTGACCGAGGGCTTCCGGGTGCCGCCCGGTCAGGCGTACGTCCCCGTCGAGAGCCCCCGCGGCGAGCTCGGCGCGCACGTCGTCTCCGACGGCGGTACGCGGCCCTTCCGCGCCCACTTCCGCGACCCGTCGTTCGTCAACCTGCAGGCCACGAGCGTGATGAGTGAGGGCGGCATGCTCGCCGACGTCATCGTGGCCATCGCCTCGATCGACCCCGTGATGGGAGGTGTTGACCGGTGACCCCGACAGAGCCGAGCGAGGGACGAGCGAGCGACCGAGGGGTCCAGAAGGCGATGACGTCGACCGAGCCGAGCGAGGGACGAGCGAGCGACCGAGGAGTCCAGAGAGCAATGATGCACGCACCGCTCGACGAGAAGACCTGGGACGAGCTCCGCGAGATCGCGGCGCGCTACCCGCACAAGCGTTCCGGCCTGCTGCCCATGCTCCACCTGGTGCAGTCGGTCCAGGGGCGCATCACCCCCGAGGGCATCGAGGCCTGCGCGCAGGTCCTCGACATCACCCCGGCCGAGGTGAGCGGCGTGGCGACCTTCTACACGATGTACAAGCGTCGCCCGGTCGGCGACTACCACGTCGGCGTCTGCGTCAACACGCTCTGCGCGGTCATGGGCGGCGACGCCATCTACGACACGCTCAGCGAGCACCTGGGCTGCGGCAACGACGAGACCGCCGCGCGCCGTGAGGGCGACGCTGCCACCGTCTCGCTGGAGCGCATCGAGTGCAACGCCGCCTGCGACTACGCCCCCGTGGCGATGGTCAACTGGGAGTTCATGGACAACCAGACCCCGCAGTCGGCGATCGAGCTGGTCGACGACCTGCGGGCCGGTCGGGAGGTCCACTCCACCCGTGGCCCGAAGCTCGTGACCTGGCGTCAGGCCGAGCGCGTGATCGCGGGCTTCAACGACGGGCTCGCCAACGAGGGCCCCTCCGCGGGGCCGGCGTCGTTGCGCGGTCGGGCCATCGCCCGCGAGCGCGGCTGGACCGCCCCGTCGACCGACGCGGCGCAGATCGCCCCCACCGAGAGCCAGGAGGAGGGCAAGTGACCGACACCCTGACCCCCGTCCTCACGGACAACTGGGACGCCGAGCGCTCCTGGACCCTGGAGTCCTACGAGGCGCAGGGCGGCTACGAGGCGCTGAAGAAGGCGCTGACGATGTCGCCCGACGAGGTCATCGCCGCCGTCAAGGACTCCGGCCTGCGCGGCCGTGGCGGCGCGGGCTTCCCCACCGGCATGAAGTGGGGATTCATCCCGCAGGACAACCCGAAGCCGAAGTACCTCGTCGTCAACGCCGACGAGTCGGAGCCGGGCACCTGCAAGGACATCCCGCTGATGATGGCCAGCCCGCACACGCTGATCGAGGGCGTCATCATCTCCGCCCACGCGATCCGGGCCAACCACGCCTTCATCTACGTGCGCGGTGAGGTCCTCCACGTCATCCGCCGCCTCCAGCACGCGGTCGCCGAGGCCTACCTCGCCGGCCACCTGGGCAAGAACATCCACGGCTCGGGCCACGACCTCGACGTGGTCGTCCACGCCGGCGCCGGGGCGTACATCTGCGGCGAGGAGACCGCCCTCCTCGACTCGCTCGAGGGGCGTCGCGGCCAACCGCGGCTGCGTCCGCCGTTCCCGGCGGTGGCGGGCCTCTACGCCAGCCCCACCGTGATCAACAACGTCGAGTCGATCGCCTCGGTGCCCAGCATCATCGCCCACGGCCCGGAGTGGTTCTCCTCGATGGGCACGGAGCGCTCCAAGGGCTTCGGCATCTTCAGCCTGTCGGGCCACGTGAACGAGCCGGGGCAGTACGAGGCCCCGCTCGGGATCACGCTGCGCGAGCTGATCGACCTGGCTGGCGGCATGCGTGACGGCAACGCGCTCAAGTTCTGGACGCCCGGAGGTTCCTCCACCGGCATCCTGACCGAGGAGCACCTCGACGTGCCGCTCGACTTCGAGTCGGTCGCGGCGGCGGGCTCGATGCTCGGCACCCGCGCGCTGCAGGTCTTCGACCAGACCACCTGCGTGGTCCGCGCGACGCTGCGCTGGACCGAGTTCTACAAGCACGAGTCCTGCGGCAAGTGCACGCCGTGCCGTGAGGGCACGTGGTGGCTGGTGCAGGTGCTCAAGAAGCTGGAGCAGGGGCAGGGCAGCGAGTCCGACCTCGACCAGCTGCTCGACCAGTGCGACAACATCCTCGGCCGCTCGTTCTGCGCGCTGGCCGACGGAGCGGTGGGTCCGATCACCTCGTCGATCCAGTACTTCCGCGACGAGTACGTCGCCCACCTGACGCACGGCGGATGCCCCTTCGACCCGGCGGCATCGACTCTCTTCGCACCTGCAGGAGCGCGCGCATGACCACCAACCCCACGGCCCCCAAGGCCACCGACGAGGTCACCCTGACCATCGACGGGATCACCACGACCGCGCCCAAGGGCAGCTTGGTGATCCGGGCGGCGGAGCAGGTCGGCGTCCAGATCCCCCGGTTCTGCGACCACCCGCTGCTCAAGCCGGCCGGTGCCTGCCGCCAGTGCCTGGTCGAGGTGGCGCTGCCCGGCCCCGACGGCGAGCTCCGCCAGATGCAGGGCCCGCCCGGCCGGATGAAGCCCCAGCCGTCCTGCACCCTCGTGGTGTCGGAGGGCATGCAGGTCAACACCCAGCTCACCTCCGCCGGCGCCGACAAGGCGCAGCAGGGCGTGATGGAGCTGCTGCTCATCAACCACCCGCTCGACTGCCCGGTCTGCGACAAGGGTGGCGAGTGCCCGCTGCAGAACCAGGCGATGAGCAACGGGGCGGGGGAGTCGCGCTTCGCCGCCCAGCACCTGGTCAAGCGCACCTTCCCCAAGCCGATCAACCTCTCGCCGCAGATCCTGCTCGACCGCGAGCGCTGCATCGTCTGCCAGCGCTGCACGCGCTTCGCCGACGAGATCGCGGGTGACCCGTTCATCGCGCTCATCGAGCGGGGTGCCTCGCAGCAGATCGGCATCGCGCCCGACGCGCCCTTCCTCTCCTACTTCGCCGGCAACACGATCCAGATCTGCCCGGTCGGGGCCCTCACCAGCGAGGAGTACCGCTTCCGCGCGCGTCCCTTCGACCTGGTCTCCTCGCCGTCGGTCGCCGAGCACGACTCCTGTGGCGCGGCGATCCGCGTCGACCACCGTCGCGGCAAGGTCGTACGCCGCCTCGCCGGCGACGACCCGGAGGTCAACGAGGAGTGGATCACCGACAAGGACCGCTTCGCCTTCTCCTACACCCGCTCGGCCACACGCCTGACCCACCCGATGGTGCGTGACCGCGTCGAGGACGGCGGCAACGGTGAGCTGCGGCCCGCCTCGTGGCCCGAGGCCTTCGCCGTCGCCGCCCGCGGGCTCGCCGCCGGCGCCGGCGCGGTGCTGACCGGTGGCCGGGTCACCGCCGAGGACGCCTACGCCTACAGCAAGTTCGCCCGCGTGGCCCTGGGCACCAACGACATCGACTTCCGGGCCCGCCCGCACACCGCGGAGGAGGCCGACTTCCTCGCCGCGCACGTCGTCATGACGGCGCACTACGCCGGGGGAGTCACCTACTCCGACCTCGATGCCGCGGGCACGGTCGTGCTGGCCGGCTTCGAGCCGGAGGACGAGGCCGGCACGATCTTCCTGCGGCTCCGCAAGGCGGTCGCCGACCACGGCACCAAGGTCGTCGCGGTGGCGCCGTTCACCTCCCGCGGCCTGCGCAAGCTCTCCGCCGAGGTGCACGTGACCGCGCCGGGTGACGAGGCCGCCGCACTGGCCGGCGTGGAGCTCGGTGCCGGTGACGTCCTGCTGGTCGGTGAGCGTCTCGGCGCCGCCCCCGGCGCACTCCGCGCGGCCGCCGACCTGGTGGCGCGCACCGGTGCGCGACTCGCCTGGGTGCCGCGCCGTGCGGGTGACCGTGGCGCGGTCGACGCCGGCTGCCTGCCCAACCTGCTCCCGGGCGCCCGCCCGGTCGCCGACGCGGCTGCCCGCGTCGACGTGGCCACCGCGTGGGGTGTGGACTCGCTGCCCAGCACCGTGGGCCGTGACGGCGACGCGATCGTCGCCGCCGCGCTCGCCGGGCAGGTCAGCGGACTCGTCGTCGGTGGCGTCGACCCCGACGACACCGCCGACCCCGCTGCCTTCCGGGCCGCGCTCGAGGCCGCCTCCTTCGTGGTCGCCCTCGAGCAGCGCGAGACCGACGTGGTCCGTGCGGCCGACGTGGTCTTCCCGGTCGCCCCGGTCACCGACAAGGCCGGCACCTTCGTCACCTGGGACGGTCGCGCACGGCAGTTCGACGCTGTGCTCAGCAGCCCGTCCTCCCTGCCCGACCTGCGGATCCTCGCCGGCATCGCCGAGGAGATGGGGTCCCCGCTGGGCTGGCGCACGACCGACGAGGTCCGTCGTGAGCTGCTCGCGCTCGGTGCCTGGGACGGTGAGCGCGCGGCGTACGACGTCGGGCGCCCCCCGGTGGAGGCGGCACCGGCCGCCCCGGTCGAGGGGAGCCTGCGCCTGGTCACCTGGAAGCAGCTGGTCGACCTCGGCACGCTGCAGTCCTACGACGCCCACCACCTGGCCACCGCTCGTCCGGCCGTCGTCAAGGTGGCGCAGGCCGACCTCGACGCCCTCGGCCTGGTCGACGGCGCCCCGGTCACCGTGGTCGGTGACCGCGGCGAGGTGGTCCTGCCGGTGGAGGTCGCCGACCTGCCCACCGGCACGGCCTGGATCCCCACGCGCTCCTTCGGGCGCGGCGTGTGGGCCGACCTCGCCTCACCCGGCAGCTCCGTCGTCGTGAAGGGAGTCCAGTGATGTACACCGCTGCGAGCGGTCCGCTCAGCGCCTTCGGCCAGGACCCGCTCTGGATGGTCATCGTGAAGACCCTTCTGGTCTTCCTGGTGCTGGTCCTGCTGACCCTCTTCAACATCTGGTTCGAACGCCGCGTCGTGGCTCGCATGCAGCACCGCATCGGCCCCAACGTCAACGGCCCCTTCGGCCTGCTCCAGTCGTTGGCCGACGGCACCAAGCTGATGTTCAAGGAAGACATCATCCCGAAGGGGGCCGACAAGGTCGTCTTCCTGCTGGCGCCGCTCATCATCGTGGTCCCCGCGTTCGTGACCTTCTCGGTCATCCCGTTCGGCCCCGAGGTCAACCTCTTCGGCACCGTCACCCCGCTCCAGCTCACCGACATGCCGGTGGCGGTGCTCTTCGTGATGGCGGTCGCCTCGGTCGGCATCTACGGCATCGTCCTGGCGGGCTGGTCGTCCGGCTCCACCTACTCTCTGCTCGGTGGCCTGCGCTCCAGCGCACAGATGATCTCGTACGAGGTCGCGATGGGCCTGGCGCTCGTCGCGGTCTTCCTCTACGCCGGGTCGATGTCGACGTCGGAGATCGTGGCGGCCCAGGACGACTTCTGGTTCGGGCTCGTGCTCTTCCCGTCGTTCGTCATCTACGTGATCGCGATGGTCGGCGAGACCAACCGCGCACCCTTCGACCTCCCCGAGGCCGAGGGTGAGCTCGTCGGTGGTTTCCACACCGAGTACTCCGGCATGAAGTTCGCGATGTTCTTCCTCGCCGAGTACATCAACATGGCGACCGTCTCGGCGCTGGCCACGACGCTCTTCCTGGGAGGCTGGAAGGCGCCCTGGGGCGTCGAGCACCTCTGGGAGGGTGCCAACTCCGGCTACTGGCCGGTGCTCTGGTTCTTCGCGAAGATGTTCCTCTTCATCTTCATGTTCATCTGGCTGCGTGGCACGCTCCCGCGTCTGCGGTACGACCAGTTCATGGCGTTCGGCTGGAAGGTGCTGATCCCGGCCTCGCTGGCCTGGATCGTCCTGGTCGCGACCGTCCGCGCCATCTCCCTGGAGGGTGGCTTCGACAACCGCACGATCCTGATCGGCGCCGGCGTGCTCGCGCTGGTGATGGTCGTGCTGCTCTTCCTGCCCGAGAAGGACGCCGAGGACGAGTCGGCGCCCGCCGTCGACCCCGGCCCCAGCACCTTCCCGGTGCCGGCCATGCCCGCCGGGGGTGCCGTCCGCGGCGCCGCCGCCCCGCTCACCTTCCTGGGTGCCAGCAACACCGTGCCAGGCGACGCCGCCGCTGCGGAGGAGGAGAACTGATGGCCGACGACAAGCCCGAGTCCCGCAAGGGGATGGGCGAGCAGCTCAGGGAACAGCTCTGGGACCCCATCGCCGGCTTCGGCGTCACCTTCCGGACGATGTTCAAGAAGGTTGTCACCGAGCAGTACCCCTTCGAGAAGGCGCCGACGGCGCCGCGCTTCCACGGGCGGCACCAGCTCAACCGTTGGCCCGACGGCCTCGAGAAGTGCGTGGGCTGCGAGCTCTGCGCCTGGGCCTGCCCGGCCGACGCGATCTACGTCGAGGGCGCCTCGAACACGCCCGACGAGCGCTTCAGCCCCGGTGAGCGGTACGGCCGCGTCTACCAGATCAACTACGCCCGCTGCATCCTCTGCGGCCTGTGCATCGAGGCGTGCCCGACGCGGGCGCTCACGATGACCAACGAGTACGAGCTGGCCGACACCACGCGCGAGTCGCTGATCTACGAGAAGTCCGACCTGCTCGCCCCGCTCCTGCCGGGCATGGAGCAGCCGCCGCACCCGATGCTCCTGGGTGAGGACGAGGGCGACTACTACCGCGGCAACTTCAAGAAGAAGGAGGCAGGCGAGTGACCGCCTTCTGGATCCTGGCGCCGGTGATGGTGCTGGCGGCCCTGGGCATCCTGTTCGTGCGCAAGGCGGTGCACGCCGCGATGCTGCTGGCCGTGGTGATGGTCAGCCTCGCGGTGCTCTACCTGGTGCTCGAGGCCCCGTTCCTCTTCGTCGTGCAGATCATCGTCTACACGGGCGCGATCCTGATGCTCTTCCTCTTCGTGCTGATGCTCGTCGGCGTCGACGCCTCCGACTCGATCGTGGAGACGATCCCCGGCCAACGGGTCACCTCGGTCGTCGCGGGCCTGCTGCTCGGGACCACCCTGGTGCTGGCCCTGGCCCAGGTGTCGTTCGGCACCGCCGTGGGCCTCGACGAGGTCAACTCCGGCGGCAACGTGCAGGCGATTGCCCAGGTCCTCTTCAGCCGCTGGGTCTTCGCCTTCGAGGCGACCAGCGCCCTGCTGGTCACCGCCGCGCTCGGCGCGATGGTGCTCGCCCACCGGGAGAAGGACGTCAAGGTCACCCAGGCCGTCCTGGCGGCGCAGCGCATGCGCGACTACGCGGAGTCGGGCAAGCACCCCGGCCCGTTGCCCTCGCCCGGCGTGTACGCGCGGCACAACGCCGTCGACACCCCCGCGCTCCTGCCTGACGGCACCGCCTCCGAGGCGTCGATCTCGCGCGTGCTCGCCGCGCGCGGCACCGTACGTTCGGCCCCGGCCGAGGCGGGCCGCATCGAGAAGTTCACCGGTGGCAGCGACTCCGCGGCGACCGCGGGCGTCGACGTCGAGGAGGAGACCGAATGAGCCTGACTCCCTTCATCGTCCTGTCGGCGATCCTGTTCACCATCGGGGCCGTGGGGGTGTTGACCCGGCGCAACGCGATCGTGGTCTTCATGTGCGTCGAGCTCATGCTCAACGCCTGCAACCTCGCCCTGGTGACCTTCGCCAAGCAGCACGGCAACCTCGACGGTCAGGTGACCGCCTTCTTCGTGATGGTGGTGGCCGCGGCCGAGGTCGTGGTCGGGCTGGCCATCATCATGAGCATCTTCCGGACTCGTCGCTCGGCCTCGGTCGACGACGCGAGCCTGCTGAAGTACTGAGGGGTTGTCGATGAGTGCACTGTCACTGACCGCTGCGATCACGCAGGTGGGCACCCAGGTGGGCACCCTCGTGTCCGCCGCAGGTGAGGCCCATGTCCCGGTCGTCGCCCCCACCGCCGCGGAGGGAGTCTTCTCCCTGCTGTGGCTGGTGATCGCCCTGCCGCTGCTCGGCGCGCTGGTCCTCCTGCTCGGCGGGCCGCTCGCCAGGGGAGCGATCGACAGGTGGGGCCACTGGTTCGGCACGGCCACGGTCGTCGGGTCGTTCGCCCTGAGCCTGACGCTCTTCGTCGCCCTGCTGGGCCGCGACGAGTCGGAGCGCCAGATCGGCCAGGAGCTGTGGACCTGGTTCTCCGCCGGGTCGGTCGAGGTCGGCATGGACCTGCTCTACGACCCGCTGTCGGCGCTCTTCCTGCTGCTGATCACCGGTGTCGGCGCGCTGATCCACGTCTACTCGATCGGCTACATGGAGCACGACGAGCGTCGTCGTCGTTTCTTCGGCTACCTCAACCTCTTCATCGCCGCGATGCTGATGCTGGTCCTGGCCGCCAACTTCGTGGGTCTCTTCCTCGGCTGGGAGGGCGTCGGCCTGGCGTCCTACCTGCTGATCGGCTTCTGGCAGCACAAGCCGTCGGCCGCCGCGGCCGCCAAGAAGGCGTTCGTGATGAACCGCGTCGGTGACGTCGGCCTGGCGCTGGCCATCGGCCTCATGTTCGCCACGTTCGGCAGCACCGACTTCTCGGTCGTCAGCGAGGCGGCTGGGCTCGCCGGCGAGGGCACGCTCAACGCCCTCGGTCTGCTGCTCCTGCTGGGTGCCTGCGGCAAGTCGGCCCAGGTGCCGCTCCAGGCGTGGCTGCTCGACGCCATGGAGGGTCCGACGCCGGTCTCCGCGCTGATCCACGCCGCGACCATGGTGACCGCTGGTGTCTACCTGGTGGTCCGCGCCAACTTCGTCTTCGAGAACGCCCCCGTCGCCCAGACCGCGGTGGTCATCGTCGCGACCATCACGTTGCTGTGGGGTGCTGTCCTCGGTTGCGCCAAGGACGACATCAAGAAGGCCCTCGCCGGCTCCACGATGAGCCAGATCGGCTACATGATGCTCGCCGCCGGCCTCGGTGTCGCGGGCTACGCCTTCGCGATCATGCACCTGCTCACGCACGGATTCTTCAAGGCCAACATGTTCCTCGGTGCCGGCTCGGTGATGCACGGCATGGACGACGACGTGAACATGCGCCACTACGGCGCACTCAACAAGGCCATGCCGATCACCTACGCCACCTTCCTGATGGGCTACCTGGCGATCATCGGCTTCCCGGGCTTCTCCGGCTTCTGGTCGAAGGACAAGGTGATCGAGACCGCGCTGGCCGAGAACCTCCTCGTCGGCGTCCTCGCCCTGGTGGGTGCGGGCGTCACCGGCTTCTACATGACGCGGATGATGATCCTGACCTTCTGGAGCTCCAAGCGGTGGGACCCGGGCGTGCACCCGCACGAGTCACCGAAGGTGATGACGGTACCGCTGATCGTGCTGGCGGCCCTCTCGGTCCTCGGTGGCGTGCTGCTGCTCGGCGACTGGATCGTCAACTGGCTCACGCCGGTGGTCGGCCACGCCCCCCACCACGAGCCCCCGCTCCCGGCGCTGGCGATCACCCTGATCATCACCGCGACGGTGGCGATCGGTGTCGCGGCGGCCGTCTACCTGGTCGCCAAGCGGGACATCCCCCGGACTGCTCCGAGCGACGTCTCCTTCGCGACGAAGGCGGCTCGCGCCGACCTCTACGGCGACGGCATCAACGACGTCCTCGTGATCGAGCCCGGCCGCCACCTGGTCTCCGGCCTCACCACCATGGACCGGGTCGTCGTCGACGGCGCGGTCGAGGGTGGCGCGGCGTCGGTCGGTGCCCTGTCCCGAGTCCTGCGGCGCATCCAGAACGGCTACGTCCGTTCCTACGCCCTGTCCATTGTCGGCGGCGTCCTCATCGTCGTCCTTGCCCTCCTGGCGGTGAACCTCGCATGAGCGACTTCCCCTGGCTGATCGCCCTGGTCCTCGTGCCGTTGCTCGGCGCGGTGGCCGTCTCGTTCCTGCCCGCGGGCCGCGGTGAGCCGCTGCCCAAGAAGGTGGGTCTGGGCGTCGCGCTCGTGACCCTGCTGATCGGTCTCGCGATCCTCGCCGGCTACCTGACCGGCGGCGGCGACACCACGTCCGCAGGTGGCGGCGAGCAGTTCGACGTCTCGTACTCCTGGATCTCGCTCTTCGGTGCCCACTTCGCCCTCGGCGTCGACGGGCTGAGCCTGGTGATGGTCGTGCTGACCGTCGTCCTGGTGCCGCTGGTGATGATCGCCAGCTGGAACGAGTCCGACGAGGGCAACACCAAGTCGTTCTTCGGCTGGGTGCTCGCGCTGGAGGCCATGTCGCTGGCGGTCTTCACCGCGACCGACGTCTTCCTCTTCTACGTGGTCTTCGAGGCCACGCTGATCCCGGCGTACTTCCTCGTCGCGGGCTTCGGCCGTGAGGGCCGCAGCCGCGCCGCGACCAAGTTCCTGCTCTACCAGCTCGCCGGCGGCCTGGTGATGCTCGGCAGCGTCATCGGCCTGTACGTCGTCTCCGCTGACGCCGGCACCCCGTCGTACCTGATCAGCGACCTGGCCGCGATCGACATCGACCCGACGGCGCAACGCTGGTTGTTCGTCGGCTTCTTCATCGCCTTCGCGGCGAAGGCGCCGATGTTCCCGCTGCACACCTGGCTGGCCGACACCACCGAGAAGGCGACCCCGAGCACCTCGGTGCTGCTCGTCTGCGTGCTCGACAAGATCGGCACCTACGGCATGCTCCGCTTCTGCCTGGGCCTCCTGCCCGAGGCGTCGGAGTGGGCCACCCCGGTCGTGGTCGTGCTGGCGCTGGTCTCGGTCGTCTACGGCGCGCTGGTGGCGATCGGCCAGGACGACGTCCTGCGCCTGATCGGTCTCACGTCGCTGTCGCACTTCGGCCTGATCGTGCTGGGCATCTTCGTCTTCTCGGGCGCCGGCTCCGCGGGTGCGGTGCTCTACATGGTCAACCACGGCATCGCGACCGCTGCGCTCTTCCTGATCGCCGGCTTCGTGATCCGCCGCACCGGCACGGCCTCGATCAGCGCCATGGGTGGTCTGGAGAAGACCGTCCCCGTGCTGGCCGGCGTCTTCCTGGTGGCTGGCCTGGCCGCCGCGGGGCTGCCCGGGCTCTCGCCCTTCGTCTCGGAGGTGCTCGTCCTGATCGCCGCCTTCAACCACGCCTGGTGGGCCGGAGCCGTCGCGGTCACCTCGATCGTGCTGGCCGCCATCTACATCCTGTGGACCTACCAGCGCACGTTCACCGGCCCGGCCAGGGCGGAGTACGCAGCCGTCACCGACATCGACCGTCGCGAGCTCGGCGCCGTGGTGCCGCTGCTGGTGGCGCTGGTCGTCTTCGGGTTCTTCCCGATGCCGGTCCTCGACGTGATCAACCCGGCAGTGGACGACATCCTTTCCCAGGTCGGGGTCCTTGAGGACCCACCGACCGTGGAAGTGCCGTCCGACGCTACTGAGGGAGCGGACCAGTGAACGAGTTCGTCAAGCCGTCCATCGAGTACTTCGAGCTCGCACCGCTGCTCGTCGTCTTCGGCGCCGCCTGCATCGCCGTGCTGGTCGAGGCGTTCATGCCGCGCGCCCACCGCTTCGTCACGCAGGTCGCGCTGACCTTCGTGGCCCTGGCCGTCGCCCTCGCGCTCGTCGTCGTGGTCGCCCTCGACTACGCCGACGTGGGCCCGGTCGCCTTCACCGACGGCCGCGGCTTCGGTGTCGTGGCCGCGATGGGGTCGGTCGCCGTCGACGGGCCGACCCTCTTCCTCTGGGGCGTCATCCTGGTGCTCGCGCTCCTGGGCACCGCGCTCTTCGCCGAGCGCCGGCTCGACGGCGGGCTGAGTGCCTTCGCGGGCCAGGCCGCCTCGGCGCCGGGCTCCGACGCCGAGAACGACGCCGCGCGCGAGCGGTGGGAGCACACCGAGGTCTACCCGCTGCTGCTGTTCGCGGTCACCGGCATGCTGCTCTTCCCGGCCGCCAACGACCTGCTGGTCCTCTTCGTGGCGCTCGAGGTCCTGTCGCTGCCGCTCTACCTGCTCGCTGGCCTGGCGCGTCGTCGTCGCCTCCTCAGCCAGGAGGCAGCGCTGAAGTACTTCCTGCTGGGAGCCTTCTCCTCGGCGTTCTTCCTCTACGGCGCCGCGCTGCTCTACGGCTACGCCGGGTCGATGCAGTTCGGCGAGATCAGCGACGCGATCGCCAACCGCACCGACGCCAAGGGCCTGCTCCTCGTCGCGATCGGCCTGCTGGCCGTGGGCCTCTTCTTCAAGATCGGCGCCGCGCCCTTCCACGCCTGGAGCCCGGACGTCTACCAGGGCTCGCCCACCCCGCTGACCGCCTTCATGGCGGCGGCGACCAAGGTGGCCGCGTTCGGAGCGATCCTGCGCCTCTTCTACGTGGCGCTGGGCAACGACCGTACGTCGTGGCTCCCGGTCTTCTGGATCGTGGCGATCCTGTCGATGGTCGTCGGCACCGTGCTGGCCATCGGTCAGAGCGACGTGAAGCGACTGCTGGCCTACTCGTCGGTGGCCCACGCGGGCTTCGTGCTGACCGGCGTCCTGGGCGTCCAGTCCGCCAGCTCCTTGGCGCCCGACGAGCTGAGCTCCGCCGAGGCCGTCCTCTTCTACCTGACCACGTACGGCCTCACCACCCTCGGCGCCTTCGCGGTCGTCAGCCTGGTGCGTGACGCCGGCGGCGAGACGACCCAGCTCTCGCGCTGGGCCGGCCTGGGCAAGGACTCCCCGCTGATCGCGGGCATCTTCGCCTTCTTCCTGCTGGCCATGGCGGGCATCCCGCTCACCTCGGGCTTCACCGGCAAGTGGGCGGTCTTCTCGGTCGCCCTGGCGGCCGGGGCGTGGCCCGTGGTGCTGGTCGCCGTGCTGATGAGCGCAGCGGCCGCGTGGATCTACCTCAAGGTCATCGTGCTCATGTACTTCCGTGAGCCGGAGGCCGACTCCGCCTCGGTGGCCGCCCCGTCGATCCTGACCTCGGTGGCCATCGCGGTGACGGCCGTCGCGACGCTGGTGCTGGGCATCGTGCCGGACCCGCTGCTCGACGTGTTGGCCGGTGCGGGAGAATTCCTCAGGTGACCTCCCATGCTTCTGCCGACCTGGCCCTTCCCGTCGTTGACGAGGACCTCGCCGCACGCCTGAAGACCCGCCTGGCGGCGATCGAGGAGGACCTGGCCGGGCACGTCTCGAGCAGTGCCGACTTCATCAACGAGACCGCTGGCCACCTGATGGCTGCCGGTGGCAAGCGGTTCCGTCCGCTGCTCGTGCTGCTGGCGGCCGAGGCCGGCCCCGACCCCGACTCCGAGCAGGTGCGCCGGGCAGCGTCGGTCGTGGAGCTCACCCACCTCGCCTCGCTCTACCACGACGACGTGATGGACGAGGCCGACGTGCGCCGCGGTGCCGACTCGGCCAACGCCCGTTGGGACAACCACATCGCGATCCTCACCGGCGACTACCTCTTCGCGCGGTCGTCCGAGGTCACCGCAGCCCTCGGCCCCGAGGCCGTCCTGATCCAGTCGCGCACCTTCGCGCGACTGGTCGAGGGACAGATCCTCGAGACCGTGGAGCCGCGCGAGGGCGAGGACCCGCTGGCCCACTACCTCGAGGTCGTGGCAGGCAAGACCGGGTCGCTCATCGCGACCTCCGCCCTCTACGGCGCGATGTTCTCCGGCGCCTCCCCGGAGGTCTGCGAGGCGCTGCGCCAGTACGGCGAGATCGTCGGCGCGGCCTTCCAGCTCTCCGACGACATCCTCGACATCGCCTCCGAGAGCGAGGAGTCCGGCAAGACGCCGGGCACCGACCTGCGTGAGGGCGTCCCGACGTTGCCGGTGCTGATGGCGCGCGCCGCCAACCGTCCCGAGGACGCTCGCCTCATCGAGCTGCTCGACGCCGACCTCGCCGACGACGCCCTGCACGCCGAGGCGCTCGACCTGCTCCGCAAGAACCCGGCCATGGAGTCTGCACGCGACTACGTGCGCGGCCAGGCCGCCGAGGCCAAGGCGCTGCTCACCGTGCTGCCGCAGAACGGCGTCCGCCAGGCGCTGGAGGCCTTCGCCGACGTGGTGGCCAACCGCTCCTCCTGAGCCCTTCAGAGGGCGGAGGCGTCGGCGACCAGCGCCAGCTGGCGCCGCCGGTGGTTGATCGACTCGGCGGTGAAGAGCATCAACGCCACCCAGACCAGCACGAAACCGGCCCAGCGCGCGGCCGGCATGTCCTCGCGGAAGACCAGCACCCCGATCGAGAACTGCAGGATCGGCGCCAGGTACTGCAGGAGACCCAGGCTGACGAGGCTCATCCTGGTCGCCGCCGCGCCGAAGAGCACCAGCGGGATCGCGGTCAGGACGCCGGCGACCACGAGCAGAGCCATGTGGCCGGCGCCCTCGTGGCCGAACGTCGCCTCGCCCGTGGAGGCGAGCCACACGGCGTACGCGAGGGCGAACGGCGCCACCAGGGTCGTCTCGACGGTGAGTGACTCGAAGGCGCCGGTGTCGGCCTTCTTCTTGGCCAGGCCGTAGGTCGCGAACGACGCGGCGAGCACCAGCGCGATCCACGGTGGGCGGCCGTAGTCCAGGGTCAGGACGAGCACCGCGGTGAGGGCGATGGCGACGGCCACCCACTGCAGCGGCCGGAGCCGCTCGCCCAGCACCACGACACCGAGCGTCACCGTGACCAACGGGTTGATGAAGTAGCCGAGCGAGGTCTCCACGACGTGGCCGTTGTTGACGCCCCAGATGTAGGTGCCCCAGTTGATCGAGACGACGGCGGCGGCGCCGGCGAGCAGGGCGAGGCGGCGGCGGTCGGCGAAGGTGGCGCGTACGCCCCCGAGCCGGCGCAGGACCACGACCACGACCGCCATGCTCAGCGCCGACCAGATCATCCGGTGGGCGAGGATCTCGACCGCTCCGGCGGGCTTGAGCAGCGGCCAGTAGAGAGGGAAGAGACCCCAGATCAGGTAGGCGGCGAAGCCGGCGAGCACGCCGCGCCTGGAGTCACTCACCCACGCAGCATAGGTGGCACGAGCCGGGTTCCCCGCATCATTTGCGCCAGTCTCAGACGACCGTCCAGGTGTCGCCGCCGCCGAGCAGCGCGGCGAGTCGCGCGGTGGGTTCCGGTTCGGTCACCGACCCCTGGGCGGTGACGACCTGGGCGCGCGCCTGGTCGTCGTACGTCGCCCGCTCGACCTGTCGGAAGATGCCGACGGGGGACTGGTGCAGGTGGCCCGCGTCGGTGAGCCGGCTGATGGCGAAGGCGGTCGAGGGGTCCTCGCGGTGGGCGTCGTGGACCAGGACCTCGTCGGGGTCGACGTCGGCGGTGGCCACCACCGCCACCCCGCCGGCGTCGCGCACGACGGCCTTGGAGCCGCGACCGTCCTCCAGCGGGGTGCCGAAGGTGATCGGCTGGCCGTGGACCAGCGGGATGATCGCGTCGTCGCGGGTGTCGGGGCTCTTCAGCTCGTCGAAGGCGCCGTCGTTGAAGATCGGGCAGTTCTGGTAGATCTCCACGAGCGCCGTGCCGCGGTGGGCCGCCGCGGCCTCCAGCACGGAGGTGAGGTGCTTGCGGTCCGAGTCGATGGTGCGCGCCACGAAGGTCGCCTCGGCGCCCAGGGCCAGGGAGACCGGGTTGAAGGGGTGGTCGACCGATCCCATGGGGGTCGACTTGGTGACCTTGCCGGTCTCCGAGGTGGGGGAGTACTGCCCCTTGGTGAGCCCGTAGATGCGGTTGTTGAAGAGCAGGATCGTCATGTTGACGTTGCGGCGCATCGCGTGGATCAGGTGGTTGCCGCCGATGGAGAGGGCGTCGCCGTCACCGGTGACGACCCAGACCGACAGGTCCTCACGCGCCGTGGCGATGCCGGTGGCGATCGCCGGGGCCCGGCCGTGGATCGAGTGCATCCCGTAGGTGTCGAGGTAGTAGGGGAAGCGCGAGGAGCAGCCGATGCCGGAGACGAAGACGATGTTCTCGCGTCGCAGCCCCAGGTCGGGCAGGAACGACTGCACGGCCTTGAGCACGGCGTAGTCGCCGCACCCCGGGCACCAGCGCACCTCCTGGTCGGAGGTGAAGTCCTTGCCGGTCTGGGCGACGTCGGTGAGTGGCACCGACGCCGTGCCCGAGGGGCCGACGGTGGGCAGGCCGAGCTGGGTGGTCATGGGTTGCTCCCTTCGCTGGTGGCGTCCAGGTCGAGCCGCTGCCCCTCGACCTCGGTGACGAGGGAGGCGACCACCCGGGCGAGGTCGGCGGCCTTGATCGGCATCCCGTTGACCTGGTTGTGGCCGACGGCGTCGACCAGGAACTCGGCGCGGAGCAGCATCCGCAGCTGGCCGAGGTTCATCTCCGGCACGAGCACCTTGTCGTAGCGGCGCAGGATCTCCCCGAGGTCCTTCGGGAAGGGGTTCACGTGGCGCAGGTGGGCCTGGGCGACCCGGCCTCCGGCCTTGCGCACCCGGCGTACGGCCGCCCCGATGGGGCCGTAGGTCGAGCCCCACCCGATGACGAGCACCTTCGCGCCCTGTCCGTCGGCCGCACCGGGGTCGTCGACCTCGAGCGGGGGCAACCGGTCCGCGATCGCGGCGACCTTGGCTGCGCGCGTCCGCACCATGAAGTCGTGGTTGGCGGGGTCGTAGGAGATGTTGCCGTGGCCGTCGCCCTTCTCCAGACCGCCGATGCGGTGCTCGAGCCCGGGCGTGCCGGGCACCGCCCAGGGCCGGGCCAGCGTCTCGGAGTCGCGCAGGTAGGGCCAGAAGTCGCCCTTCTCCTCGCCGTCCTTGCCGGTGCTGGTGTGGTTGGTCGTGGTCGCGAAGTGCGGGTCGATCACGGGCAGCTCGGCGAGCTCGGGGATGCGCCACGGCTCGGAGCCGTTGGCGAGGTAGCCGTCGGAGAGCAGCATCACCGGCGTGCGGTACGTGATCGCGATCCGCACCGCCTCCAGCGCCGCGTCGAAGCAGTCGCCGGGTGACGACGGCGCGATCACCGGCACCGGTGCCTCGCCGTTGCGCCCGAACAGCGCCTGGAGCAGGTCGGACTGCTCGGTCCGGGTGGGCAGGCCGGTCGAGGGGCCACCGCGTTGCACGTTGACGACGACGAGCGGCAGCTCGGTCATCACCGCCAGCCCGATCGCCTCGCCCTTGAGCGCGATGCCGGGGCCGGAGGTGGTGGTGATGCCGAGGTGCCCGGCGAAGGCGGCACCGATCGCCGCCGTGACGCCGGCGATCTCGTCCTCCGCCTGGAAGGTGGTGATGGCGAACGACTTGTGCTTGCTCAGCTCGTGCAGGATGTCGCTGGCCGGGGTGATCGGGTAGGTGCCGAGGAAGGCGGGCAGCCCGGACTGCACGGCCCCGGCGACCAGGCCGTACGCCAGCGCCAGGTTGCCGGTGATGTTGCGGTAGGTGCCGGGCGGCATCGGCGCGGGCTTGATCTCGTAGGAGACCGCGAAGGCCTCCGTGGTCTCGCCGAAGTTCCAGCCGGTGCGGAACGCGGTGATGTTGGCGTCGCGGATGGCGGGGACGCCGGCGAAGCGCCGCGCGAGGAACTCGACGGTGGTCTCGGTGGGGCGGCCGTACATCCACGACAGCAGGCCGAGGGCGAACATGTTCTTCGCCCGCGCCGCGTCCTTGCGGGAGAGGCCGAACTCCTTGACCGCCTCGACGGTCATGCCGGTGAGGTCGATCGCGTGCACCTGGAACTCGGCCAGCGTCTCGTCGTCGAGGGGGGAGTGGGCGTAGCCGGCCTTCTGCAGGTTGCGGGTCGTGAAGTCGTAGGTGTCGACGATGACCGTGGCGCCGTGGGGCAGGTCGCCGAGGTTGGCGCGCAGGGCGGCCGGGTTCATCGCGACGAGCACGTCGGGGCGGTCGCCGGGGGTGAGGATGTCGTGGTCGGCGAAGTGCACCTGGAACGAGGAGACCCCGGGCAGCGTGCCCTGCGGGGCGCGGATCTCGGCCGGGAAGCTGGGGAAGGTGGCCAGGTCGTTGCCGAAGGCGGCGGACTCCTGGGTGAACCGGTCACCGGTGAGCTGCATGCCGTCGCCGGAGTCGCCGGCAAATCGGATGATCACGCGGTCGAGCTGCTTGACCTGCTTCGTCACGTCGTGGGCGTCCTTCGCTCAGGGCCGCGCGCAGTGCCTCCCGAGTGCCTCCCGGGAGTGCCTGGGCACGTCCGTCTCACCTGGAACTGCTGTCCACAGTAGCCCCCCCTCATGTGGGGTAAGTGGCCCGCGACACACCGGGACTCTGTCTCAAAAGACCACTAAGACAGCAAAGTCACCTAGTCTTAGCGACTAAGTCAGTCGAAGCGCCACTCCATCCTGGGCGGCCCGGCTACAGAGGGAGTCAGATTATGAAGAGCACCATCAAGCGCCGGCTCGCCGCCGGCGTGGCCGTGACCGTCGCGGGTCTGCTGGGTCTCACCGCCTGCGGTGGCGACGCAGACTCGGCCGAGTCGTTCCGCATCGTCGGCTTCGCCGTTCCCGAGGCGGCCAACAAGGCCATCGAGAAGGAGTTCGCCAAGACCGACGCCGGCGACGGCTTCAAGGCCAAGGGGAGCTACGGCGCCTCCGGTGACCAGAGCCGCGCGGTCGACAAGGGTCTCAAGGCCGACTACGTCCACTTCTCCGTCGCCTCCGACGTCACCCGGCTCGTCGACTCCGGCCTCGTCGCCGAGGACTGGAACCAGGGCGAGAACAAGGGCGTCGTGTCGCGCTCGGTCGTCGTCTTCGGTGTCCGCGACGGCAACCCCAAGAACATCAAGACGTGGGACGACCTGGTGAAGCCGGGCGTCGAGATCGTCACCCCCAACCCGGCCTCCTCGGGCGCGGCGCGCTGGAACGCGCTGGCTGCCTACGGCCAGGCCATCAAGGGCGGTGCCTCGGAGAAGGAGGCCAGCGCGTACGTCGACAAGTTCTTCAAGAACGTCGTCTCGCTGCCCGGCTCGGGCCGCGACGCCACGCAGGCCTTCCTCGGTGGCACCGGTGACGTGCTGATGGCCTACGAGAACGAGGCCATCCTGGCCGCCCAGAACGGCGAGGGCTTCGAGTACATCATCCCCGAGACCACGCTGCTCATCGAGAACCCGGGCGCCATCCTCAAGGACGCCAACCCGGTGGCCGAGGACTGGCTCGAGTTCGTGCTGAGCGACGCCGGGCAGAAGCAGTTCGCCCTCACCGGCTTCCGCCCGATCCGCGACGACGTCGACTTCGGCGGCACCGTCGAGGGTGCGGCCGACCCGAGCAACCCCTTCCCGCCCGTGCCCAACCTGCTGACCGTCGACAACGACTTCGGCAGCTGGGACGAGGTCTCCACCAAGTTCTTCGACGTGGAGAACGGTCTGGTGACGAAGTCGATCGCCAAGGCCGGGCTGGGTGAATGACCACCACCCCGCTCCTTGACCGACCGGCGTCGGGTCCTCGGACCCGGCGCCGGTCGGCGCGCCCCCGGGCGCGTACTGCCACCAACCTCACGATGACGTCCGGCATCGGCCTCGGCATCGCGATGACGTGGTTCAGCCTGCTCGTCCTCATCCCCCTGTGCGCCGTGATCGTCACGGCGTCCGAGGGTGGCTGGGCGAACTTCTGGACCACCGTCACCAACGACCAGACCGCTGCCGCCATCAAGCTGACCGTCACCCAGGCTGCCCTGGTGACGCTCGTCAACATCTTCATGGGCACCCTCATCGCGTGGGTGCTCGTGCGGGACCGGTTCCCCGGCAAGGCGCTGCTGGAGATCATGATCGACATCCCGTTCGCCCTGCCCACGATCGTGGCTGGCCTGGTGCTGCTCTCGCTCTACGGACGCGGCAGCCCACTGGGGGTCGACATCGCCAACACGAGGTTCAGCGTCTTCCTGGCGTTCCTCTTCGTGACCCTGCCCTTCATCGTGCGGACGGTCCAGCCCGTGCTGGCCGAGCTCGACCGAGACGTCGAGGAGGCCGCGACATCCCTGGGCGCGAGCAGGTTCACGACGTTCCGGCGGATCATCCTTCCCGCCCTGGTGCCCGCCATCGCTGCGGGTGCGGCGCTCTCGTTCGCCCGCGGCGTGAGTGAGTACGGGTCGCTGGTCCTGCTCTCGGGCAACCTGCCCTTCAAGACGGAGGTCACCTCCGTACGCATCCTCGGCAGCATCGAGAACGACAACGTCGCGGCCGCGGCGTCCACCGCGACGGTGCTCCTGGTGGTCTCGTTGTCGGTCATCGTGCTGCTCGACCTGATCCAGAGGCGGGTGAGCCGTCGTGGCTAAGTGGATCCGCATCGCGATCGTCGTCACCTACCTCTTCCTGCTGGTCGCCTGGCCGGTCTCGCTGGTCGTCGTCAACACGTTCGACGGTGGCGCCGAGGCCTTCTTCGCAGTCCTGCAGGACGCCGACATCCAGGCCGCCCTGCGGCTGACGGCCACCGCGGCCTTCTTCGCGGTCGTCATCAACCTCTTCTTCGGCGTCGGGATGTCGCTGCTGCTCGTGCGGTACGAGTTCTGGGGCAAGCGTGCCCTCAGCGCCCTCATCGACCTCCCGCTCTCGGTCTCGCCCGTCGTGGTGGGCCTGGCGCTGGTGCTGGTCTACGGCGGACGGGACGGCTGGTTCGGGCCGTTCCTGGAGGCACGAGGGATCCAGGTCATCTTCTCCACCCCCGGCATCGTCATGGCGACGGCCTTCGTGGCCCTACCCCTGGTGATCCGTGAAGTGGTGCCGGTGCTCGAGGAAATCGGGACGGACCAGGAGGTGGCGGCGCGCAGCCTGGGCGCCAACGCCTTCCAGACGTTCTTCCGGATCACCCTGCCCGGCATCAAGTGGGCGATCGTCTACGGCGTCGTCCTCTCCCTCGCCCGTTCGTTGGGCGAGTTCGGTGCCGTGAAGGTCGTCTCGGGCAACGTGCTCGGCGAGACCCGCACGGCCACCCTGGTGGTGGAGGAGAAGTACCTCAACTTCGCCGCGCAGGAGGCGTACGCCGTCGCCTTCCTGCTCGCGATGGTCTCGGTGGTCTGCATCGTCGTCGTCGCCCTCATCCGCCCGAGTCACTCTGACGAGAAGGAAGCACACGCATGAGCATCGAGGTCAAGGGAGTGACCAAGCGCTTCGGGGACTTCGTCGCCCTCGAGGACGTCAACGTCTCGATCCCCACCGGTCAGTTGACCGCCCTGCTGGGTCCCAGCGGTGGCGGCAAGTCCACCCTGCTGCGCGTCATCGCCGGTCTCGAGTCCTCGGACGCCGGGACCATCGAGATCGAGGGTGTGGACGCGACGAGGTTGGCGCCGCAGAAGCGCAACGTCGGCTTCGTCTTCCAGCACTACGCAGCGTTCAAGCACATGACGGTCGCCAAGAACGTCGCCTTCGGCCTGGAGATCCGCAAGAAGCCGAAGGACGAGGTCCGTGACCGGGTGCACGAGCTGCTCAAGCTCGTCCACCTGGAGCAGTTCGCCCACCGGCTGCCGTCGCAGCTCTCGGGTGGTCAGCGTCAGCGCATGGCGCTCGCCCGTGCGCTGGCCGTCGAGCCCAGCGTCCTGCTGCTCGACGAGCCCTTCGGCGCCCTCGACGCGAAGGTCCGCAAGGAGCTGCGCGACTGGCTGCGCCGCCTCCACGACGAGGTCCACGTGACCACCGTCTTCGTGACCCACGACCAGGAGGAGGCCCTCGAGGTCTCCGACGAGATCGTGGTGATCAACAACGGGCGGGTCGAGCAGGTCGGCACCCCCGACCAGCTCTACGACGAGCCGGCCAACGACTTCGTCATGAGCTTCCTCGGCGAGGTCACCACGCTGGGTGGCCACGCGATCCGCCCGCACGACATCGAGGTCTCCACGAGCCCGCTGCTCGACCACGCGATCGAGGGAACCGTCGACCGCGTGCTGCGCATCGGCTTCGAGGTGCGCCTGACGGTGCACACCCTCGACGGCGAGGAGGTGATGGTGCAGCTCACCCGCACCCTCTCCAACGGCCTGGGCGTCCGTGAGGGCAGCACCGTGTGGCTCACCCCGCTGGCCGGGGCGACCGTCATGCCGACCGCCGTGTCGGTGGGTGGGCACGCCCGCACCTGACCGGCGCTTGGGCTTGCGTCATCGGAGGTTCTCGGTCATCAGGTGACTGGGGACCTCCGATGACGGAGCGACGGGGGTTCTCCACAGGGCCCCAGCGGTCGACAGCCCACTGCGCCAGCATGCGGGGATGGACTGGGGCGATCTGGCGCAGCGGCAGGACGGGGTCGTGTCGCGTCGGCAGCTCGTCGAGCTCGGGCTGGCTGACCACGACGTACGCCGGCTGGTGCGCCGCCGAGACCTGACCCGGGTGCACCTCGGCGTCTACGTGACCCACACCGGGGAGCTGTCGTGGAGGCAACGGGCGTGGGCGGCCGTCCTGTACGCCGCCCCCGCGGCCCTGTGGGGTCCCTCCGCCCTGGTGGTGGAGCGGGTTCGACCGGAACCGCCCAGCGGTCCCGTGCACGTGGCGGTCGACGAGCTGCGCCGCGTGGATGCCGTCCCCGGAGTGGTGGTGCACCGTGTGAGGAGGCTCGACGAACGGGCCCGCCTCCACCTGTCACCGCCACGGATCCGGATCGAGCACGCGGTCCTCGACACGGCCGGCGCTGCGGTGGGCGAGGTCGAGCGCGTGGCGGTGCTGACCGACGCGCTGCAGGCCCGCGCGGTCACGGTGCCGCGGCTCCTGGCCACGTTGGAGGCGAGGCCGCGGATGCTGCGGAAGAGCCAGCTCCGTGCGCTGCTCCAGGACCTGACTGAGGGCACCGACTCGGTCCTCGAGCACGGCTACCTCGTGCGGGTCGAACGGCCCCACGGTCTCCCCCGGGGGAGACGCCAAGCCCACGTGGGGGGACTGCGGTCACGGCACGACGTCGTCCACGAGGCAACCCGCACCATCATCGAGCTCGACGGACGGGCGTACCACTCGTTGGCCAGCCAGCGGTACGCCGACCTGGAGCGGGACGCGGCGGCTGCTGCCGCCGGCCACCTCACGATCAGACTCGGTTGGGGGCAGGTGTTCTCGTCTCCCTGCACGACGGCGGAGCGGTTGGCGAGGGTGCTGCGCCAACGCGGGTGGGCCGGCTCGCTGCGTCGTTGTCCGCAGTGCCCCTGAGGCCCCGGAGATGCGTCATCGGAGGATCCCAGTCACCCAGTGACGGAGATCCTCCGATGACGGAAGGTGCTCAGCGGTAGTTGGTGAACTGCACCGCGAAGTCGAGGTCCTGGCCCTTGACCAGGGAGATGACCTCCTGGAGGTCGTCGCGCTTCTTGGAGGAGACGCGCAGCTCCTCGCCCTGGATCTGCGCCTTCACGCCCTTGGGGCCCTCGTCGCGGATGAGCTTGGCGATCTTCTTCGCGTCCTCGGTGGAGATGCCCTCCTTGAGGTTGACCGTGATCTTCGACAGCTGGCCGGACTGGCGCGGCTCGGAGGCGTCGAGGACCTTCAGGGAGACGTCGCGCTTGATCAGCTTGGTCTTGAAGACGTCGAGCACGGCGTTGGCCCGGTCGTCGGCGGAGGCGGAGATCTCGATGACCTTCTCGCCGGCCCACTCGATGGTGGCGCCCGTGCCCTTGAAGTCGAAGCGGGTCGAGACCTCGCGTGCGGTCTGCCCCAACGCGTTGTCGACCTCCTGGCGGTCCAGCTTGCTCACGATGTCGAACGACGAGTCGGCCATTGAAGTCTCCTGCTTGCTCGGGTGGGGCGATTTTTCAACTCACGCAGTGCGTGGGCTATTGTCTCCCTTGTTCGCGCGGAGCCCAAACGGGATCCGGGCGACACCCACGAGGCAGGTTGCCCGAGCGGCCAATGGGAGCGGACTGTAAATCCGTCGGCTTACGCCTTCGAAGGTTCGAATCCTTCACCTGCCACACCTTGGGTACGAAGACCCCCGCCTCGGCGGGGGTCTTCGGCATTTCACCCCTGAGCACCGGTGGGAGGCAGACTCGGGGGAATGGAAGCCGAGCAGATCCACCGCATCGGTGGCCGACGGGCGTGGCTCGTCTGGGGCGTCGCCGTCTCGGTCTACCTGCTCGCCGTCCTCCACCGCAGCTCGCTCGGCGTCGCCGGACTCCTGGCCACCGAGCGCTTCGACATCGCCGCGTCGCAGCTGGCGTTCTTCACGGTGCTGCAGCTCATCGTGTACGCCGGGATGCAGGTCCCGGTCGGCGTGCTGCTCGACCGGTTCGGGCCGCGGGCGCTGCTCTGCGGGGGACTGGTGCTGATGACCGCGGCGCAGTTCGCCTTCGCGTACGCCGACTCGTTCGGCCTGGCGGCCGTGGCGCGTGGCTTCGTGGGTGCCGGTGACGCCATGGTCTTCGTGACCGTGGTGCGGCTGGTGGCGGTCTGGTTCCGGCCGACGCAGGTGCCCATGACCACTCAGCTCACCGGATGGGTCGGTCAGCTGGGCGCGATCGCCGCGGCCGCGCCGCTGACCCTGCTGCTCGACCGCCTGGGGTGGACCGGCGCCTTCGCCGCGGTCTCGACGATCGGCGTCTTCCTGCTCGTCGCGGTGCTCGTCGTCGTGAAGGACTCGCCCTACGCCGTCGTGGCGGAGGGCCGGGAGAGCCTGCGCCAGGTCATCGCCTCGGTCGGTCGGGTCTGGAGCAACCCCGGCACCCGCCTGGGCTTCTGGGTGCACTTCACGACCCAGTTCCCGTTCACCGTCTTCGTGCTGCTCTGGGGCTTCCCGTTCCTGGTGCGCGGCCAGGGGTGGAGCGAGGTTGCAGCCTCCACCCTGCTGATGGCGATGACCGGCTGGGTCGTGCTGTCCGGCATCGTGATCGGCTCGTTGACCACCCGCCTGCCCTTCCACCGCACCCGCACCGCGCTGGTCGTCGTGCTCGCCGAGGTGGTCCTGTGGAGCATCGTGCTGCTGCTCGACGGGCCGGCCCCGGTGTGGCTGATCCTGCTGACGGCCGCCGCCACCGCCTCGGGAGGCCCGTCGTCGGTCATCGGGTTCGACATCGTGCGCACCTTCACCCCCGTGCGCGCCGTGGGCCGGGCCACCTCGCTGGTGAACGTGGGCGGCTTCGTCGCCTCGCTCGTCACCGTCGCCCTGATCGGGATCGTGCTGGACCTCGTCGAGCCGGCCGGTGCGGCTGCGTACGACCTGGGTGACTTCCGCATCGCCTTCCTCTCGCTCTACCTCTGCTGGGTCATCGGCCTCGTGCAGATGTTCCGCCTCCGCCGACTGGCGCGCGCCCACCTCGACCAGACCCAGCCCGGGGCGCTCGACGTGCTCCGCAGCGGACGGGCCTGGCTGCCCGACGAGCAGCGTTCCTGAGCCGCGACCCGGCGTCGGGGCAACCGCCCGTGACAGGTGTCATGGGCGACCCGTGCGGGACCCGCGCCAGCTCGTGACACCTGACACTGTCGCCCACCGGGGCCGCAGGAGAGGCTTGTCCCATGAGTGAAACCACAGCGATCCAGGTCCGGGGCCTGCGCCGCACGTACGGTGAGGGCGACGCAGCCTTCGAGGCCGTACGCGGCGTCGACCTCGACGTGAGCGCCGGCACCGTCCACGCCCTCCTCGGCGTCAACGGCGCCGGCAAGACCTCCACCCTCGAGGTGATCGAGGGCCTCGCCCCGGCCACGGCCGGCGAGGTCCGCGTGCTCGGGCTCGACCCGGTGGCCGACCGCCACGAGGTGCGTCGTCGTACGGGCGTGCTGCTCCAGCGCAGCGGCTTCGTCGCCGACCTCACGGTGCGGGAGACGCTGCAGATGTGGGCCGCCACCGTGACCGACGCGCGCTCGGTGGAGGAGTCCTTGGTGCTCCTCAACCTCGAGCGGGTGGCCGAGACCCGGATGCGGGGGCTCTCGGGCGGTGAGCAGCGGCGCGTCGACCTCGCCTGCGCGCTGACCGGTCGCCCCGAGCTGGTCGTGCTGGACGAGCCGACGACGGGCCTGGACCCCGAGAGCCGCCACGCCGTGTGGGAGCTGGTGCGCGGCCTGCGCGCGCAGGGAGCCACGGTGCTGCTGACCACCCACTACCTGGAGGAGGCCGAGCAGCTGGCCGACCAGGTCTCGATCATGCGGGCCGGCCGGATCGTGCAGGAGGGCACCGTCGCCGAGATCGTCGCCGGCCACCCGGCGGAGATCTCCTTCCGGACCCCCGCGCGTGACCTCGTGCTCCCGGACGCCGCCGAGGTGAGCCGTGACGGCGAGAGGACCGTGCTGCGGGTCGCCGACCTGCAGCCGGCGCTCACCGAGCTGCTGCTGACCGCCCGCGAGGCCGGGGTCTCGCTGGAGATGCTCGACGCCCGCAGCGCCACCCTCGAGTCCGTCTTCCTCGCCCTGGCTGCTGACCGTGAAGGAGTGCCGGCATGAGCACCACCACCTCGCTGACCCGTACGACGGGCCTGGCCCGTTTCAACCTGGTGCTGATGGCGCGCAACCGCACCACCCTCATCTACGGGTTCGCCATGCCGCTGATCCCGCTGCTGCTGCTCTTCGCGATGCCGGACACCACGCCCGAGGCGGGTGTCGGCGCCCTGACGATCACGCTGGTGATGGCGCTGATCTTCCCGGGCTACTACAACCTGCTGTCGATGTTCGTGACCCGGCGCGACGAGCTGGTGCTCAAGCGGTTGCGTACGGGCGAGATCCGCGACGGCGAGCTGCTCACCTCGATGGCGCTGCCCGGTGCGGCGATCACCCTGGGCGTCATGGTGCTGGCGGTGCCGATCGCGGCGGTCGCGGGCTTCGACCTGCCCCGCAACCCGCTGCTGCTCCTGGCGGCGACGCTCGTCGCCTGCGTGACCTTCGCCGCGCTGGCGGTCTGGACGGCCTCGTGGACCCGCACCGCCGAGTCGGCGCAGCTGACCAGCGGCCCGGTGATGATCATCGCGCTGGCAGGCTCCTTCACTGCCGGACTGCCCGAGGCCGTGACCCGGTGGACCGACCTGCTCCCGGGCGCTGCGATCAGCGACCTCATGATGGTCGCCTGGTTCGGCCGCGACCCCGACGGCCTCGACCGCGTCGGCTGGCTCCAGGGCTTCGTCGAGGCCGGCCCTGCCCTCGGTCTCCTCGTGGTGTGGGCCGTCGTCGCCCTGGTGATGGCGATGCGGGCGCTGCGCTGGGAGCCGCGGGCGTGACCGACCTGCGTACGGTCGTCCGTCGCCCCGTCCGGTCCTCCGCGCTCGCGCGGGGCTGGGCGGGGCGCTCGAACGTGCAGCGCATCGACCTCTACACCCGTGGGTCGTTGCGGCTGCTCGTCTGGTTCCTCATCGGCGCCGGTGGCCTCAGTGCGCTCCCGGAGGTCGGCGGCATCGCAGAGGTCGTCGCGGTCGTGGTGCTCGTCCTGGCGGCGGCTGTGGTCGTCGACCAGTGCCTGGCGGCCTTCATCCGGCTCTGGTTCGAGCCGGGGCACCTCCCCCGCCTGTGGCTCGCCGCCCTGGCGCTCCTGGTGGTCCCGGGGGTCGTGTGGATGGTGGTGGGGTTGTCGCCCGACCAGCGGTTCGGCGTCGGCTTCGTGCTGACCTCGGCCGTCGCGTGGGCCCTCGGTGGCTCCCGGAACCCCTGGGTGCAGGCGGCACCCGTGGTGTTCGGGGCGGCGATCTGCGGCCTCTCCGGCCCCTGGGCCGCGCTGTACGGCGCTGTCATCGCCGCCTTCTTCGTCTTCACCGCGCAGAGCTCGCTGTGGGTGCTCGGCGTCGTGCACGAGCTGGACCGGGCCCGCACCGCCCAGGCCGACCTGGCGGTGGCCGAGGAGCGACTGCGCTTCTCGCGCGACGTGCACGACGTGATGGGCCGCCACCTCTCCACCATCGCGGTGCAGGCCGAGCTGGCCGCGACCCTGGCCGAGCGCGGTGACCTGCGGGCCGCCGACCGGATCCGGGAGGTGCGGGCCACTGCCCACGAGGCGCTGCGAGAGGCCCGGGCACTGGCGCGTGGCTACCGGCCGGTCGACCTGGCCCAGGAGCTGGAGGGCGCGCGAGCGTTGCTCGCCTCCGCCGGCATCAAGGCCGAGACCGACGTCGCGGGGTTGCCGACGCACTGGGAGGAGCCCGTCGCCCGCTTGGTCCGCGAGGGCGTCACCAACACGCTGCGCCACTCCCGAGCCACCCGGGTCACCATCGGTCACGCCGACGGCGTGGTCGCCCTGGTCAACGACGGGGTGGCCAATGACGGGGTGGCCAGCGACGGGGTGGTGAGCAGGGGACGGGTCGACGACGGGGCCGAGGACGACGGCAGCGGGCTGCGTACGCTGGCCGCCGACGTCGCGGGCCGCGGCGGCCGGCTGTCCTGGGGTGCAGAGGACGACGACTTCGTGGTGCGCCTGCACCTCATCGATCCCGAGGGAGGGACTCCGTGATCCGGATCCTGCTGGCTGACGACGAGCACCTGATCCGCGGCGCCCTGGCCCAGATGCTCGACCTCGACGACGACTTCGAGGTGGTCGCCCAGGCCGCGACCGGCCCTGAGGCGGTCGCGGCAGCCCGCCAGCGCCGACCCGACGTGGCCGTGCTCGACCTGCAGATGCCCGGACTCGACGGCATCGAGACCGCCACCGAGATCCTGGCCGAGCTGCCCGACTGCGGCTGCATCATCGTGACCAGCCACGGCAGGCCGGGCTACCTCAAGCGGGCGCTGGCCAGTGGTGTGCGCGGCTTCCTGCCGAAGACCACCTCGGCGGCGACGCTGGCCACGGTCGTCCGGACCGTGCACGCGGGTGGGCGCCACGTCGACCCCGAGCTCGCCGCCGAGGCGATCGCCGCGGGAGACTCTCCCCTGACGCCGCGCGAGGCCGACGTGCTCGAGGCGGCCGCCGACGCCGCCCCGGTCGAGGAGATCGCCCGTCGGGTCCACCTCTCGGCGGGCACCGTGCGCAACCACCTCTCCAACGCGGTCAGCAAGCTGGGCGCGACCAACCGGCACGAGGCGGTGGCCACCGCGCGGCGGATGGGCTGGATCTGACGCCGCCTCAGCGGGCGTCGGAGGTCGGCTCGCCGGTCGGGTCGGGGGCGGACTCGTCCTCCAGGAAGGCTCCGCCGACGGGCTCTGCGTGCCAGTCGAGCAGGCGCCAGCCGGTGCGCGGGTGGCCCTCGACGGTGACCAGGCTGGTGTTGTGCAGCGGCTGCACCGCCTCGGGTCGCCCGGCGGCGTCGGTCACGCGGGAGGCGACCCAGGTACGGATGGCGGCGCCGTGGCTGACGAGCAGCACGGTGTCGTGGCCACCCGTGGTGGCCCGCTCGACGTCGGCGTCGTAGCGGTCGAGGAACTCGTGCCCGGTCTCGCCGCCGGGCATGCGGACGCCCAGGTCGCCGGTCACCCAGCTGCGGACGGTCGAGAGGTAGCCCCGCACCGACGCCTCGTCACTCGCCATCTCGAAGTCGCCCGCACCGATCTCGTGGATGCCGGGGAGCTCGACGGGGGAGAGCTCCTGGACCTGGGCCGTGGGTGCCGCGGTCTGGTGCGTGCGTACGCGGGTGGAGACGACCACCTGCTCGACGCCACGGTCGGCCAGGGCCCGCGCCGCGGCTCGCGCCTGCGCCTGCCCGAGGTCGGTCAGCTCGAGCCCCGGCAGTGCCGTGTCGAGCGCGCCGGCGACGTTGCCGTACGTCTGACCGTGACGCATCAGGAGCAGGCGGACGGGGCGCGGCGACGAAGGATTCACACCGGTGAGCGTAGCGGCCCGGGCGAACCTCGGGCAGCCCGCGAGCGCGGTCAGGAAGCGTCGAGGAGGCCGGTCGACCGCAGCTGGGCCAGGACGTCGGCAGGGTCGTTCGCCACCACGGAGGTCAGCCACCGGCGGGCCCCGGCCAGGTACTCCTCGCTGCGCGCTGCCTCGACCACCGACGCCCCTTCGGCCAGCACGGCCGCGACCGCGTCACGGCCCTCGCCGTCAAAGGCCCGGCGGGTCGCGAGCAGCAGGTTGACCGCCCCGATCGCGCCGTTGCCGCTCACCGCCGCCGCGACGCCGACGGAGTAGGGGGTCTCGCGGTCGAGGGCTGCGTCGAGCCAGCCGGCGACCTCGTCGGGGCGTACGTCCACGGGACCGGCCACCCGGAAGTGCAGCGCGAGCTCGGCGGCCGCGACCTCGTCGGCGGCGCGCGCCCACCCGCCCGTGACCCCGCCGGGCAGGTCGGTCGGGACCTCCACGTGCACGGCGACCTCGTCGTCGAGCACGCCGTCGGCCCGGGCCGCGTCGACCGCGGCCACCACGCGGCGCGCGTTGCCGGCGAGGTCGTCGACGTCACGCAGCGCCACCTGGACGGCGCGCACGTCCAGCCCCAGGCGCGAAGCCAGCGCCAGCGGACCGGCGACGGCCCCGGCGCCGGCGGTGAGCACGACGCGCAACGGGTGGGTCACCCCGCGCAGCAGCGGGAGGTCGGTGTCGCGCACGGCCAGCGCGCCGACGGCGGCGTCGCGCAGCGCGGCGTGCGCGGCCAGGGCCTCCGCGGTGGGGGCTGCGTCCGGCACGAGCAGCGTGGCGTCGTCGACGAGGGCGGCCCAGGCGGGCGGGACGGCGGGGACGGTGGAGGACGCGTCACTCATGCCCCGAGCCTAATGAGTGCCCACCCCCAGCGGGCGTGGCAGGACCGGCTGCGGCGCATACTCGTCGGATGAGTTCTCGGGCCCTCGACCCCACCAGCCGCAGGGCACTCGTCGTCATCCCGGTCGTCCTGGCCATGCTCTCGATGATCGGGCCGTTCAGCGTCGACACGCCCTTCCCCGCCTTCTCCTCGATGGCGCGCGAGTTCGACGCCAGCACCGCCCAGATGCAGCTGGTGGTCACCGCCTACATGGGGGCCTTCGCGGTGATGAGCGTCTTCCACGGCCCCCTCTCCGACGCCGTCGGCCGCCGCCCGGTGCTGCTCGGAGGGCTGGCGGTCTACGTGGTGGCCTCGATCGGTGCGGCCTTCTCGCCCGACCTCACCACGCTGCTCGCCTTCCGCGTGCTCCAGGGGCTCTCGGCCGGGGCGTCGACGATCGTGAGCCGCACGGTGATCCGGGACGTCTTCTCCGGTGCGCAGGCCCAGCTGCTGATGAGCCGGGTCGCGATGATCTTCGGCCTGGCCCCGGCCATCGCCCCGATCGTCGGAGGCGCGGTGCTGCAGTTCGGGTCCTGGCCGTGGGTCTTCGGCTTCATGGCCGGGCTGGGGATGGTGCTGATCGCCGCGGCGGCGCTGGTGCTGCCCGAGACGCACCCGCCGTCGCGCCGCACGCCGTTGCGACCCGTGGAGATCGTGCGCGGCCTCACGATGGTCTTCCGCATCCCCGCCTTCCACCGGGTGGCCTGGTCGGGGACGCTGCTCTTCGGCGCCCAGTTCCTCTACATCGGCGGCGCGGCCATCTTCGTCGGCGACCTGCTCGGCCTGGGCGAGCTCGACTTCTGGGTGCTCTTCGTGCCGATGATCCTGGCGATGATGCTGGGCTCGTGGATCTCCGGGCGGGCCGCCGGACGGATCGCCGGCCGTCGCCTGGTGAGTGCCGGCTACACCGTCGCCCTGGCCGGAGGGGCGGTCGGCGTCGCCCTGACGGTCACCCCGTGGGGCGATCACGCGCCGTGGGCGGTGCTCGGGTGCGCTTTCGTCGCCCTCGGCTCGGCGATGGCCTACCCGACGCTCCAGCTGATGGCGCTCGACCTGCTGCCCGAGCGTCGGGGCGCGGTGATGTCGGGGGCGACCTTCGTCACGCTGCTCTTCAACGCCAGCGTCGCGGCCCTGGTGACGCCGCACCTGACCAGCTCGACGCTGGCCTTCGCGGTCGCCTCGTTCGCCTTCGTCGTGGTCGGGCAGCTCTGCTGGTCCTGGCACCTGTCGATCGAGGACCGAGCCATCGAGGACCGGGTCTCCGAGGCGCGCCGCGACCCCGACGGCGAGGCGCCCGAGGAGCTCGAGCCGACCGACCTGATGTGACGTGGGTCTTGGATTTCTCGCAGCGCGGGGGAGGATGGGCCCATGGCGAAGCCCCCGAGCGATGACGTCGACGAGTCCGGCCTGAGGGTCGGTCCGCCGGCCGAGGCTGCGGCGGGTGTCACCGGCGTACGCGTGGCACTGGAGCACGCGACCGGGCAGATGGGGGTGCCACGGGCTGCCGTCGCCTTGACCAAGCTCAACCAGGTCGACGGCTTCGACTGCCAGGGCTGCGCCTGGCCCGACCCCGGTCCGGGCGACCGGCACCACGCCGAGTTCTGCGAGAACGGCGCCAAGGCGGTCGCCGAGGAGGCCACCCAGGCCCACGTCGGCCGTGACTTCTTCGCCGAGCACTCCGTCGAGGACCTGCGCGGGCGCAGCGAGTACTGGCTCGGCAAGCAGGGACGCATCGTCGAGCCGGTGGTGCTGCGCCCCGGGGCGAGCCACTACGAGCCGATCGAGTGGGGAGAGGCGTTCGCCCTCGTGGCCGAGCACCTCAAGGCCCTCGACGACCCCCACCGGGCCGCGTTCTACACCTCCGGCAAGGCCTCCAACGAGGCCGCGTTCGTCTACCAGCTCTTCGTCCGCTCCTTCGGCACCAACAACCTGCCCGACTGCTCCAACATGTGCCACGAGTCGAGCGGCGACGCCCTGCGCGAGACCATCGGCATCGGCAAGGGGTCGGTGACGCTGGAGGACATCCACTCCGCGGAGCTGATCGTGGTGATGGGCCAGAACCCCGGCACCAACCACCCACGCATGCTGAGCGCACTCGAGACCGCCAAGCGCAACGGTGCGCGCATCGTCTCCGTCAACCCGCTGCGCGAGCCCGGCACGATGCGGTTCAAGAACCCGCAGAAGCCGCGCGGGGTCATCGGCAAGGGCACCGAGCTCGCCGACCTCCACGTGCCGGTGAGGCTCAACGGCGACCTGGCGCTCTTCCAGGCCGTCGGTGCCGCGCTGGTCGCAGCGCACGACCGCGGCGAGGAGGTGCTCGACACCGACTTCATCGACGGCCACACGGTCGGCTTCGAGCGGTGGGCCGACCACGTACGCAGCCTCGACCACGACGCCGTACGCCGCGCCACCGGGCTCGACGAGGAGACCATCGCCGCGGTGGTCGAGGAATTCAAGCGCTCCCGGCGCACCATCATCTGCTGGGCGATGGGCATCACCCAGCACAAGAACGCCGTCGCCACGGTCAAGGAGATCGTCAACGTGGCCCTCGCGCAGGGCAACATCGGCAAGCGCGGCGCCGGCGTCTGCCCCGTGCGCGGGCACTCCAACGTGCAGGGCGACCGCACGATGGGCATCTGGGAGCGACCGCCCGGCTGGTTCCTCGACGCAGTCGACGCCGAGTTCGCGATCACCTCACCGCGCGAGCACGGCCTCGACACGGTCGCCACCATCGAGGCCCTGCGCGACGGCCACCTCGACGTCTTCTTCGCGCTGGGCGGCAACTTCGTCTCCGCCGCCCCCGACACCGCCGTGGTGGAGGAGGCGATGGGCAACGCCGCGCTGACCGTGCACGTCGCCACCAAGCTCAACCGCTCGCACCTGGCGCACGGAAGGACCGCCCTGGTCCTGCCTCCGTTGGGTCGCAGCGAGAAGGACCGCACGGGTGGGCGCGAGCAGCGGATCACCGTGGAGGACTCGATGTCGGCCGTGCACACCTCACGCGGTCCCCTCGAGCCGGCCTCGGAGATGCTGCGCAGCGAGGTCGACATCGTCTGCTCGCTGGCGCTGGCCACGCTGGGCGAGGACCACGTGGTGCCGTGGGACGCGATGCGCCGCGACTACACCGAGATCCGCCGCCGCATCGCGAGGGTGGTGCCCGGTTGCGACGGCTACGAGGAGCTGGCCGACCGGCCCGGTGGCTTCACCCTGCCGCACCCGCCGCGTGACTCGCGGACCTTCCCGACCGTCCAGGGCAAGGCGGTCTTCTCGCCCTCGCCGCTGGAGGTGCTGGAGGTGCCCGAGGGCCACCTGCTGCTCCAGACGTTGCGCTCGCACGACCAGTTCAACACCACGATCTACGGCCTCGACGACCGCTACCGCGGCATCAAGGGCGGCCGGCGCGTGGTCTTCGTGCACCCGGCCGACCTGCGCGACGCCGGCCTGGTCGACGGGGACCGGGTCGACCTGGTGTCGGTCTGGGATGGCGTCGAGCGGCGCGTCCACGACTTCCGCGTCGTGCCCTACGACCAGCCGCGGGGGTGCGCTGCGGCGTACTATCCCGAGACCAACCCGCTCGTGCCGCTGGACCACCTGGCCGACGGTTCTCGCCAGCCCGCGTCGAAGTCGATCGTGGTGCGGCTCGACACCAAGAGGTGAGCGCGTGACCAACCCCGACCCGCACCCCGCCGAGCGGGTCATCTCCTGTGGCGAGGACGTGACCGTCGAGGTGATCGTGCCCCGCGAGGTCCCGCTGGGTGGTCCTCGTGCGATGACGGTGCGGCGTACGCTGCCCGCACGGCACCGGTCGTTGATCGGTGCCTGGTGCTTCGTCGACCACTACGGACCCGACCCGGTGGCGGAGACCGGCGGGATGAGCGTCGCGCCGCACCCGCACATCGGGCTCCAGACCGTCAGCTGGCTCTTCACCGGCGAGATCGAGCACCGCGACTCCACCGGGGTCCACGCGATGGTGCGTCCCGGCGAGTTCAACCTGATGACCGGCGGGCGCGGGATCAGCCACTCCGAGGTCTCCACGCCGCAGACCGACGCGCTGCACGGCGTGCAGATGTGGGTGGCGCTGCCGGCCGGGGCAAAGGACGTCGCACCGGGCTTCGAGCACCACGTGCCGACGCCGTTGGACGGCGAGGGCTGGCAGGCTCGGGTCTTCGTCGGGTCGCTGCTGGGTGACACCTCGCCCGTGACCACCCACACGCCGCTGCTGGGTGCCGAGCTGCTGCTCGACGACGACGCCGCCCTCGTGCTCGACCTGGACCCGACCTTCGAGCACGGCATCCTGCTGGACGCCGGCAGCCTTGGCGTGGGCGAGGAGGAAGTGGCGCCGGGCGAGCTGCTCTACCTCGGCACCGGCCACCAGCGCGTCACCCTGCGCGCCGGGAGGGCGGCGCGGATCGTCGTGATCGGCGGCCCACCCTTCGGCGAGGAGATCCTGATGTGGTGGAACTTCGTCGGCCGCACCCACGAGGAGGTCGTGGCTGCCCGCGAGGAGTGGCAGGCCCAGCTGCACCGCGACGGCGTCCTGGTGACCGACAGCACCGAGGTCGTTCCGGGGCGTTTCGGCGTGGTGGACGGACAGCACCTGCCTCCCATCCCGGCGCCGGCGATGCCGGGCGTACGGTTGCGCCCACGGAGTTGAGCGCTCGCCGGGCCGAGCGCCGACCGTGCCAGCTGCCCGTCCTGACCTGATTGCCGGAGATCCATGAGCCTGCCCACCAGCGTGGTCGGTGACGACGGTCTGGCGCGCTGCCCGTGGGCCGTGGGTGACGAGCTGATGCGCGACTACCACGACACCGAGTGGGGCGTACGGGTCCACGGCGAGGCGAGGTGGTTCGAGCGGCTGACGCTCGAGGCCTTCCAGTCGGGGCTCTCGTGGCGCACGATCCTGGCGAAGCGCCCGGCCTTCCGTGAACTCTTCGCCGACTTCGACGCCGACGTCGTCGCGGCCTTCACCGAGGCCGACGTCGAGCGCCTGATGGCCGACGCCCGCATCGTGCGCAACCGCCGCAAGGTCGACGCGACGCTGGTCAACGCGCGTGCCGTCGTCGCCCTGCGTTCCGGGGAGGGGCTGGAGGAGCTGCTCCTGTCTCACGCGCCCACCCGGGAGGTGGTGCCGCAGGCCGAGACGACCTCGGCGGAGTCGGTCGCTCTGTCCAAGGCGCTGAAGGCACGTGGCTTCACCTTCGTCGGGCCGACCACGATGTACGCCCTGATGGAGGCCGGCGGCCTCTTCGACCCGCACCTGCCCGACTGCCACCGTCGCGGTGCCCGGGTGGGTCGGGGAGAGCGATGATCCGGGGCCTGACCGTCCTGCTGCTGTGCCAGGTGGTGGGGGAGCTGCTGGTCGACGTGGCGCACCTGCCGGTGCCCGGCCCGGTGGTCGGGATGGTGCTCCTCTTCGGTTGGCTCCAGTGGCGCCGTCCCTCGAAGGAGTCCGGCGTGGTCCGGGCGGCCGACGGGCTGCTGAAGCACCTGCAGCTCTTCTTCGTCCCGGCCGGCGTCGGCATCGTCGCCTACGCAGCGTTGCTGCGCGACGATGCGCTGCCGATCGGGGTCGCCCTGGCCGGGTCGTGGCTGGCCGGTCTGGCGCTGGTCGGCTGGGTCGTCCAGGTCTGGGGCAGGGAGCACGCTGAGGCGGCCACCCTGCCGTCCGCTGGGCCGCCCACCGCGCCACCTCCCGCATCGGCCGGCGATGGCGGTGGGCCCGATGCCTGACGCCCTCACTTCACCGTTGGCGCTGGTCCTGCTGACGCTGCTCAGCTACCAGCTCGGGCTGTGGCTGCGGCGGGCCAGCCGCTACCACCCAGCGGCGCAACCGGTCGTGGTCGCGATCGCCGGCACCGCCCTCGGGATCACGCTGCTCGACGTCGACTACCCGACGTACGCCGACAGTGCGCTCCTGATCAGCTTCTGGCTCGGTCCGGCCACCGTCGCGCTGGCCGTGCCGCTGCACCGTCAGACCCGCCGGATGCGCGGGGTCGTCGCGCCGATGCTGGTCGCCATCCCGCTGGGGGCCGCGGTCTCCATCGCCACCGCGTACGCCCTGATCCTGCTGCTGGGTGGGAGCGAGACGTTGGCCGTCACCATGGCGCCGAAGGCGGCCACCACGCCGGTCTCGATCGCGCTGGCCGAGCAGGCCGGGGGACTGCCCCCGGTGACCGCGATCGTCACGATCGTCGCCGGCATCCTCGGCGCGGTGCTCGGCCCGACGGTGCTGACGCTGCTGCGGGTGCGCGACCGCCGCGCCCGTGGCCTGGCGATGGGTGCTGCCTCGCATGGCATCGGGACCTCGCGGGCCTTGCTCGAGGACGAGACCGAAGGCGCCTTCTCGGGTCTGTCGATGGGGCTCACCGCGCTGGCCACGAGCGTGTTGCTGCCGCTGGTGCTGTGGGTGCTGGCGCTCTGAAAGAGCCCTGGAGGGCGCGCGGTACGTCAGGGCTCGCCGAGCGCGACGGTCCTGCCGCCGGTGACGAGGAAGGTCTGCCCGTGGGGGCCGGTCCAGAGGTGCTCGGGCGGGTGACCCGGCCTGTCGGTGGGGTCGGTCGCGGGATCAGTGAGTACGACGTAGCGCCAGCGACCGTTTGTCTTGGCGCGGTGGTGACGTCGGCAGAGTGGGGCGAGGTTGTCCGGCGTGGTCCCCGGCTCTGTCGGGTGATTCGGGTCCCAGGGCATCACGTGGTCGAGGTCGCCGGAGCGGGCGTCGCGTCCGCAGAACGGGAAGACGCAGCCGCGGTGCCGCAGCACGACCTGGTCCCGCATCCGTGGCGGCGGGTCGTGCCGCGGGGACCACGGGTTGTCGGCCAGGTCGAGGACCGGGGTGACGGTCACCTTCGTGACGCCCAGCCACTGCTTCACCAGGTCAGACGTGATGGGTCCGAAGCCCTCGACCTCCGCCACCGCCACCTCGCCCGAGCCCGCCGAGAGCGTGGCCAGGTCCGCCAGCGATGCGTGGACGTACAGCTTGATGGCCTGCCTCGGGGCGCTGGTGCGAGCCTTCGAGGACGCGACGTCTTCGCGGGCGAACCCGAACGCCAACTGGTCGACACCCTCACGGGCCAGCGACACCAGTGCCTTGACCCGCCTGGCGCCCACCGCGTCGTCGTCACCTGCACCAGCCAACGCGTTGGCGTCGGCGTTGATCCGGTCCATCACCTCGCCGAGCGCGACGGTGTCGCCGACCGCTCGCAGCTCCGAGGTCCCGGCCCAGTCCCGCCGGTGCGTCAGCTCCACGTCCCACCGCGACCGTGCCGCGGCCTCCCGGTCCTTCTGGCCCTCGGGGTCGACGCGGGCGACCGCGAGCGCGATCAACCGGTCCAAGGCCGCGGCACCGATGGACCCCGCTGCCCCGATCAGCTGCCGGTCGACCCACCGGGCTGCCGCCAGCGACAGCGACCGGGTGGCGGTCGCGATCCGTCGTGCCTTCCACACGGGCACCTCGAGTGACTGCACCTGGTCCCACAAGCGAGGCAGCCGGTGCACCAGGTCCACGGTGTCGGCCAACAACGCCTGAGCCGACGCCGGCGACACCCGCAGGACTCCCGCCAACGGTTCGGCGGTGAAGGCCGCGACTCCCGGCGTACCGGCGCCGCCCAGAAACTCATCGGCCGACAGCGCGCCACCCTCACCGAGCGCCGGGTGGCTGATCGCCCACGCGTACACGAGCTCGAGCTCGGCAGCCTCCGCCTCAGCGACCAACCGCCGGTGCACACCGAGCTCGCGCAGCAACTCTGCGGCAGTGGCTGAGTCGACGGGGCGGGCGGCGGCTTCCATGGATCAACTCAACCAGTGCCCGCCGACACTTTTGACCGCGCGGAAGGTGCTGCCGCCACAGGTTCGGCATGATCGAGGAATGGACGTCCCGGACGCAACCGCCTCACCCGCGAGGGTCTACGTCGACATGGTCGGCGACCTGTTCCACGCGGGACACGTCGAGCTCTTGCGAGCCGCCAGGAGCCGCGGGCAGTGGCTGGTCGTCGGTGTCCTCTCCGACGAGACGGCTGCCTCGTACAAGCGACGGCCGATCATGACCCTGGCCGAACGCGTGGCGGTGATCGAGGCGTGCCGTCACGTGGACGAGGTGGTGCCGGACGCCCCGTTCGAGGTCGACGCCCAGTTCCTCGCCGAGCACGAGATCGACCTGGTGGTCCACGGTGACGACCTCACGCCCGAGGCCGCCGAGCAGGTCTACGGCGCTGCCGTCGCCGCCGGCAAGCTCGAGTGCGTGCCGCGCACGCCAGGGATTTCGACCACTGAGGTGATCCAGCGGGTTCGCGACTCCTTCCCGTCAGGTCACCTGACTCACTAGGGTGCCGGGATGGAGCCCATCCACGCCTTCACCGACGACGCCCTCGGCACGGACGACGCGGTCGGACTGGTCACCCGCCTGCAGCGCGGCGAGGTCTCGTCCAGCGAGCTCGTCGAGGCATCGATCGCCCGCATCGAGTCCGTCGACGGCGCGCTCGGCGCTGTCGCCGTCCGCGACTACGGACGCGCGCGAGTCCGCGCGAGCGGGGGGCGACGGGGTTGGTTCGCCGGCCTGCCGATGGTGCTCAAGGACAACGTCGACGTCCGCGGCCTGCCCACCCAGGAGGGCACCGACGCGTTCGTCGCCCCGCCCAGCCCGGTCAACGGTGACGTCGCGCGTCTCTTCCACCGGCTCGGCACGGTCAGCGTCGCCAAGACCCGGCTCTCCGAGTTCGGCTTCTCCGGAGCCTGCGACCACCCCCGTCAAGGGCCGGTGCGCAACCCCTGGCGCCGCGACCACTACGCGGGCGCCTCGTCCTCGGGTGCCGGGGCGTTGGTGGCGACCGGGGCGGTGCCCCTGGCCCACGGCAACGACGGAGGCGGATCGATCCGGATCCCCGCCGCGGTCAACGGTCTCGTCGGGCTCAAGCCCACGCGCGGTCGGGTGCCCTCCGACGCGTTCACCCGCCAGATGCCCGTACGCATCGTGGCCGACGGCGTCCTGACCCGCTCCGTGCGCGACACCGCCGCGTTCCTGAGGGAGGCCGAGAAGGTCTACCGCGATCCGCGGCTGCCCGCCGTGGGCGACGTCACCCGTCCGGTCGACCGACCGCTGCGGATCGCCGTCGTCACCGCCGGCATCGGGCGCGAGGCGACCCCCGAGGTGCGCCAGCTGACCCTCGACACCGCCGCCCGGCTCGAGGCACTGGGCCACCACGTGGAGGAGGTCGACCCCCCGGTGCCGGACTGGTTCGCCGACTCCTTCCTCCTCTACTGGTCGATGCTCGCCATGTACCTCGTGCGGACCGGACCGCGCGCCCACCGCGGGTCGTGGGACCCCACCAAGCTCGACAACCTCACCCTGGGGCTGGCGCGTCACTGCCGACGCAACATCGCCAGGCTCCCCGCCGCGATCGCGGCGATGGGCGCCTCCCAGCAGTCGTCGCGGCGCCACTTCGCGGCGTACGACGTGACGCTCACCCCGACGCTGGCCACCGAGACGCCGAAGGTGGGGCACCTCGACCCCACGCGCCCCTACGAGGAGGTCATCGACCGGTTGATGGACTGGGTCGCCTTCACCCCGCTGCAGAACGCGACCGGAGACCCGGCGGTGAGCCTGCCGCTGGCGAGGACCGCGTCGGGGCTTCCCCAGGGCATGCAGCTCTGCGGTGGATGGGGCAGCGAGGCGCTGCTGCTCGGTCTGGCGCTGCAACTCGAGGAGGCTCACCCGTGGCCGCGAATCGGGGCCTGACCAGCGCAGAAGGCCTGCCCGCGTCCCATGGGTGGGGGGCGATTTTGCGCGGTGCTAGGACCTGTGTAATCTTCTTCCTCGTTGCCCCTTTAGCTCAGTCGGCAGAGCGTCTCCATGGTAAGGAGAAGGTCTACGGTTCGATTCCGTAAAGGGGCTCTGGGAACGAGTCTCCACCCCGTCGCCGGGGTGGCGCTCTTCCGGTGGCGGGGTAGCTCAGGTGGTTAGAGCACACGACTCATAATCGTGGTGTCGCGGGTTCGAGTCCCGCCCTCGCTACGAAGCCTGATCCCCATCAAGCCGGTAGCATCGGCAAAGGCATCACACCAAGCATTCGACTAAGGACTTCCCGTGGCCAGCAAGAGCTCTGACGTTCGCCCCAAGATCACCCTTGCGTGCGTGGACTGCAAGGACCGCAACTACATCACCAAGAAGAACCGTCGGAACGACCCCGACCGTATGGAGATGTCCAAGTTCTGCCCGCGCTGCCGCAAGCACACCGCGCACCGCGAGACCCGCTGACGCGAACAGACTTCCCGCACAGACCCGCCCGACGTGCTCGGGTGGGTCTGTCGCTATTTTGGACGCCATGACCCTCGACTCCTCGCTCGTCGGCCGGAGCTTCCCGGCGACCTCCGAGCACCACGTCACCCCTGAGTCGATCGCGGCCTTCGCCGCCGCCGCGGGGGGCGCCCCCGCGCAGGTGGCACCGCCGACCTACCCGATCGTCCTGGCCTTCGAGGCCATGCAGACGTTCCTCGACGCCGAGCAGGTCCCGCTGCACCGCATCGTCCACGGCGAGCAGCGCTTCACGTACGCGCGCCCCGTCGTCGCCGGCGACACCCTGGTCGCCACGCTCGAGGTCTCCCGCCTGCGCCAGATCGGTGGCAACGACATCATCGGCACCCTGAGCACGGTCACCGACGCCGACGGCGAGCTGGTCTGCACAGCGAGCGCCACGTTGGTCCACCGGGGCGAGGCCGACCAGGAAGCGGCGGAGGAGCAGGCATGAGCGCCGCAGCACCGGTCAACGCGCCTGTCGAGGGCGCCGCACTCGGCCCGCGTACGTTCGCGGTCACCCGCGCCGACCTGCGCGCCTACGCCGACGCGAGCGGCGACCACAACCCCATCCACCTCGACGAGGCCGTCGCGCTCTCGGTCGGCCTGCCCGGCGTCATCGCCCACGGCATGTACACGATGGCGCTGATGGCCCGTGCGGTCACCGACTGGTTCCCCGGCGCCGAGGTGCGCGAGATCGGCTCCAAGTTCACCGACCCCGTGGTCGTCCCCGCCGAGGGGTCGGTCGAGGTGGTCGTCTCCGCGACCGTCAAGAGCGTCGCCGAGGAGGACGGGCGTTGCGTCGTCGCCCTGGCGCTGCTCGTCACCAGCGCCGGTGCCAAGGTGCTCGGCATGCCGAAGGCCGTCGTCGTGCTCCCTGCGCAGTCCGATGAGCCCGACGAGTCCGAGCAGGCCGAGGAGTCCGGTGCCTGAGGTGCGTCTGGCCGACCTGACCACGCTGCGGCTCGGCGGACCCGCCGCGGACTACGTCGAGGCGACGACCGAGGCCGAGCTCATCGAGGCCGTCGTCGACGCCGACGAGCGCGGCGTGCCGGTGCTGCTGGTCGCCGGGGGTTCCAACCTCGTCGTCTCCGACGCCGGCTTCTCCGGCCGCGTCGTCAGGATCGCCACCCGGGGCCTCTCCGCCGACGTCGAGCCTCATGACGCCACCTGTGGCGGGGCCGTCCTCACGGCCGCTGCGGGGGAGGTGTGGGACGACGTCGTGGCACACGCCGTCACGTCCGGCTGGAGCGGCGTGGAGGCCCTCTCCGGCATCCCCGGCTCCGTCGGTGCCACCCCCGTGCAGAACGTCGGCGCCTACGGCCAGGAGGTCGCGCAGACCATTGCGCAGGTGCGCACCTTCGACCGCGTCGAGAGGCGTCAGCGCACCTTCAGCGTCGCCGAGTGCGGCTTCTCCTACCGCCACAGCCGCTTCAAGGCAGAGCCCGACCGGTACCTGATCCTCGAGGTGACGTTCCAGCTCCCGGCCGCCTCGCTCTCCGCGCCCATCGCCTACGGCGAGCTCGCCCGCACCCTCGGCGTCGAGGTCGGGCAGCGGGCGCCGGCTGCCGACGTACGCTCCGCGGTCCTGGGGCTGCGCGCTGCCAAGGGCATGGTCCTCGACGCCGCCGACCACGACACCTGGAGCGCCGGGTCGTTCTTCACCAACCCGATGCTCAGCGCCGACCAGGCCCGGACGCTGCCCGAGAACGCCCCTCGCTTCCCCCAGCCTGACGGGTCGGTGAAGTCGAGCGCGGCGTGGTTGATCGAGCACGCCGGCTTCGCCAAGGGGTTCAGCCCCGCGCAGGTCGAGGGGCGCGTGAGCCTCTCGACCAAGCACACGCTCGCCCTGACCAACCGCGGCGGTGCCAGCGCCGACGACCTCATGGTGCTCGCGCGCACGGTGCGTGACGGCGTCGAGCAGGCCTTCGGCGTACGCCTGGTCAACGAGCCGGTGCTCGTCGGCCTGTCGCTCTGACGCGGGGGATCAACCGGGCCCAGGGGTCACAGCGACCGCAGCCGGGCCATGTCGTCCAGCAGCCCTGCCAGCACGTCGGGGGCCGAGAACATCGGCCAGTGACCGCTGTCGATGTCGACGTAGTCGAGCTGGTCCGTCGCGGCCGCCTCCGGCACCTCGCCCGCCTCCACCCACGAGCGCGCCTGGTCGGGGGAGTACTCCGGGCAGACCAGCGTCAGCGGGACTGCCCGCCGTCGCTCGTCGACGTAGCGCACCTCTCCCGTGGTGACAGAGTGCGGCACCGGGTGCATGGTGGCGGCGATCCGTTCGCGAGCGGCCTCGTCGAGGTCGACGGTGTCAGGACCCTCGAAGGGGTCCCACCCCGGGAAGAGGACCTTGCCGTCCTGGGCGGGGAAGAAGTCGGCGTACGTGGTGCGGTCGGTCGCCGGGAACCCTCCGACGAGCGCTACGGCAGCGACTCCGTCGGGTCGTCGGTCGGCGGCGAGCCACGCCAGGGTGCTGGCGGCGGAGTGGCCCACCACCAGGGGCGGCTGCTCGGCGCCCTCGACGGCTGCGACCACCGCGTCGAGCTGGTCGTCGAAGGTCGCACCGCTCTGGCCGTCACCCTGCCCGGGCAGGGTGAGGGCGTTGACCCGGTGACCACGCGAGGCGAGGTGGGCTGTGACGGGGTCCCAGGCGGTGGCGTCCAGCCACAGGCCGGGAATGAGGACGATGTCCATGGGTCGGTCCCTCCTGGTTGGGGGTGGTCCTTCGACCCTAGGGGGAGACCGGCCCGCCGACCAGTGCGCTGCCGAGCCCTACTGGAGGTTCGACCACTCGTTCTGGTTGCTCGGCTGATCCAGGTCCATGGAGCCGGCGTAGGCGATGAGGAGCACCGTGGCCACGAAGCTGAGGACGAGCACCGCAGTGCCGACCATGCCGAGGATCTTGCCCGCCTTGATCTGCCCGGCGTTGCTGTAGCTACCCGGGTACGTCGTGACGTCATTGTCCGCGCTGGATCCCAGCGCCCAGGCGACCGGCGCCAGGAAGCCGCAGCAGAACACGCCGACGATCCCCAGCACGAGGACCGTGGTGCCGCGCGGGTGCGGCTGCGGTCCGCCCAGCCCCCTGACGGCGAACGGGTCGTGGCCGGGCAGCTGGCCGTAGGGGGCCTGGCCGTAGCCGGGCTGGTCGTTGCTGGGCTGGCCGTACGGGTTGCTCGGGGGGTTCGGATCGCTCACTGAGTGCCTCTCGTGGTCTCGGTCGGGACCATGGTGGTTCAGGTCGCGGTCGCGTGGAGGCACAACAGCAGAACTCGAGGCCCCCGCCGGACGGCGAGGGCCTCGTGGTCGGTGAGGCTCAGTAGCCCTCGGAGTACTCGACGGGGGTGCTCTCGAAGGTGTAGTCCGAGGGCCCGCTTGGGAAGACCAGCGCGAAGAAAGCCACCACCGCGATCACCATCAGTACCAAGATCACCGTGCCGATGATGCCCATGATCTGGCCGGCGCGCGCCTGGTCACGACCACCCAGCTGGCCGTTGGAGGCGTCGATCTCCTTGACGGCCTTGCCGCCCATGACCCAGGCGAAGGGGGAGAGGATCAGGCCGATGCCGCAGGCGATCACGAGGCTGCCGAGGCCGATGATGCCCAGCACCATCGACGTGGTGGCCGACGGGTGGTTGGGCTTGGCGGGGCCGAGGCCGCCGGGACCGTAGCCCGGCTGCCCGTACGCCGGCTGCCCGTAGGCGGGCTGCTGCCCGTAGGCCGGCGGGGCGCCGTACGGGTTCTCCTGCGGTGCCTGCTGGCCGTACGGGTTCTGCTGCGGCTGCTGACCGTACGGGTTCGGCTCGCCGGTGGGTCCCGGCTGTCCCTGGGGCGAGCCGTAGGGCTGGGCGCCGTAGGGCCGTCCGTGGGGGTCCGTGGGGTCCGGCTGCTGACCGTAGGGGTTCTGCGGGTCGCTCATGAGTTCCTCTCCGTGGTGCGGCCCGGGCCGCTGCCGTCGACGCCTGCCAACCATGCGTCGATCTCGGCGAGTACGGATTCTCTCACCCAGTCAGGGGCTCTCGAGGCCCGAATCGACATCCGGGCCAGATCGGCCAGCTGCTCGTCGTCCAGGTCGTGCGCGGCACGCATCGTCGCGTACTGCCCAGCGAGCTGGGAGCCGAAGAGCAGCGGGTCGTCCGCGCCGAGCGCCACGGTCGCGCCGGCCGCCACCAGCTGGGGCAGCGGGACCGAGGCCAGGTCGGGGTAGACGCCCAGGGCGACGTTGGAGACGGGGCAGACCTCCAGGGCGATGCCGGCGTCGACGATGCGCTCGAGCAGGCGCGGATCCTCCGACGAGCGCACTCCGTGGCCGAGCCGGGTGGGGCCCAGGGAGTCCAGGCACGTACGCACGTGGCCGGGACCGAGGAGCTCGCCCCCGTGCGGCACGAGGGCGAGCTCGGCACGCCGTGCGATGTCGAAGGCGGCACGGAAGTCGTCGGTGCGCCCGCGCCTCTCGTCGTTGGAGAGTCCGAAGCCCACGACGCCCCGGCCCGCGTACTGCGAGGCCAGGCGCGCCAGCGTCCGTGCGTCGAGCGGGTGGCGGGTGCGGTTGGCGGCGATCACCACGGCCATGCCCAGCCCGGTCTCGCGCGACGCCTGGGCGACGGCGTCGAGGACCAGGTCGGTGAACTGCGTGATGCCGCCGAAGCGGGCCGCGTAGCCGCTGGGGTCGACCTGGATCTCCAGCCACCGCCCGCCGTCGCGCACGTCGTCCTCGGCCGCCTCCCGCACCAGGCGTCGTACGTCGTCCTCGGTGCGCAGCACCGAGCGGGCGACGTCGTAGAGGCGCTGGAAACGGAACCAGCCCTTCTCGTCGGCGGCCGACAGCTGCGGCGGCCAGTCCTCGACGAGCGACTCCGGCAGGGTGATGTCGTCGCGCTCCGCCAGCTCCAGCAGGGTGGCGTGGCGCATCGAGCCGGTGAAGTGGAGATGCAGGTGCGCCTTGGGCAGCGCGCGGATGTCACGAGCCATGGGCTGACGCTACATGCGCCGGGGGCCCGCCGAACGCCGCAGGGGCGCCCCGGGTGGGGCGCCCCTGCGGTCGGTGCGGGTGGTGCGGGTCAGATCAGGAGAAGAGCTTCTGGATCCGGGTGACGCCCTCGATGAGGTCGTCGTCGCCCAGGGCGTACGAGAGGCGCAGGTAGCCGGGGGAGCCGAAGGCCTCGCCGGGGACGACCGCGACCTCGGCCTTCTCGAGGATGTACTCGGCGAGGTCGGCCGAGGTGTCGATGACCCTGCCGTCGTAGGACTTGCCGAGCAGGCCCTTCACCGACGGGTAGGCGTAGAAGGCGCCCAGCGGGGTGGGGCAGTAGATGCCCTCGACGGCGTTGAGCATCTCGACGATCGTGCGGCGGCGACGGTCGAAGGCGACCTTCATCTCGTCGACGGCGGCCAGGTCGCCGGAGACGGCGGCGATCGCGGCACGCTGCGAGACGTTCGCGACGTTGGAGGTGGCGTGCGACTGCAGGTTGCCCGCGGCCTTGACGAGGTCGGCGGGGCCGATGAGCCAGCCCACCCGCCAGCCGGTCATGGCGTAGGTCTTCGCGACTCCGTTGACGACCACGCAGTGGTCGGCCAGCGACGGGCAGAGGACGGGCAGCGAGCCGGTCTCGACGTCGTCGTAGACGAGGTGCTCGTAGATCTCGTCGGTCAGCACCCAGAGGTCGTTGTCCTCGACCCACTGGCCGATCGCCCGGATCTCGTCGGCGGTGTAGACCGCGCCGGTCGGGTTGGAGGGGGAGACGAAGAGCAGGACCTTCGTACGCTCGGTGCGCGCCGCCTCGAGCTGCTCGACGGTGACCTTGTAGTCCTGGGTCTCGTCGGCGAGCACAGGCACCGGCACGCCGCCGGCGAGCGCGATGGCCTCCGGGTAGGTGGTCCAGTAGGGAGCGGGGACGATGACCTCGTCGCCCGGGTCGAGCATGGTCGCGAAGGCCTCGTAGATGGCCTGCTTGCCACCGTTGGTGACGAGCACCTGGGCCGGGGTGACCTCGTAGCCGGAGTCGCGCCTGGTCTTCTCCACGATCGCCTGCTTGAGCTCGGGCAGGCCCCCCGCGGGGGTGTAGCGGTGGTTCTTCGGGTCGCGGCACGCCTCCACGGCCGCGTCGACGATGTACGACGGGGTCGGGAAGTCCGGCTCGCCGGCGCCGAAACCGATCACCGGACGTCCCTCGGCCTTCAGCGCCTTCGCCTTCGCGTCCACGTTGAGCGTCGCCGACTCGGCGATCGCGGCGATCCGGGAGGAGACGCGCTTGTCACGGGGGCTGCCGGCTGGGGTGGGGGAGGAAGTCTCGGTCATGGACACATCGTAGGGCGTTTGGACGAGACCGCAGCAGCCCCGTACACTCTCCGACTGGTGGTTCTCCCACATGCTGATCCCTGCCCCCCACCCGGGCCGGAGTGAGCGGGAGTCCCGTCGGAGGGCACTAGCTCAACTGGCAGAGCATCGGTCTCCAAAACCGAAGGTTGGGGGTTCAAGTCCCTCGTGCCCTGCAACAGCAGGATTTGTCTGAGGCAGGAAACTAGAAGCACCACGTCATCGAAACCATGGAGGCACCGTGTCGGACGCCAAGGCTCACGAGCCTCGCGCTGAGAAGGGCACCAGCCGCACCAGCCCGGTGACGTTCCTGCGCCAGGTGATCGCCGAACTGCGCAAGGTCGTCTGGCCGACGCAGAAGCAGCTCGTGACGTACTTCATCGTCGTCATGGTCTTCGTCCTCGTGATGATGACCATCGTCTCGCTCCTGGACCTCGGGTTCGGGCGCCTGGTCTTCTGGGCCTTCACCGGCGGCACGAACTGACCGAGGCTCGGACCCTGAGCGTGACCAGCAACCAGTGAAACCAAGTGACGGAGCAGCACGTGTCTGAGCACAACGACTCGCCGGAGCCGACCGAGGCTGACCTCGAGGCGACCGAGTCCATCGACGACGACTCCACCCTCGAGGGTGACGAGGCCGAGGTCGAGACCCCGGCGACCGAGGAGGACGCCTCTGCCGAGGAGTCCGCCGACGGCGAGACCGAGGAGGTCGACGCGCTCGAGGCGTTCCGCCGCGAGCTGTGGGCCAAGCCCGGCGACTGGTACGTCATCCACACCTACTCCGGCATGGAGAAGCGTGTGAAGGCCAACCTCGAGAACCGCATCCAGGCGCTCGACATGGGTGAGTACATCCACGAGATCGTCGTGCCGACCGAAGAGGTCGCCGAGATCAAGAACGGCCAGCGCAAGATGGTCACCCGTACCGTCCTGCCGGGCTACGTCCTGGTCCGCATGGACCTGACCGACGAGTCCTGGTCGGCCGTGCGCCACACTCCGTCGGTCACCGGCTTCGTGGGCAACGCCCACAACCCGGTCCCGCTGTCGATGGGTGAGGTCGAGTCGATGCTCGCTCCCAGCGCCGTCGCCGTGGCCGAGGCCGAGGCGGAGGCCGCCTCCTCCTCGAAGTCGTCCGGCTCGTCGCAGGCGAGGAAGCCGGTCGAGGTCGCCGACTTCGACGTCAACGACTCCGTGATGGTGGTCGACGGTCCGTTCGCCACGCTGCACGCGACCATCACCGAGATCAACGGTGAGTCCCAGCGAGTCAAGGCCCTCGTCGAGATCTTCGGCCGGGAGACCCCGGTCGAGCTGAGCTTCAGCCAGATCCAGCGGGTCTGAGGCAACCAGCGCCGCCGGTCGGGGGCAGTCGAGAATTCCGTCCTCACGGGACGGAAATGCGAGACTGTCCGACGGCCGGCGTTTGCCGTGTGAACGGCACCCGCGCCAACGTCGCGTCAGCGGCGTGAGCAACACCCAGGTGGCAGAGCCGTCGGGAGGCATCCCGCTCCGGCTCGACAAGACCACGACGTCACGATCAGAAGGATCAAGAAATGCCTCCCAAGAAGAAGATCGCAGCCCTGGTCAAGGTCCAGCTCCAGGCTGGCTCCGCGACCCCGGCTCCGCCGGTCGGTACCGCCCTCGGTCCGCACGGCGTGAACATCATGGACTTCTGCAAGGCGTACAACGCGCAGACCGAGTCGATGCGCGGCAACGTCATCCCCGTGGAGATCACCATCTACGAGGACCGTTCGTTCACCTTCATCACCAAGACCCCGCCGGCCGCTGAGCTGATCAAGAAGGCCGCTGGCCTGGCCAAGGGTTCGGGCGTCCCGCACAAGGAGAAGGTCGGCAAGCTGACCAAGGACCAGGTTCGTGAGATCGCGCAGACCAAGCTGCCCGACCTCAACGCCAACGACATCGACGCAGCGATGAAGATCGTCGAAGGCACCGCCCGTTCCATGGGCATCACCACCGACTGATCCTCCCCTCCCGAACCAATCTGAGTGGCAGAGCCGCGCTGGCTCACTGACCACACTGGAAGAAACGAGTAACCAGACATGCAGCGCAGCAAGAGCTACCGCGAGGCAGCGGCGAAGTTCGACAAGAACGAGATCTTCGCCCCCTTCGCCGCGATCAAGATCGCGAAGGACAACAGCAAGAAGAAGTTCGACGAGACCGTCGACGTGGTCATGCGCCTCGGCGTCGACCCCCGCAAGGCCGACCAGATGGTCCGCGGCACGGTCAACCTGCCCCACGGCACCGGCAAGACCGCCCGCGTCCTCGTGTTCGCCAACGCGGACAAGGCCGAGGCCGCCCGTGAGGCCGGCGCCGACTTCGTCGGTGGCGACGACATGATCGAGAAGGTCCAGGGCGGCTGGCTCGACTTCGACGCCGTGGTCGCGACCCCGGACATGATGGGCAAGGTCGGCCGCCTCGGTCGCGTGCTCGGTCCCCGCAACCTCATGCCGAACCCGAAGACCGGCACCGTGACGCCGGACGTGGCCAAGGCCGTGTCCGACATCAAGGGCGGCAAGATCGAGTTCCGCGTCGACCGCCACTCGAACCTGCACTTCATCATCGGCAAGGCTTCCTTCTCCGAGCAGCAGCTCGCCGAGAACTACGCCGCTGCCCTTGAGGAGATCCTGCGTCTCAAGCCGGCCAGCTCCAAGGGCCGCTACATCAAGAAGATCTCGCTCTCCACGACCATGGGCCCCGGCGTCCTGGTCGACACCAACCGCGTGAAGGACGTCGCGGCTGAGGACGAGTCCGGCGAGTGATCATCTGATCCCGCAGGTTCCTGCGACGGGGCCGGTCACCATGGGGTGGCCGGCCCTGTGCCATTTCTGGCTCAGCCGATTCCTGGCTCGGCCCATTTCCGGCTCGGCCCGTGAACCAGAAGGGACCGGTCACCTCTCGGTGAGCGGTCCCATCGGCTGCGCGGAGTGCCCGGCATCGGTCGACCTCCCACCGACCGACCGAGGCCTCGGGATCACTTCACGAAGACGCGTTCGTCGACCAGGTCCTCCGAGACGACCGAGCCCTCGGGCACGAAGCGTCCACTGGTGAACTGCTTGCGGAACTCGACCTCGGCGCCGGTGCGCCCGGAGCGGTTCTTGTCGACGGTGAGCACGGAGTACTCACGGAAGTTCGCGCCGTTGTTCGCGGCGTACAGCAGGTGGTGCCGGGCGACGATGTCGGCCTTGTTCGACAGGATCAGCACGACGTCGGCCTCGTACGCCAGGGCCGTGGAGCCCTTCATGTTGCGCGCGCGCATGCGCTGACCGGGCTCGAGGCCGGCCCGGTCCGAGGCGGAGATGCTGAGCACCGGGCAGTCGGAGTCGATGGCGATGTCCTTGAGGCGCTCGGTCACGTGGGTGACGGCCTGCTCCTCCTCCATCGGCTCGCGCGGGCGCACCTTCTGCAGGTAGTCGATGACGACCAGCGGGGGGTGGCCGTGCTGGGCGGTCACGTCCTTGACGGTCCGGGCGATCACGTCGAGGTTGGTCGAGGTGGTGGTGGAGCGGTGCACGTGCAGGAGCGGGGCGAACTCGGAGATCGCCGCCAGGGCGTCGAGGCCGCCGTTGTAGCGGCCCAGGCGCTCGGGCAGGCCTCCGGCGCCGCCGTCGGTGCCCTCGAAGGCCGCACGCACCTGGTAGACGCTGACAGGGCTCTCGGCGGCGTACTCGGCCGCCTCCGCCGCGATCATCTTCTGGAGCAGCACCTCGGCCTCGAGCTCGAACGAGAAGAAGACGACGGGCTGTCCGGCCTTGGCGCACTGGCGAGCGATCTGCAGCGCGAACGTGGTCTTGCCCTCGCCCTGGGAGCCGGCGAGGAGGTTGAGGGTGCCGGCTCGCAGGCCGCCGCCCAGCGCGTCGTCCAGGAGCGGGAAACCCGTCGTCCAGATGCGTACGTCGGTCTGGGGGGAGAGCAGTCGGCTGTCGACGCGCTCCAGCACCTCGTCGAGGGGAGTCAGCATCGGGTCCACGGACAGATTGCAACACGCAACGCCGGACCATGTGGTCAAAACTGCGAGACTGACTGGGTGCCCAGGCGCGTGCTCCGCCGATTTGGGTCCTGCGTCGCCCCTGGTTTAGAGTCCCTACTCGTAACCAGAGACCGCCGGTGGTCACGCTTTCCTCGCAAGGGGAGAGGATGACCGAAGGTTCCGCAGCAGTGGACGGCCAGCGCAGGTGTACAGAGCAGGATGATCTCGATCGTCCATCACGCCCTGGGCTCCTGTGCCCGGGGCGTTCGTTGTTTCAGGGGCCAAGCCGGTACGTCTTCGAGCGTAGTCCGGAAGGAGACCCATGGCGCGGCCAGAGAAGGCAGCAGCCATCGCGGACATCGTTGAGTCATTCAACGGTTCCGCTGGTGCTGTGCTGACCGAGTACCGCGGTCTCACCGTGAAGCAGCTGCAGGAACTGCGGCGCTCCCTCGGCGAGAACGCCAACTACGCCGTGGTCAAGAACACGCTGGCCAAGCTTGCCGCCAACGAGGTGGGCATCACCGGCTTCGACGACCTGCTCACCGGCCCGACCGCCATCGCCTTCATCGAGGGCGACGTGGTCGAGGCGGCGAAGGGTCTGCGTGACTTTGCCAAGGCAAACCCCGCCCTTGTCATCAAGGGCGGTGTCCTGGACGGGAACATCCTCGACGCTGCCGAGATCGCCAAGCTGGCCGATCTCGAGTCGCGTGAGGTCCTGCTCGGCAAGATGGCTGGCGCAATGCTGGCCTCCCTGTCGCAGGCCGTCTACCTGCTCAACGCCCCGCTCTCGCAGGCTGCCCGGCTCGCCGGCGCCCTGCAGGCGAAGGCAGAGCAGGACCCCTCGATCCTCGCAGGTGGTGCCGGCACGCCGGCCGCTGCCGAGGACGCTCCGGCTGCCGAAGAGGCCGCTTCGGAGGAGGCTCCCGCTGCGGAGGCTCCCGCCGAGGCTGCTGACGAGGCTGCCGAGTCCACCGACGCCTGACCCCAGGCCGACGTACACCACCTGAAACCCCCGGTCGGGCCGAAACCGGTCTGACCACCGAATGGAAGGAATCGCCCTCATGGCGAAGCTCAGCACCGCAGAGCTCCTCGACGCGTTCAAGGAGATGACCCTCATCGAGCTCTCCGAGTTCGTGAAGGAGTTCGAGGACACCTTCGGCGTCACCGCCGCTGCCCCCGTCGCCGTTGCCGCTGCCCCCGCCGCTGGCGGCGCTGCCGGTGGCGAGGCCGCTGAGGAGAAGGACGAGTTCGACGTCATCCTCGAGGCCGCTGGTGACAAGAAGATCAACGTCATCAAGGAGGTGCGCGCCCTCACCGGTCTCGGTCTCAAGGAGGCCAAGGACCTGGTGGAGTCCGCTCCCAAGGCTGTCCTCGAAGGCGCCAACAAGGAGGCCGCGAACAAGGCCAAGGAGTCCCTCGAGGGCGCCGGCGCCACCGTCACCCTCAAGTGACGTCTGTTCGGACACTCCGCTCGTCAGAGCATCGCTCCTCGTGAGCACAGCGAAGGCGGTCACCCGTGAGGGTGGCCGCCTTCGTGCTTCCCCGCCCAGAAGGCGGGCCTGCTTGACCCGGACCCCTCCCGGGGGTAATCATCGACCCGTCACCCGGAGGTGCGTCCGCGGGAATCGTCTCGATTCGCTGCTGTGATGCAACTCCCTCCTCGCGGGTCTTGGTGGCGACCCCCTTCGTGGGATAGGCTCTTTCTTTGCGCCTGCCCTCATATGCTCTCGCCCTGTCCGGAGGGGTGTTGTAGTGGTCGGAGGCGCCACTCACCTTCAGCGATGATTTCGAAGGACGCACATCTTGGCCGCGCGCAGCTCCGCTGGTAACCCCCGTCGCATCTCTTTCGCAAAGATCAAGGAGCCTCTCGAGGTTCCCTCTCTCCTGGCTCTCCAGACCGACAGCTTCCACTGGCTGATCGGTGACGAGATCTGGGACGAGACCGTCGCCGCCCGCAAGGCGGCTGGCGAGGACGTCTCCGAGAAGTCGGGTCTCGAGGAGATCTTCGAGGAGATCTCTCCGATCGAGGACTTCAACGACACCATGTCGTTGTCGTTCGAGAACCCTGTCTTCGTGGACCCCAAGTACACGGAGGAGGAGTGCAAGGAGAAGGACTTCACCTACTCCCGACCGCTGTACGTCTCCGCCGAGTTCATGAACAACACGACCGGTGAGATCAAGGCCCAGACCGTCTTCATGGGTGAGTTCCCCATGATGACGAAGAAGGGCACCTTCATCATCAACGGCACCGAGCGTGTCGTCGTGTCCCAGCTGGTCCGTTCGCCCGGTGCCTACTTCGAGCGCACCGCCGACAAGACCTCCGACAAGGACATCTACACCGCCAAGGTCATCCCCTCGCGTGGTGCCTGGCTCGAGTTCGAGATCGACAAGCGCGACCTGGTCGGCGTACGCCTCGACCGCAAGCGCAAGCAGAACGTCACGGTGCTGCTCAAGGCGCTGCAGGCGCTCGCCTCCGAGGAGGACTACGAGGGCGAGCCGTACGACTACGAGTCGGTCATGGCCGAGCTCCGTCAGTACGAGTCGATCCAGCTGACCGAGGAGAAGGACAACACCCAGGGTCCGGACGACGCGCTGCTCGACATCTACCGCAAGCTCCGTCCGGGCGAGCCGCCGACGCGTGAGGCCGCGCTCACCCTGTTGAAGAACTACTACTTCAACCCGAAGCGCTACGACCTGGCCAAGGTCGGTCGCTACAAGATCAACAAGAAGCTGGGCCTCGACGAGGCGTTCGACCAGCAGACGCTGACCATCGCCGACATCGTCGCCGCGATCCGCTACATCGTGCAGCTGCACGCCTCTGGCGTCCCGACCGAGCCCGTCGACCTCCTCGACCCCCAGGGCAACGTCGTGATCGGCCAGGACGACAAGCCGCTCAAGGTCTCCGCGGACGACATCGACCACTTCGGCAACCGCCGCATGCGCACGGTCGGCGAGCTGATCCAGAACCAGCTCCGCACCGGTCTGGCCCGCATGGAGCGCGTCGTCCGTGAGCGCATGACGACCCAGGACGTCGAGGCCATCACGCCGCAGTCCCTGATCAACATCCGCCCGGTCGTCGCGGCGCTGAAGGAGTTCTTCGGCACCTCGCAGCTGTCGCAGTTCATGGACCAGACCAACCCGATCGCGGGACTGACGCACAAGCGTCGCCTCTCCGCTCTCGGTCCCGGTGGTCTCTCCCGTGACCGCGCCGGCATGGAGGTCCGAGACGTCCACCCGTCGCACTACGGCCGCATGTGCCCCATCGAGACCCCTGAAGGCCCGAACATCGGTCTGATCGGCTCGCTGGCCTCCTACGGTCGGATCAACCCGTTCGGCTTCATCGAGACCCCGTACCGCAAGGTCGAGGACGGCGTCGTCACGGAAAAGGTCGACTACCTGACCGCCGACGACGAGGACCGCTACGTCATCGCGCAGGCCAACGCCGCGATCGACGACTCGGGTCGCTTCGTCGACGAGCGCGTCCTGGTCCGCACCAAGGGTGGCGAGGTCGCCGAGATCCTGCCGGGCGACGTGGACTACATGGACGTCTCGCCGCGCCAGATGGTGTCGGTCGCGACCGCCCTGATCCCGTTCCTCGAGCACGACGACGCCAACCGCGCGCTCATGGGCGCCAACATGCAGCGTCAGGCCGTTCCGCTCATCACCTCGGACAGCCCGCTCGTCGGCACCGGCATGGAGTACCGCGCCGCCGTCGACGCCGGTGACGTGGTCGTGTCGGACAAGGCTGGTGTCGTGAAGTCGGTCTCCGCCGACGTCATCGAGACCATGAACGACGACGGGTCGTACTCCGCGTACCGCCTGGCGAAGTTCCGCCGCTCGAACCAGGGCACCGCGATCAACCAGCGCCCGCTGGTGAGCGAGGGTGACCGCCTCGAGGTCGGTTCGCCGATCGCCGACGGCCCCTGCACCGAGAACGCCGAGATGGCCCTGGGTCGCAACCTCCTCGTGGCCTTCATGCCGTGGCAGGGCCACAACTACGAGGACGCCATCATCCTGAGCCAGCGCCTGGTCCAGGAGGACATCCTCACCTCGATCCACATCGAGGAGCACGAGGTCGACGCGCGCGACACCAAGCTCGGCCCCGAGGAGATCACCCGGGACATCCCGAACATCTCCGAGGAGGGTCTGGCCGACCTCGACGAGCGCGGCATCATCCGCATCGGCGCCGAGGTCACCACCGGTGACATCCTCGTCGGCAAGGTCACGCCCAAGGGTGAGACCGAGCTGACCCCGGAGGAGCGCCTGCTGCGCGCCATCTTCGGTGAGAAGGCCCGCGAGGTCCGCGACACCTCGATGAAGGTCCCGCACGGTGAGTCCGGAACGGTCATCGGCGTCCGCGTCTTCGACCGCGAGGAGGGCGACGAGCTGCCCCCGGGCGTGAACCAGCTGGTTCGCGTGTACGTGGCGCAGAAGCGCAAGATCTCCGTCGGTGACAAGCTCGCCGGTCGTCACGGCAACAAGGGCGTCATCGCCAAGATCCTGCCGATCGAGGACATGCCGTTCATGGAGGACGGCACCCCGGTCGACGTGATCCTGAACCCGCTCGGTGTGCCGCGTCGTATGAACATCGGCCAGATCCTCGAGCTCCACCTCGGTTGGCTCGCCAAGCAGGGTTGGGACCTCAACCTCTCCGACGACCAGTCGGACGCGGCCTGGAAGCAGCGCCTCATCCGCATCGGTGCGGACAAGGCCGAGCCCGGCACGAAGGTCGCCACCCCGGTCTTCGACGGTGCCCGCGAGGACGAGATCGTCGGTCTGCTCGACGCGACGCTCCCCAACCGTGACGGCAAGCGCCTGATCGACTCGACCGGTAAGGCCCGTCTCTTCGACGGCCGCTCCGGCGAGCCGTTCCCGGACCCGGTGTCGGTCGGCTACAAGTACATCCTCAAGCTCCACCACCTGGTCGACGACAAGATCCACGCGCGCTCGACCGGCCCGTACTCGATGATCACCCAGCAGCCGCTCGGCGGTAAGGCCCAGTTCGGTGGCCAGCGCTTCGGTGAGATGGAGGTCTGGGCGATGGAGGCGTACGGCGCTGCCTACGCGCTCCAGGAGCTGCTGACGATCAAGTCCGACGACGTGCCCGGTCGCGTCAAGGTCTACGAAGCCATCGTGAAGGGTGAGAACATCCCCGACTCCGGTATCCCCGAGTCGTTCAAGGTTCTCATCAAGGAGATGCAGTCGCTCTGCCTCAACGTCGAGGTCCTGTCCCAGGACGGGACCCCGATCTCGTTGAAGGACGCCGAGGACGACGTGTTCCGAGCAGCTGAAGAGCTCGGCATCGACCTGTCGCGTCGCGAGCCCAGCTCCGTCGAAGAAGTCTGAGAAGGTAGGGAATCAACACAGTGCTCGACGTCAATTTCTTCGACCAGCTGCAGATCTCGCTGGCCACCGCGGACTCGATCCGCGAGTGGAGCCACGGCGAGGTCAAGAAGCCGGAAACCATCAACTACCGCACCCTCAAGCCCGAGCGCGACGGACTCTTCTGCGAGAAGATCTTCGGCCCGACCCGGGACTGGGAGTGCTACTGCGGCAAGTACAAGCGCGTCCGCTTCAAGGGCATCATCTGTGAGCGTTGTGGCGTCGAGGTCACCCGCTCCAAGGTGCGCCGCGAGCGGATGGGCCACATCGAGCTGGCCGCGCCGGTCACCCACATCTGGTACTTCAAGGGTGTCCCGTCGCGTCTCGGCTACCTGCTCGACCTCGCCCCGAAGGACCTCGAGAAGGTCATCTACTTCGCGGCGTACATGATCACCTCCGTCGACGAGGAGGCACGTCACCGCGACATGTCCTCCCTCGAGAACAAGGTGAGCCTGGAGCGCGAGCGTCTCGAGAAGCGTCGCGACTCGATGATCGACGACCGCGCGAAGAAGCTCGAGGAGGACCTGGCTGCCCTCGAGGCCGAGGGTGCCAAGGCCGACCAGCGTCGCAAGGTCAAGGACGGCGCGGAGCGCGAGATGGCGCAGCTGCGCAAGCGCTCCGAGAACGAGCTGGCCCGCCTCGAGGAGATCTGGAGCACCTTCAAGAGCCTGAAGGTCCAGGACCTGCTCGGTGACGAGATCCTGTACCGCTCGATGAAGGACTGGTTCGGGAAGTACTTCGAGGGCCACATGGGCGCCACGGCGATCCAGAAGCGCCTCCAGGACTTCGACATCGCCGCCGAGGTGGAGTCGCTGCGCGACACCATCGCCAACGGCAAGGGCCAGAAGAAGGTCCGCGCCCTGAAGCGCCTCAAGGTGGTCGACGCCTTCCGCAAGACCGGCAACCAGCCGATCGGCATGGTGCTCGACGCCGTTCCGGTGATCCCGCCGGACCTGCGCCCGATGGTCCAGCTGGACGGTGGCCGCTTCGCGACCTCCGACCTCAACGACCTGTACCGCCGCGTGATCAACCGCAACAACCGACTCAAGCGACTGCTCGACCTCGGTGCGCCGGAGATCATCGTCAACAACGAGAAGCGGATGCTCCAGGAGGCTGTCGACAGCCTCTTCGACAACGGCCGTCGCGGTCGCCCGGTCACGGGCCCCGGCAACCGTCCGCTCAAGTCGATCTCCGACATGCTCAAGGGCAAGCAGGGTCGCTTCCGTCAGAACCTGCTCGGAAAGCGCGTCGACTACTCGGGTCGTTCGGTCATCGTCTCGGGTCCGCAGCTGAAGCTGCACCAGTGTGGTCTGCCCAAGCAGATGGCGCTGGAGCTCTTCAAGCCGTTCGTGATGAAGCGTCTGGTAGACCTCTCGCACGCGCAGAACATCAAGTCCGCCAAGCGGATGGTGGAGCGCGCGACGTCCGGCGGTCCCCGTTTCGCGGTGGTCTGGGACGTCCTCGAAGAGGTCATCACCGAGCACCCGGTGCTGCTCAACCGTGCACCCACGCTGCACCGTCTCGGCATCCAGGCGTTCGAGCCCCAGCTGATCGAGGGCAAGGCCATCCAGATCCACCCGCTCGTCTGCACCGCGTTCAACGCAGACTTCGACGGTGACCAGATGGCTGTCCACCTGCCGCTGTCGGCGGAGGCCCAGGCCGAGGCTCGCATCCTGATGCTCTCGACCAACAACATCCTCAAGCCGTCCGACGGTCGCCCGGTGACGATGCCGACCCAGGACATGATCATCGGCCTCTTCTTCCTCACGACCGACCGTGAGGGCGAGCCCGGCGAGGGACGTCAGTTCTCCTCGCAGGCCGAGGCGATCATGGCGTTCGACCGCGGCGAGATCTCGCTGCAGTCGAAGGTGAAGATCCGTCTGGCCGACTACGTCGCCGACATCGGTGACGAGCCGACCTCGGCGATCGTCGACACCACGCTGGGTCGCACGATCTTCAACGACACCCTTCCGGCCGACTACCCCTTCGTCAACGAAGAGGTGGGCAAGAAGCGTCTCGGCTCGATCGTCAACGACCTGGCCGAGCGCTACACCAAGGTCGAGGTCGCTGCCTCGCTCGACGCCCTCAAGGACGCCGGTTTCCACTGGGCCACCCGCTCGGGTGTCACCGTGTCGATCGACGACGTGACGGCTCCGGCCGCCAAGGCGCAGATCCTGTCTGGCTACGAGGCTCAGGCCTCGAAGGTCCAGCAGCAGTTCGAGCGCGGTCTCGTCACCGACGAGGAGCGTCGTCAGGAGCTCATCGAGATCTGGACCCAGGCGTCGAACGAGGTCGCCGAGGCCATGGCGAAGAACTTCGACCGCTCGAACCCGATCTACATGATGGTCGACTCCGGTGCCTCCGGAAACATGATGCAGATCCGTCAGGTCGCCGGTATGCGTGGCCTGGTGGCGAACCCCAAGGGCGAGATCATCCCGCGTCCGATCAAGGCCAACTTCCGTGAGGGCCTGTCGGTGCTGGAGTACTTCATCTCGACCCACGGTGCTCGTAAGGGTCTGGCCGACACCGCGCTGCGTACCGCCGACTCGGGTTACCTGACCCGGCGCCTGGTGGACGTCTCGCAGGACGTCATCATCCGTGAGGACGACTGTGGCACCGAGCGTGGTCTCGCCAAGGTCATCGGTGAGGTCCTCGAGGACGGTCGCATCGTCCGTCACGAGAACGCCGAGACCGCGGCGTACGCCCGTTCCGCGGCGACCGAGGTCGTCCACCCGACCACCGGCGAGGTTCTCGCCGTGCCGGGTGAGGACCTGGGTGACGTCAAGATCGGCGAGCTGGTCGAGGCCGGCATCACCGAGGTCAAGGTCCGCTCGGTCCTCACCTGCGAGGCCCGCACCGGTACCTGCGCCAAGTGCTACGGCCGTTCGCTGGCCACCGGCAAGCTGGTCGACATCGGTGAGGCCGTCGGCATCATCGCGGCCCAGTCGATCGGTGAGCCCGGAACCCAGCTGACCATGCGTACCTTCCACACCGGTGGTGTGGCGTCGGCCGACGACATCACGCAGGGTCTTCCCCGCGTCGTCGAGCTCTTCGAGGCCCGCACCCCGAAGGGCATGGCGCCCATCTCGGAGGTCGCCGGTCGCGTCGAGATCGAGGACACCGACAAGGCCCGCAAGGTCATCGTCACCCCCGACGACGGCTCCGAGCTCGTGGAGTACCCGGTCTCCAAGCGTTCGCGCCTGCGCGTCGCCGACGGCGACCACATCGAGGTCGGCGACCTGCTGACCTTCGGTACGCCGGACCCCAAGGAGGTCCTGCGGGTCCTCGGCATCCGCCGGGCCCAGCAGCACCTCGTCGACGAGGTCCAGCAGGTGTACCGCAGCCAGGGTGTGTCGATCCACGACAAGCACATCGAGATCATCGTGCGCCAGATGCTCCGTCGCGTGACGGTCATCGAGTCGGGTGAGACCAACCTGCTGCCGTCCGACCTGGTCGACCGTGCTCGCTTCGAGGAGGAGAACCGTCGCGTGGTCTCCGAGGGCGGCAAGCCGGCCTCGGGTCGTGCGGAGCTCATGGGCATCACCAAGGCCTCGCTGGCCACCGAGTCGTGGCTCTCGGCCGCCTCCTTCCAGGAGACGACCCGAGTCCTCACCGACGCGGCGATCAACGGTCGTTCGGACTCGCTCCTGGGTCTGAAGGAGAACGTGATCATCGGAAAGCTCATCCCGGCCGGTACCGGTCTGGAGCGCTACCGCAACATCCGCGTCGAGCCGACCGAGGAGGCCCGTGCGGCCGCCTACCAGGTCACCGGCTACGACTACGACTACGACTTCGGTCAGGGCAGCGGCCAGGCCGTCGCGCTGGACGACTTCGACTTCGGTTCCTACCAGAACTGAGTCGCGTCCCCGACGTAGTCACGTACCACCCACGAGGGTCGGTCCCGCTCACGCGGACCGGCCCTCGTGGCATTTCAGGTGTCCCGCTCGGGGCGATGTGCCCGGCAGCCACGTGCCTGCGAGAATCGCGGGGTGCCCCACACCCTGCCCACCCAGACCGACGTCCTCGTCGTCGGCGCCGGTCCCGCTGGATCCGGCGCTGCCGCGTGGGCAGCCCGCCACGGACTGGAGACCCTGCTCGTCGACGCAGCGGTCTTCCCCCGTGACAAGACCTGCGGCGACGGCCTGACGCCGCGTGCCATCCACGAGCTGCAGGCCCTGGGCCTCACCGACTGGGTCAAGGGACACACCGTCAACCACGGGCTGCGGGCCCACGGCTTCGGCCAGACGCTCGAGCTGAACTGGCCCGACGTGAAGGGCTCCGACCTGTCCACCTGGGGCTCGGCAGTCGCGCGCACCGAGCTCGACGACCACCTGCGTCGTACGGCCGTGACCTCCGGCGCCACCGCCGTCGACGGCGCCCGTGCGGTCGACGTCGTCCGCGACGGTGGCCGGGTGGCTGCCGTGGTGTTCGAGGTCGCCGGGCCGCGGGGCAAGGAGCGGGTCGTGGTGCGGTGCCGCTGGCTCGTCGTCGCCGACGGCGTACGCTCCCCGCTCGGCAAGCTGCTCGGCCGCGAGTGGCACCGCGACACCGTCTACGGCGTCGCGGGTCGGTCGTACGTGAAGTCGGACCGCAGCGACGACCCCTGGATCTCCTCCCACCTCGAGCTGCGCGACGAGGACGGCAAGGCCCTGGCCGGCTACGGCTGGGTCTTCCCGCTGGGCACCGGAGAGGTCAACCTCGGCGCCGGGGCGCTGGCCACGGCCAAGCGTCCTGCCGACATCGCGGTCAAGCCGCTGATGCGCCACTACGCCGGACAGCTGCGCGAGGAGTTCGAGCTGCGCGGTGACCTGCGCGCCGAGGCCTCCGCCCTGCTGCCGATGGGTGGGGCGGTGAGCAACGTGGCCGGGGCCAACTGGGCGCTGGTCGGCGACGCCGCCGGCTGCGTCAACCCGCTCAACGGCGAGGGCATCGACTACGGCCTGGAGACCGGCCGGGTGGTCGCCGAGCTGCTCGCCGCGCACGGTGCCGACGACGGCTACTCGCTGGCCACCGCCTGGCCGGCCCTGCTGCGCGAGAGCTACGGGGAGTCGTTCTCGATCGCCCGCCGCCTCGCTGGCATCGCCACGGTCCCGAAGGTGATCACGGCGCTCGGGCCGATCGGCATGCGGTCGGACTTCCTGATGACGCTGGCGCTGCGCTGGATGGGCAACCTCGTCACCGATGAGGACCGTGACCGGGCGGCCCGGGTGTGGCGTTGGGCAGGTCGCCAGTCGATCGCCCGCGACGCCAGGCCCCCGTTCTCCTGACGCCGGCGTCGTCGACGACGACCATGGGGGTCGTGGCAGGCAGGGAGAGGACGTACCGCGCGGCGCTGACGCTGGGGCGGACGCTCCTGCGCGCCCTGGACGCGACGGTCGAGGTCGTCGGCGCCGAGGGCATCCCCACCTCCGGCCCGGTGATCATCGCCTCCACCCATGTCTCCTACGGCGACATGCTCCCGATCGCGCTCGCGGCGCACACGCGTGGTCGCCACCCACGCTTCATGGCGCGGTACGACGTGTGGCACACCCGCGGCATCGCCTCGGCCATGACCGCGATGGGCCACATCCCCGTCGACCGGGCCGCTCCTGCGGCCGCCTACCTCCATGCCCGGCGACTGCTCCGCGCCGGTGAGGCGGTCGCGGCCTTCCCCGAGGGCGGGATCTCCTACTCCTACACGGTGCGTCCGCTGACCCGCGGTGTCGCCGCGCTGGCCCGTGAGACCGGCGCCGTGGTGGTTCCCGTCGCGCTGTGGGGCATCCAGCGCATCTACAGCGTGGGGCGTCCCGAGGGTGGCGTGCTGGGTGGCCGGGAGCCCGGCCCGAGCTTCGCGCGCGGTCGCCGCATCGACGTGCACCTCGGTGAGCCGCTCACCGTGGGCCCGGGGGAGGACCTCACGGAGTGGACCGCCAAGCTGGGCGTGCGGCTGACCGAGATGCTCGAAGGGCTCCAGACCCTGCCGCACCACCGTCCGGCTCCGGGGGAGCACGCCCCGTGGTATCCGCAGCACCTCGGCGGCCACGCCCCGTGCCGCTCGGAGGCGGCGCAGTGGGACAACATGCCGCGCCACTGCGTCCCGGCCACGTGGGGCCCGCCGTGGCTCGGGTGGCCCCGTGAGGCCGGCGGAGGCGAAGGTCCCGCGCTGGGACGGGTGTCCTAGGTTGGTGCCATGAACGCGTCCGGATCCCTCCCCCGATACCAGCGTGTTGCTGCGTACGCGGTCATCCGGCGCACGCTGGGCGACGGCACCGACGAGATCCTGCTCTCCCGCGTCGCGGAGCGGATCTCCGCGCAGGAGATGTGGACGCTGCCCGGCGGTGGGCTCGAGCACGGCGAGGACCCGCGCGACGCCGTCGTGCGCGAGGTCTACGAGGAGGCGGGGCTGGCGGCGGCGGTCGGTGAGACCGCGCACGTCTACTCCGCCCACATGCCGGGCGTCCGCCGCGACGGCCGGATGGTCGACGCCCACGCGCTGCGGATCGTCTACGAGGGGTGGGTCGCCAAGGACGCGCCGGAGCCCCACGTGGTCGAGGTCGACGGCTCCACGGTCGAGTCGGCCTGGAAGCCGATTGCGGACGTGCTCAGCGGCACGGTCCCGGTCTTCGCGATGGTTGCCGACGCCCTCGGCGACCTGCAGCCGATGCGCCTGCAGCGACTCGCGGCGTACGGCGTGATCACCCGGGACGGCGCTGACGGCGAGGAGTGGCTCCTCACCCGGATCTCTCCGGCCGGGTTCCACTCCGGCGCGTGGACGCTGCCCGGAGGTGGCGTCGAGCACGGCGAGTCACCGGCCCACGCCCTGGCGCGCGAGGTGCTGGAGGAGGGCGGCGTGGAGTGCGAGGTCGGCGAGCTGCTGGGCGTGCACGACGTGCACTTCACCGGGACTGCGCCCGACGGACGCCTCGAGGACTTCCACGGTGTGCACGTGATCTTTGCCGCGCGACTGGCTGACGGCGCCGAGCCCTACGTCGCCGAGCTGGGCGGCACGACCGACGCGGTGGAGTTCATCCCGCGCAGCCGCATCGAGGGCGGCGAGCTCGAGGTGCTCGACGTCGTCCACCACGCGATCCGCCTCCACGGTGAGGCTCGGTGATGACTCCGCGGTCGTGGTCCTGGCTCGGCCTGGTGCGGCGTCGCCAGCGCTTCTACCGTGACGTCCCCGAGGCCTGAGTGAGCACCACCGCCGACCTGGTCGCCGCGCTGGGCGCGGCGGGGGTGGCGGACGTCGGCGCCAGCGACCTCGACCGGGCCCTGCACGCCGCCGACGCCTCGCTCTACCGCGTGCTGCCCCTGGTGGTGGTGCGCCCACGGCACACCGACGAGCTCGAGGCCGTCCTCTCCGTCGCCAGGGCGAGCGGCACCCCGCTGACGATGCGTGGCGCCGGGACCTCGATCGCCGGCAACGCGGTCGGGCCCGGCATCGTCGTCGACACGTCGCGCCACCTGACCCGGATCCGGGAGCTCGACGTCGAGTCCGGCACCGCCGTGGTCGAGCCGGGCGTCGTGCACGCGGCGCTGCAGGCGCGCGCGACGGCCGCCGGGTGGCGCTTCGGCCCGGACCCCTCCACCCACACCCGCTGCACGGTCGGCGGCATGGTCGGCAACAACGCGTGCGGCTCGCGGGCGCTGGGCTACGGGCGTACGAGCGACAACGTCGAGGCGCTCGACGTGCTGTGGGGCTCGGGGCAGCGGCAGCGGTTGGCGCCCGGGGTCAGCGACGGCCTCGCCGGCGACCTCGCTGCCCTGGTTGCCGGCGACCTCGCCCACGCGCGCACCCACTTCGGGCAGTTCTCCCGTCAGGTGAGTGGCTACGCGCTGGAGCACCTGCTGCCCGAGCGGCTGCGCCCGGAGCGCTTCGTCGTGGGCAGCGAGGGCACGCTGGCGGTGGTCGAGACGGCCACCGTGCGCCTGGTGCGCGACGCACCGGTGCGTCACCTCGTCGTGCTGGGCTACGGCTCCATGGTCGAGGCCGCCGACGCGGTCCCGGGGTTGCTCGGTGTCGACGGACTGGTGGCCTGCGAAGGCTTGGACGAGCGGATCGTGCGGCTCGTCTCCTCGCCCCCGCCCCTGCCGCGGGGAACGGGCTGGCTCTTCGCCGAGGTCACCGGTGAGGAGGCCGGTGAGGCCGGCGCGCGGGCGCGTGCCGTGGTCGCCGCGGCCGGCGCCCTGGAGGCGATGGTGGTGACCGACCCGGCCCTGCAGGCGCTGCTGTGGCGGATCCGTGAGGACGGCGCCGGGCTCGCCGCGCGCTCCCTTGCCCGCCCCGCCCACTCGGGCTGGGAGGACGCCGCGGTCCCGCCGGAGAAGCTCGGCGCCTGGCTGCGTGACTTCGACGCGTTGCTGCGCGCCCACGACCTCGACGGGGTGCCCTACGGCCACTTCGGCGACGGGTGCGTCCACGTGCGGATCGACTTCGACTTCTCCGACGGTGGCGCGCGGTTCAAGGGCTTCCTGCGCGAGTGCGCGTCCGCGCTGGCGAGCTACGGCGGGTCGCTGTCGGGGGAGCACGGCGACGGCCGGGCCCGCTCCGAGCTGCTGCCGCTGATGTACGACGCCCGCTCCCTCGAGCTCTTCGCCGCCGCCAAGGCGCTCGCCGATCCTGACGGCCTGCTCAACCCGGGCGTCCTCGTCGACCCGGCGCCGCTGGACGCCGACCTGCGACCGGCGCGCCCGGTGCGTCAGGTCAGTGGCCTGCGCCTGGTCGCCGACCTGGGCGCGGAGGCCCACCGCTGCACCGGTGTCGGCAAGTGCGTCTCCGCCCACTCGCCCGGGGTGATGTGCCCGTCGTGGCAGGCCACCCGCGAGGAGAAGGACTCCACCCGGGGCCGGGCCCGGGTGCTGCAGGAGGCGCTGGACGCCGACGGCACCCTCACCGGGCTGGACGACGACGCCGTGGCCGAGGTGCTCGACCTCTGCCTGTCGTGCAAGGCGTGCGCCACCGACTGCCCCACCGGTGTCGACATGGCGACGTTGAAGTCGGAGGTCCTGCACCAGCGGCACGCCGGGCCGCTGGGCTGGGTGCGCCGACCGCGGACCCACCACACCCTCGGCCGACTGCCGATGCTGCTCGACTCCCCGGCGCGACGGCTCCTGCCGCTGGCCGCCGGCGACGGCGTCCTCGCGCGGCTCGCCAAGCGGGTCGCCGGGGTGGACGCGCGTCGCTCACTCCCGACGCCGCCGCCCGACCGGCTGCGGGGGAGCGGGGTGGCCCCCGCCGACGCCGCGGGCGTCGCCCCGGACGTCTGGATCTGGGCGGACACGTTCACGGACCACTTCGCCCCTGACGCCGCTCGCGCAGCGGCCCGGGTCCTGGAGGGCGCCGGGTTGCGCGCGGAGGTCATCGGGGCCCGCGGGTGCTGCGGGCTGACGTACGTCTCGACGGGACAGCTCGACGCCGCACGCCGCAGCGTCGACGGGCTCGTGGCTGCGCTCGGGCCCTACGTGGCGACCGGTGCGCCGGTCCTGGGGCTGGAGCCGTCGTGCCTGGCCACCCTGCGCTCCGACGCGCTGCGGCTCGCCAGCGACCCGGCTGCGGCCCGTCGCGTGGCAGGCGCCGCGGTGACGCTGGCCGAGCTGTTGACCCGCCACGACGTGGCGGTGCCCGACCTCACCGGGACGACCGTGGTGGTGCAGCCGCACTGCCACCAGTACGCGGTGGTCGGGTTCGCTCCGGACGAGGCGCTGCTGCGGCGCACCGGGGCGACAGTCGTGAAGGTCTCGGGCTGTTGCGGTCTCGCCGGCAACTTCGGCGTGGAGGCCGGCCACCACGAGGTCTCGGTCGCGGTCGCCGAGACGCACCTGCTGCCGACGCTGCGGGCCCACCCGGACGCCGTCGTCCTGGCCGACGGGATGTCGTGCCGCACCCAGGTCGAGGACCTTGCCGGGCGTGAGGTCATCACGCTCGCCGCACTGCTCGCCGGCGACCACCGGCGACCCTGAGGCCCTCAGTGACCGACGAGGTCGGTGCACTCCAGGGGCCGCCACCCCTGGGGGGCCGTCACTGCCGCGAGAAGCGGCGTACGGCCAGCGCCGTGCCCAGCGTGGCGTCGAGCAGCGTCACGACAGCGCCGGTGGCGAGCGCGGTGCGGGCACCCGATCCGCGCCCCGGTCGTACGCTGGCGGCCAGCATCGCCGCGGACGCGAGGACCTCGGCGCCCACCACCGCCCCGGCGGCGACGCGGTTGCGCTGCACCCGGTCGTAGAGGCGGCCGAGGACGCTGCGGCGGGCGACCTCCTCGGGCGGTGCGTCGTAGTAGCGCAGGACGCTGTCGACCACCGTGCGGGTGATCGGGGCGGGCTGGAAACGGGTGGCGTCGGGCAGGGTGGCCCGGCCCTCGTGCAGGTCGCCGGCCAACGTGGGCAGGCCCAGTGCGGCGAGCACCCGCACGGACCATCCCTCGTCCATGGGTGATTGCAGCGCGCCGGCCACCGTGGCCACGTCGAGGTGGCGGAAGCGCGGGTGCGCCAGCACCGCGCGCAGGTCGGAGTCGACAGCGAGGTGAGGGTTGGTCAGGGCGGCGACGGCCGGGTCGTCGACCTCGTCGAAGGCCGGCACCAGGTCGGGCTCGCGGGTCAGGGCGTGGCCGACCGGGTCGCTCCAGGAGGTCAGCACCTGGATCTCCCGGGTGCGGCCGTCGCGGCGCAGCAGCAGGGCGGGAAGGTCGCCCGGCAGCCAGCCGTGGTCGTCGAGGGCGACGTAGGGCTCGTCGAAAAGCGCCACCGTCCACCCGTCGACGTGGCCGGCGTCGAGGCCGCCGAGGCTGTGCGCCAGCAGCGGCAGCGAGGAGTCGACCGCCCGACACAGCAGGACGTCGGGATCCTCGTCCTCCTCGTCGGCGTCGTCGAAGCCGCCCCACGCCTCGTCGCCCATGAGCAGCTCCAGGCCGAGCTCCTCGGCGAACGAGGGGCCGAACGTGCTGAGCGGAGCGCCCGCGCGGACCTTGCCGTCGCGCAGGACCTGCACACGGTCGACGTCGTCGACGAGCAGGACCACGGTGCACTCCTCGTCGACGCCGACGGGGCCGGCCTGCACGGAGCCCAGCACTCCCTGGCTGCGCAGGTGGGCCAGCACGACGGACGGGTCGACCGCCTCGCCCTCGGTCGGGTGGAGCCACCCGAGGAAGGGGCGCAGGGTGACGGCGGCGGGGGTGGCGCTCATGCAGTCGAGGGTAACCGGGGAGGCGGCGTCGGGAGTTTCCCCCGGTCAACGCTCGCCGCCTACCATCGAAGCATGACCCCCAAGCAGCGTCGACTCATCATTCCGATCTCCTTGGGTGCCCTGATCCTGATCGCCCTCGTCGCCTCCCTGCTGAAGTGACGAACGAGTGAAGTGACCGAAGAACTCCATGCCTGCTGAACCACTGCTCCGTGCCCTCATGCGCGTCCGCGCGCTGGTCCTCGACGACGCCACCCTCGTGCGTGCGGTGGCGTCAGGTCGCCAGAAGGGTGAGACCCCGGCGTGGAAGCGTGTGGAGCTCCGCTGGGTCGACCTCAAGGCTGGTCGCCGGCTCCAGGTCGTGAAGTACGACGAGACCCAGGCCCACACCTCCAACCACGCCGCTGACGGTGACCTCCGCGAGGTGGTCGACGCCCTGCTGGACGAGCCCTTCGGCAACTGGCACGTCGAGACCACCACCGAGCAGGTGCAGGTGCGGGTCACGAAGAAGCTCGAGGCGATGGTCAGCGTGACCCCCCGCGAGGAGGCCGTCGAGGTCGAGCGCACCCACGACCAGGCCAAGGAGCGACTCCTGGCCGAGGACGACCCGGTGCTGCTGGCCGTCGGCATCTCCACGCCCGAGGGCAAGGTCAAGCCGACCCGACAGGCCAAGTACCGCCAGGTCGAGGAGTTCCTGCGCCTGCTGGACGCCTCGATCACCGATGCCCTCAAGAAGAAGGCGCTGCGCCAGCCCTCCAAGGCCGACCCGCTGCGCATCGTCGACCTCGGCTGCGGCAACGCCTACCTGACCTTCGCCGCGCAGCGCTACCTCACCCACGTCCGCAAGCTGCCGGTGCACGTGACCGGCGTCGACGTGAAGCAACAGTCGGCCGACCACAACACCAAGGTGGCCGCCGAGCTCGGCATCGACGCCGACTTCGTGGTCGGCTCGATCGCTGACGTGGTCCTCGACCCGGCGCCCGACGTGGTGCTCGCCCTGCACGCCTGCGACACCGCCACCGACGAGGCCCTGCACCGCGCCGTCGAGTGGGGTGCCTCGCTCGTGCTCGCCGCGCCCTGCTGCCACCACGACATCGCTGCGCAGCTGCGCAAGGCGCGTACGCCGTCGCCCTATGCCGCGCTGACCCGCCACGGCATCCTGCGCGAGCGCTTCGCCGACACCCTCACCGACGCGCTGCGTGCCTCGCTGCTGCGGCTCGAGGGCTACAAGGTCGACGTGGTCGAGTTCGTCGAGTCGGCGCACACCCCGCGCAACACCCTGCTGCGTGCCGTCCGCACCGGCAGCAAGGTCAAGGGCGGTGGCGTCCGCAAGGAGTACGAGGAGCTCGTGGCCACCTGGGGCATCAGCCCCCGGCTGGCCGAGCTGCTCGACGAGCCGGTCGGCGGCGACGGCGCCGCGCTGCGCGCCGCGGACTGAGCGCGACCCGACGCTGCGTACGCTGGCCGGCGTCGGCAGCAGACGCTGCACAGGACAGGGGTCACGAGATGGGTGTGGGACGGGCCGCCAGGTGGCGCGCAGTCGCCGTGACCGCGCTGGTCGCCACCCCGTTCGTCGTCGGCACCGCCAGCGCGGATGAGCCGCCGGCCGGTGAGGTCGCCTTCCGGGTCTCCGACCACCGCATCGTGGAGTCGTCGGGGCTGACCTGGGTGGACGTCGACGGCGAGCGCTGGATCGTCACGGTCAACGACTCAGGAGACTCCGGGCAGGTCTTCACGCTCGACCCCGCGACGGGCGAGACCGTCGGGGTGACGACCTTCGAGCCCAACCCCCGCGACGTCGAGGCCCTCGCGCCGGCGGGGGAGGGAGACGTCTGGGTCGCCGACATCGGCGACAACCGCCGCGCCCGCGCGAGCGTCACCCTGACGCGCGTGTCCGTCGGGCCGCGGGACATGGCTGCCGACGACCCCGAGACGCGTACGCTGCGCTACCCCGACCGGGCGCGCGACGCCGAGACCCTGCTGGCCCACCCCCGCACCGGGCGGCTCTACGTCGTCACCAAGGGCGCGCTCGGCGGGCGCGTCATGGAGGTGCCCGAGGTCGACGCCGCTGACCCGGAGACCATGCGCGACCTCGGCCAGGTGCCGGCGATCATCACCGACGGGGCGTTCCTTCCCTCGGGCGACCACGTGCTGCTGCGCAACTACACCCGCGGTTACCTGCTCACCTTCCCGGAGTGGGAGGTCGTCGAGCAGTTCGAGCTGCCCCGGCAGCCGCAGGGCGAAGGACTGACCGTCCTCCCGGAGGGCGACGTGCTCCTCAGCACCGAGGGCCGCGAGCGCGACGTGCTGCGGGTGGAGCTGCCGGGGACCGTCGGCCCGGCCGTGGACGCGCTCCGGTCGTGGTGGCAGGGCGTGTGGACGCGCTGGAGCGCAGGGCTGACCGCTCCCTGACGACATCCGCCCCGCACGTGAGCTTCCGAAGGGGGGCCTTCGCCCGGAAATGGCGAGGACCCCGCCACCACGTGGGTGACGGGGTCCTGGCAGACCGACGGGTCTCAGCCGAGCTGGTTGACCACGTACTCGATGGACTGCGTCAGCTTCTCGACGTCGGAGGCGTCGATCGCGGGGTACATCGCGATGCGGAGCTGGTTGCGGCCGAGCTTGCGGTAGGGCTCGGTGTCCACGACGCCGTTGGCACGCAGCACCTTGGCGATCGCCGCGGCGTCGATGGCGTCGTCGAAGTCGATGGTGCCGATGACGAGCGAGCGGTGGCTCGGGTCGCTGACGTAGGGCGTCGTGTAGGAGGTCTTCTCCGCCCAGCCGTAGAGGACGTCGGCCGACGACGTGGTGCGCTCGACCATGCCGGTCAGGCCGCCGTTGGCGTTCATCCAGTCGAGCTGCTCCGCCATCAGGAAGAGGGTGGCGACCGACGGGGTGTTGTAGGTCTGGTTCTTCTTCGAGTTGTCGATCGCGGTCGGCAGCGAGAAGAAGGGCGGGATGTAGCGGTCGGTGGCCGCGATCTCCTCGGCGCGAGCGAGCGCCTTGGGCGACATGGCCGCGATCCACAGGCCGCCGTCGGAGGCGAAGCACTTCTGCGGGGCGAAGTAGTAGGCGTCGACCTGGTTGAGGTCGACCGGCAGGCCGCCGGCACCCGACGTGGCGTCGATCAGGACGAGGGCGTCGGAGTCGATGCCCTCGGGGCGCACGACCGGCGCCATGACGGCGGTCGAGGTCTCGTTGTGGGCCCAGCCGTAGACGTCCACGCCCTCCTCGGCGACGGCGTCGGGGCGCGAGCCGGGCTCGGAGGTGATGACGGTGGGCTCGGCCAGCCACGGGGCCTTCTTGACCGACGAGGCGAACTTCGAGGAGAACTCGCCGAAGCTCAGGTGCTGCGACTTGTTGCGCACCAGGCCGAAGGCGGCGATGTCCCAGAAGGCGGTCGCGCCGCCGTTGCCCAGCACGATCTCGTAGCCCTCGGGCAGCGAGAAGAGCTCGGCCAGGCCCTCGCGCACGCGGCCGACGGTGTTCTTCACCGGGGCCTGGCGGTGGGAGGTGCCCATCAGCGTCTGGCCCGTGGCGGCGAGCGCGTCGAGCGCGCTGGTGGAGATCTTCGACGGGCCCGCACCGAAGCGGCCGTCGACGGGAAGGAGTTCTGCAGGAATCTTGATGGCGTCGGTGCTGGTCACCGGACATCCTTTCTCATCGGTCCTCGGCGGGAAATGCCGGAGCGGGGAGTCCTGACGACGCTGTCAGCAGCGTTGCCTAGTCTGTCACCCGGACGGCACTTCAATGAAATGGATCCTCCCATGACGGCTTCCGGCCTCGGCCTCCGGATCGAGCGGCTGCCGATCACCCACCCCGACGCTGCACGCCTCGTCGACGAGGTCCAGGGCGAGTACGTCGTGCGCTACGGCGGGCAGGACGAGTCACCCGTCGACCCCACCGAGTTCCTCGCTCCCCACGGGGCGTTCCTGGTCGGCTACGTCGACGACGTGGCCGTGGCCACCGCTGCGTGGCGTTGGGTCGAGACCCCTGACGTCGTACGCCGCGGCCCGACCGTGGAGCTGAAGCGGATGTACGTCGTCGCCGCGTGGCGCAACCGCGGGCTGGCGCGGGCGATGCTCGCCGCCGTGGAGGCCGACGCGCGCGCCGCCGGGGCTGCCTCGGTCGTCCTGGAGACCGGGCTGAAGCAGCCCGAGGCGATGGCGCTCTACCTCTCGTCGGGCTACCGCGAGATCGCGGGGTTCGGCCACTACGCCGACGAGCCGCTCTCACGGGCGTACGCCAAGGAGTGGTGACCCGGGAGGGCTTCCTGGCTTTGGGCTAGTAAGTCAACCAGATTTATGTACTATGGCGGTATGAGCCAGTCCCACCTGTCCGTCGAGCGCGCCGCCCAGGCTGTCGTGCCCCGTCAAGCGGCCGCCCCCGCCAAGGAGGTCGTCACGACCTCCGGGCAGCCCGCGTCGCCGGTGGCACCGCGTCGGGCACTCGTGCCGTTCGGTCCCGCGACGTGGGGGAGTCGGACCCTGCGACGGGTCCTCGCCACTCCTCGTCACGGGGTGCGACGGGCGACCCGGTCCGCGGAGGTCTACGCACCCATGGCCCTCGCGGCCTTCGCGGACCGGGTCGGGACGGCTCGCGCCACCGGCACACGGTGCCCGGACCAGGCAGGGACCCGATGAGGTCGCGGTGTCGCCACCGCCGCGGACCTTCGCGTCCCTGCCCTGACGTGGAGGCCGGCCAGCTCCGCTGACGGCCGAGGCGCGCGGGGCTGGGGGCAGTCTTGTGCCGCGCGTCTGCCTCCACACCGACGCCTCGCGTGGGCCCGACCAGGGATCAGGCCCACGCGAGGCGTTCTTTCGCTGCCGACCTGCCCGGGCGAATACCAGCGCTGGAATTCCTCGGAACCCCTGTCGCGGTGGCCCGACGGGTGGTTGCGTACCACGTGGGACCCCTCCCTCTCGGAACACGCAAGGAGGCCACTCGTGGCCACGACCCCCCGACTTGCCCGTGCTGCGCTCACCACGTTGCTGACCACCGTGCTGGCGCTCGTCGCGACGCTGCTGGGCAGCGCCCACACCGCGTACGCCGGTACCGACCTCGTCTTCACGCAACCGGTGGAGAACTACGCCGGCTACCAGCCGCAGACCGGCTGCAACCGCAAGCTCCGCCCCGGCATCCGCCTGCTCTCCGACCACTTGGTGCAGCGAGGAGGCGGACGCGGCCCGATCTTCCGCGCCTGTGCGGGGTCATCGGTCTCCGAGCACAAGGAGTCGCGGGCCTTCGACTGGGTGCTCGACGCCACGAAGAAGAAGGACCGCAAGCGTGCCCGCGCGTTCCTCGACGAGATCTTCGCCCCCGACGCCGACGGCAACCCGCACGCGTTGGCTCGCCGGATGGGGATCATGTACATCATCTGGAACGACCGGCAGTGGAGCTCGTACCGCGGTTTCCAGCCGCGCAACTACCTGCCGTCGTCGTGCAAGTCGAAGAAGAAGTGCTCGAAGACGGCGCGACACCGGGACCACGTGCACATCTCCCTGACCCGCCGGGCGGCCAAGGGCAAGCTCAGCTGGTACCTCGCCCAGCACAGTGACTGAGCAGCCGGTTCACTCCGCCGTCTCCTCCTCCACGATGTGCATCGCGGCCTCCTCGGCGCTCGCGCCGGCTCCGTCGATGCCGACGTCGTCGCCCACGAGGTCCTTCTCGGTGTCCTCGCTGAGCCCCTGGTCGGGGTCGACCAGACGACCGGCACGGGCGTCGCCGACCTCACCGTCGTCGACGATCTCGGCGTCCTCGGCCTCCTCGGCCTCGACGTAGGGGTCGGGCTCGGGCTCCTCCTGCTTGAGGCGCTGGTCGAGGCTCTCGCCCTCGGCCTCCTCCCGGGGGGTGTTGCCGTAGCCCTGGGCCGCGGACCACTTCTCGGGAGGGGAGTAGCCCTCGTCCAGGGGCTCCGTGAGACCGCGGTTGTCGACCAGGCTGTCGCCGTCGCCCTGGGGCTGGTCCTCGTCGTCGACGCTGTACTCGCCGTAGGCCTCGTTGTCAGGTCCCTGGGACATGGCTGCCTCCTGCTGGTTGGGGAAATGGTGCTCCCCCTGCGGTACCCGATCCCTCCGGCACGGAAACGGCCCCGCCGTCACCGCAGTGACGACGGGGCCGTGAGGCGATGTCAGCTCAGTTGCCCCACTCGGGGTTCCAGCCCTCGATGTCGGAGGCGGGGCGCGAGGCGGGACCGGTGTAGATCGCCGACGGGCGGATCAGGCGACCGGTCTTCTTCTGCTCCAGGATGTGCGCCGACCAGCCACCCGTGCGGGCGCAGGTGAACATGGAGGTGAACATGGGGGCCGGGACCTCGGCGAAGTCCAGGACGATGGCCGCCCAGAACTCGACGTTGGTCTCGAGCACCCGGTCCGGGCGACGCTCGCGGAGCTCGGCCAGGGCGGCCTTCTCCAGCGCCTCGGCGACCTCGTAGCGCGGGGCGTCGAGCTCGCGGGCCGTGCGACGCAGCACACGGGCACGGGGGTCCTCGGCGCGGTAGACGCGGTGTCCGAAGCCCATCAGGCGCTCGCCGTCGTCGAGCAGCTTCTTGACGTACGCCCGGGCGTCACCGAGCTTCTCGACGTCCTCGATCATGCCGAGCACGCGCGACGGCGCGCCGCCGTGCAGCGGGCCGGACATGGCGCCGATGGCGCCCGAGAAGGCAGCCGCCACGTCGGCACCGGTCGAGGTGATGACGCGGGCGGTGAAGGTGGAGGCGTTCATGCCGTGCTCGGCGGCCGACGACCAGTAGGCGTCGATGGCCTTGACGTGCTTGGGGTCGGCCTCGCCCTTCCAGCGGATCAGGAACTTCTCGGCCAGGGTCGCGCCCTCGTCGACGATCTTCTGCGGGACGACCGGCTGGTGCAGGCCGCGGGCCGACTGGGCGGCGTACGAGAGCACCATGACGGCGACGCGCGCGAGGTCGGCGCGGGCCTGCTCGTCGGAGATGTCGTAGGTCTGGCCGAACCCGAACGCCGGCGCGAGCATCGCGATGGCGGCCTGGATGTCGACGCGGACGTCACCGGTGTGCACCGGCAGGTTGAAGGGCTCGGCAGCCGGAAGGCCCGGCGTGAACTGGCCGTCGATCAGCAGTCCCCAGATGTTCTCGAAGGGGACGCGGCCGACGATGTCCTCGATGTCGACGCCGCGGTAGCGCAGCGCGCTGCCTTCCTTGTCGGGCTCAGCGATCTGCGTCTCGAAGGCAATGACGCCTTCGAGTCCGTGGTGCACCTCGGTCATACGTGACGCTCCTTTGCGCGGTGTTTCCGGGCCCGGGCCGGGTGCGGCCGCACGGGCGTGGTCCATTCTGCACTCAATACCCCTGGTGCGGGCCACTGCGGGTCCACGGCCGTCGCGCAGGCCTGACCTCGGCAGACGCGGCGGGTGATCTTCGCCCGGCTGCTCACGCACGGGCATACTCGGTCGGGCTGGTGCGTGGACGACCCCAGCGAACCGTGGGGGAGTGAGACCGATGGAGCCCGAGGTCAACCTGGCGCACCTGCGCCACGAGTACGCCGAGACCGGCCTGGACGAGGCCGACGCTGCCGACGACGCGATCGCGCAGTTCCGGCGCTGGTGGGCCGACACGGTCGCCTCGGGCCTCCACGAGCCCAACGCCATGGTCGTCACCACGGTCTCCGCCGACGGGCAGCCCTCGGCCCGCATGGTGCTGCTGAAGAGCTTCGACGAGCGCGGCTTCACCTTCTTCACCAACCAGGCCTCGCGCAAGGGGACCGAGCTGGCCGGCAACCCCGCCTGCGCGCTCCTCTTCCCGTGGCACCCCCTCCAGCGACAGGTGCGGGTGGAGGGCACCGCGACACCCCTGGACGCCGACGAGGTGGAGGCCTACTTCCGGGTGCGTCCGCGCGGTGCGCAGATCGGGGCGTGGGCCTCGGCCCAGTCGCAGCCGATCGGCTCGCGCCTCGACCTCGAGGCCGCGTACGCCCTCCAGGACGCCCGCTTCGGCCCCGACGTCGACGTGCCGGTTCCGCCCACCTGGGGTGGTTACCGGGTGACGCCGCACGTGGTGGAGTTCTGGCAGGGTCGCTACGCCCGGCTGCACGACCGCCTGCAGTACACCCGCACCGACCAAGGCTGGGAGTGCATTCGCCTCGCGCCGTGACGTCTGCGGCCGTAGGCTCGGCGGGTGCTCCTGCGTCTGGTCCGCGACCGCCTGCGTCCCTACCGCGGACATGTCGCCGCTGTGGTCGTCCTGCAGTTCGCCGCCACCCTCTCCTTCCTCTTCCTGCCCAGCATCAACGCCGAGATCATCGACGACGGCGTGGTGCCCGGCGACATCGGCTTCATCTGGCGGCGCGGTGGCGTGATGCTGGCCGTCGCGGCCCTCCAGACCATCTGCACGGTCGTCGCCGTCTGGTTCGCGGCGCGGATGGCGATGTCGCTGGGACGCGACCTGCGATCCGCGCTCTTCACGCGGGTGGGCACCTTCTCCGCCCGTGAGCTGCAGCAGTTCGGCGCGCCGTCGCTGATCACCCGCGGCACCAACGACGTCCAGCAGGTGCAGATGCTGGTGATGATGGCCTCCACGATGATGGTGATGGCGCCGATCATGATGGTCGGCGGCCTGGTGATGGCGATCCGTGAGGACGTCGGCCTCTCGTGGCTGCTGGCCGCGCTGGTCCCGGTGATGGCCGTGGCCATCGGCTTCGTCGTGAGCCGGATGATCCCGAGCTTCCAGAAGATGCAGGGCCGCATCGACGAGGTCAACCGGTTGCTGCGCGAGCAGGTCACCGGCGTACGCGTGGTGCGCGCCTTCGTCCGGGAGCGTCACGAGGAGGCCCGCTTCGCCCAGGCCAACGACGACCTCACCTCGGTCGCGGTCACCGCGGGCCGCTGGATGGCCAGCATGTTCCCGATCGTCATGCTGGTCTCCAACGTCGCCACCGTCGGCGTGATCTGGTTCGGCGGCCACCGGGTCGACTCCGGGGCCATGGAGATCGGCGCGATCACCGCCTACATCTCCTACGTCATGCAGATCGTGATGTCGGTGATGCTGGCGACCTTCATGCTCATGCAGCTGCCGCGTGCCTCGGTCTGCGCCGAGCGGATCACCGAGGTCCTCGACACGCGTACGTCCGTGGTGCCGCCCGCCGACCCCGTCACCGAGGTCCCGCGCCCCGGCGACCTCGACCTCGACGACGTGACCTTCTCCTACCCGGGCGCGGCGAGCCCGGTGCTGAAGGACGTGACCTTCTCGGCACGCCCCGGCGAGACGCTGGCCGTCATCGGGTCGACCGGTGCGGGCAAGTCGACGCTGGTCAACCTCGTGCCCCGCCTCTTCGACGTGAGCGGAGGCAGCGTGCGTGTCGGCGGCGTCGACGTGCGCGACCTGGAGCCGGAGGTGCTCTGGGCGCAGCTCGGCCTGGTGCCGCAGCGGGCGTTCCTCTTCTCCGGCACGGTCGCCAGCAACCTGCGCCAGGGCAAGCCCGAGGCCTCGGAGGAGGAGATGTGGGCCGCGCTCGAGGTGGCGCAGGCCGCCGACTTCGTCCGCGCCATGCCCGGGGGTCTCGAGGCGCCGATCGCCCAGGGCGGCACCAACGTCAGCGGTGGCCAGCGCCAGCGACTGGCGATCGCGCGGGCGGTGATCCGACGGCCGGCGATCTATCTCTTCGACGACGCCTTCTCGGCGCTCGACCTCTCCACCGACGTGCGGCTGCGCGAGGCGCTGGTGCCGATCACCCGTGACGCCACCGTCGTGATCGTGGCCCAACGCGTGGCCACCATCCGCCACGCCGACCGGATCGTCGTGCTCGAGGACGGCCGTGTGGTGGGCCTCGGCGCCCACGACGACCTGCTCGAGACCTGCGCCACCTACCAGGAGATCGTCACCTCCCAGCGCGCTGTCGAGGAGGAGGCGGCATGAGCGAGCCGAAGAAGCCCAGCGGCGACCTGCGCACCACCGAGCGGATCACCGGCGGAGGCGGCCACGGTCGTGGTCCCGGCGGCATGGTCGGGCAGAAGGCCAGCAGCTTCTGGCCCTCCGGGCGCCGGCTCGTCGGCCGGATGCGGCCGGAGCGCCCGCGGATCCTCGCGGTGCTGGCGCTGACGGTGCTCAGCGTCGTGCTCACCTCGGTCGGGCCGCGCATCCTGGGCCACGCCACCGACCTCGTCTTCGCCGGTTTCTGGGGCGAACGGCTCCCGGAGGGCCAGAGCAAGGCCGAGGTCGTCGAACGGCTGCGCGCCGCCGGTGACACCACCCAGGCCGACATGGTCGCCGGCATGGACCTGGTGCCGGGTCGCGGCGTCGACTTCACCGCGGTGGGGGAGGTGCTCCTGGCCGTGCTCGCCGTCTACGTCATGGGCGCCCTGCTCCAGTGGCTGGCCGGCTACCTGCTCAACGACGTGGTCCAGAGCGTCGTACGCCGTCTGCGTGCCGACGTCGAGGCGAAGGTGCACCGCCTGCCGCTCGGCTACTTCGACCGTCAGCCCCGCGGCGAGATCCTGAGCCGCGCCACCAACGACATCGACAACGTCTCGCAGTCGGTGCAGCAGACCCTGAGCCAGATGGTCACCTCGCTGCTGACCGTCGTCGCGGTGCTCGCGATGATGCTGTGGATCTCGCCGGTCCTGGCCGTGATCGCGCTGGTCTCGGTGCCGTTGACCATGCTGCTCGCCGCGCAGGTGATGAAGCGTTCCCAGACCCTCTTCGTCACCCAGTGGCGCCAGACCGGACGCCTCAACGCCCACATCGAGGAGGCCTTCTCGGGTCACACCCTGGTGAAGGTCTACGGCGGCCAGCCGGAGTCGGAGGAGAGGTTCGCCGAGGAGAACGACGGCCTCTACCGGGCCGCGTGGAAGGCGCAGTTCGTGAGCGGGCTGATCATGCCGATCAGCCAGTTCGTGGGCAACCTCAGCTACGTCGCCGTCGCGGTGGTGGGCGGGGTCCGGGTCACCTCCGGCGCGCTGAGCCTGGGCGAGGTGCAGGCCTTCATCCAGTACACGCGCTCCTTCAACCAGCCCGTCTCCCAGCTCGCCTCCATGGTCAACCTGCTGCAGTCGGGCGTGGCGTCGGCCGAGCGGGTCTTCGAGCTGCTGGACGCGCCCGAGGAGGACGACTCCGCGCGCGGGTCCCTGGCCCCCGCGGGCCGCGGTGAGGTGCGCTTCGAGGACGTCTCGTTCGCGTACGACCCCGAGCGGCCCCTGATCCGCCACCTCTCCCTGGTCGCGCGCCCGGGCCAGACGGTGGCGATCGTCGGCCCCACGGGCGCGGGCAAGACGACGCTGGTCAACCTGGTCATGCGCTTCTACGAGGTGACAGGCGGGCGGATCACCCTCGACGGGGTCGACATCGCCAGCGTGCCACGCGCCGAGCTGCGCAGCCGCATGGGCATGGTGCTCCAGGACACCTGGCTCTTCCGCGGCACGATCGCGGAGAACATCGCCTACGGCCGCCCCGACGCGACCCGCGAGCAGGTCCTCGAGGCCGCCCGGGCCACCTTCGTGGACCGCTTCGTGCACTCGTTGCCCGACGGCTACGAGACGGTGGTCGACGAGGAGGGCAGCAACCTGTCGGCCGGCGAGCGCCAGCTCGTCACCATCGCCCGTGCCTTCCTCTGCGACCCGGCGCTGCTGATCCTGGACGAGGCCACCAGCTCGGTCGACACCCGTACCGAGCTGCTGGTGCAGCAGGCGATGGCCGCGTTGCGGGCCGACCGCACCTCCTTCGTCATCGCCCACCGTCTCTCCACGATCCGCGACGCCGACCTGATCCTGGTGATGGAGGACGGCGCGATCGTGGAACAGGGCACGCACGAGGAGCTGCTCGCCGCGGGAGGGACGTACGCCCGGCTCAGCGCCGCCCAGTTCGCCGCTGCCACCGTCGGTGAGGCGTGAGCGCCCGGTCTCGCAGGCCAGCAGAAAAACTGCTTGTCCCCGCGCCCACCCCGACCTACGGTTGAGGTACACGGAAAGGAGGTGGTCCGAAGATATGAAGTCTTTTCGGATGAGTGAGGTGGCTGCGAGCCAGTAGAGCTCGCGCCTCGCGAGGAGCAGGCTCCTGGCGAATCCAACGCAGACACCCGACCCACAGGCCCGGTCCCATCCACCGGTTCGCGTTCCTCGGAACGGCCTGTGGGTCGCTGCGTGTCCGGACGTGAGATTCTTGGGCCATGCCCCTGACCCCCGAGGCGTCCACCAGCGTCATGCCCGACCTGGCGTGTGACCTCGACGAGGGAGGGGTGCTTCAGCGCCTGGCAGCCCACGCCCGCGCAGCCACCGGGGCGTGCGCGGTCCGCCTGGAGGTCCTCGACCGTGACGGCGCGGCCTCGCCCCCCCGACGGACGGCCGCCGCTGAGTGGCCCGCCGCCCGGGCAGGGTTCACCGAGACCTCCGTCGACCTCGTGGTCGACGGGCGGGCGGCGGTGCGGCTCTGCCTCGTGGTGCCCGGGGACGGTCTCGACGAGGACGCCTCCGCGCGCCTGGGCGACGTGGTGCAGCAGGCGGTCCCGGCCCTGCGCAACGCCCGCGCCCACGCCGACAGCCGACGGTTGGTTGAGTGCACCCAGGTCTTCATGCGGGCCGTGCGTGGCCTCGGGGAGGGAACCTCGCTCGAGGAGGTCCTGCAGATGACCACGGCCGCGGCGCGGTCGGTGCTCGGAGCCTCCGGCGTGGCGGTCCTCTTCCCGCACCCGAGCGGGCTGCACGAGATGCGGGCCGCCGACATCGCGCCCGGCCAGGTCGCCCGGCTGCGCGAGCACTTCGCCGTGGCGCGCCCGCGCCTGGACGACCTGGTCGCGGTCGGTGGCGCCCGCGACGTCGACCTCTCCGGCGACCGCGTCATCGTGGCGCCCGTGGGGGAGGTCAACGTGGAGCGGCGCTCGCTCCTCGTCTGGTTCGCGCACCGTTCCGCTCCGCTCGACGAGCGGGAGCAGGCCCTGGTCGACACCGTGGCCGAGCAGGTCGAGCTCCTGCTGGTCCGGTCGCGCGCGCTCCGGGAGCGTGAGATCAGCATCGTGCGCGAGGAGCGCGAACGCATCGCCCGGGACCTCCACGACGTCGTGATCCAGCGGATCTTCGCGGCCGGACTGCAGATCAAGGCCCTCACCCGGGGGCAGGTCGACGAGTCCCTGCGCGACCAGCTCACCGGCATCGTGGGCGACCTCGACAAGACCATGGAGGGCGTGCGTTCGGCGATCTTCGACCTCACCTACAGCATGTGCATCAAGCCCCGTGAGGACGTCGTGGAGCTGGGGGCCGAGTATGCCCGGATCCTGGGTTTCGCACCGCTGGTCTGCACCGAGGGGGACTTCGAGACCGTCGACCCCGCGACGGCCGCACACCTGCTCGCCACCGCGCGCGAGCTCTTCTCCAACGTCGCCCGCCACGCGGAGGCCAGCATGTGCCGCGTCGACCTGGTCCGGTGCGACGGGTGGCTCACCCTCGAGATGACCGACGACGGCCGGGGCATCGACCTCGACGCGCCGCGTAGCGGCCTGGAGAACACCCGCCTACGGGCGCTGCTCCTGGGCGGCTCGCTGACCGTCGCGCGCCGGGAGCCGTCAGGCACCGTGATCACCTGGCGCGTCCCCGTGGGAGCCCGTGGCGGACCGGAGGAGCCGGCGGAGCCCGAGCAGGCCTGAGGGGCCTGAGGGGCGCACGCCACGGCGTACGCCCGCCGCTCAGCCGCCCGTGGTGGTGAGGCTCATCTCGCCCGTCACGACGCCCGCCGAGCGGACCTGTCCGGTGCCGGTCAGCTCGGAGTAGGAGAGCACCGGGAGGCGGTCGAGCGTCGGACGCACCATGCGGCGCAGCGCCGCGCGGATCTGGGGCGCGCAGACCAGCACCGGGCGCTGGTCGGCCTCCTCGGCGTCGCGAGCCAGCACGGTGAGCTGCATGAGGACCCGCTGGCCGGTCTCCGGGTCGAGCGCGAGAACGGCGCCCTGCTCGGTGCTGCGCATCGACTCGAGCATCCGGTGCTCGAGCTGCGGGTCGAGGCTGATGACGTGCACGTCGCCGGACTGCAGGTAGGGCGCCACGATGGCCGGGCCCAGCGCCTGGCGTGAGGCCTCCACGAGCCCGTCGAGATCCTTGGAGACGGCGGCGCGCAACGACAGCGCCTCGAAGATGCGTACGAGATCGCGCACGCTGACCTGCTCGTCGAGCAGTGACTGGAGCACCCGCTGCACCTCGCCCAGGCTGAGCTGGGCGGGGGTGAGCTCCTCGATGACGACCGGGTGGGTGCGCTTGACCACGTCGGTGAGCAGGCGGACGTCCTCGCGGCCGAGCAGGCGGGCGGCGTGCTGGGTCACCACCTCCGAGAGGTGGGTGGTGATCACCGAGGCGCGGTCGACGACGGTGGCGCCACTGATCTCGGCCTGGGCGCGGAGACCGGAGGGGATCCACTTCGCCTCGAGGCCGAAGACCGGCTCCACGGTCGGCTGCCCGGGCAGGTTGCCCAACATCTCGCCGATCGCCATCACCGAGCCGGGCGGCGCCTCGCCCCGCGCCACCTCGATGCCGAAGAGCGTGATCGCGTAGGTCCGCGCCGGCAGGTCGATGTTGTCGCGCGTGCGCACCGGCGGCACGACGATGCCGATGTCGGAGGCCACCTTGCGGCGCAGCGCCTTGACCCGGTCGAGCAGGTCGCCGCCGACGCTGGGGTCGACCAGGTCGATGATGTCGGGGGAGAGCTCGAGGCCCAGGGCGTCGACCTGGATCTCGGCCGCCAGCCGCTCGGGGGAGTCGGGGGAGGGCAGCGCCTCGGCCTCGCGCTGCTCGGCGGTCTGCGGCACCTCCTCGGCCGGCACCCTGGCCGAGGCCAGCAGCATGATCCCGCCGGCGAGCAGGAAGGGGATCTTGGGAAGGCCGGGGATCAGGCAGAGCGAGAAGGCGGCGAAGCCTGCGATGCGCAGTGGCATCTTGTTGCTGCCGATCTGGCGCAGGATGTCGGAGCCCATGTCGTCGTCACCGGTGTTGCGGGTGACGATGAGGCCGGTCGCGACCGAGAGCAGCAGCGCCGGGATCTGGGAGACGAGGCCGTCGCCGATCGACAGCAGGCTGTAGGTCTGGATCGCCTCGCCCATGGGCATGCCCAGCTGGGCGACGCCGATGGCGAAGCCACCGATCAGGTTGACCAGCGTGATGATGATGGCGGCAATCGCGTCACCCTTGACGAACTTGGACGCACCGTCCATCGCGCCGTAGAAGTCCGCCTCGGCGTGCACGTCGGCCCGACGCTGGCGGGCCTGCTCCTCGGTGATCAGCCCGGAGTTGAGATCGGCGTCGATGGCCATCTGCTTGCCCGGCATCGCGTCGAGGGTGAAGCGGGCGCCCACCTCGGCGACACGGCCGGCACCGTTGGTGATGACGACGAACTGGATGACCAGGAGGATCACGAAGACGATGAGGCCCACGACCAGCGAGCCGCCCACCACGAAGTGGCCGAAGGTGTCGATCACCTTGCCCGCGTAGCCGTCGAGCAGCACCAGCCTCGTCGCACTCACGTTGAGCGCCAGCCGGAAGAGCGTCATCACCAGGATGACCGCCGGGAACGCCGCGAAGTCCAGCGGCCGGCTCACGAACATCGCGACCATCAGCACGAGCAGCGCGCCGGTGATGTTGAGGGCGATGAGCACGTCGAGCACCATCGCCGGCAACGGCACGACGAGCATCACGACGATCATCACGATGCCGACGGGCACGCCGAGCTGGGTGAGGCGCTTCAGGGGCATGGAGGACCTTTCAGGGTCACCGATCGAGGCGTGCCCTCCATGGCACCGGCGTCACCGTCCCTGGCGTCCGGTGGTCCGATCGGCCACCCGGTCGCCGGGTTGAGGGTTTCCGAGGGTGCAGGTCAGGTGGACGGGCCGGCGGGCGGCGACGTCGAGGGCCGCCGACGCCCGGCGGGCAGCACGCGGGGCAGCTCCTCGTCGGCGCGCGGCGTACGGTGCTCGCCGCCGTGGTGGCCACGGGTGCGGCGGCTGATCACGAAGGCCAGCACCTGGGCGACGGCCGCGAAGAGCTCGGCGGGGATCTCCTGTCCGACCTGGGTGGAGGAGTGCAGCGCCCGGGCCAGGGGTACGTCGCGCACCAGCGGCACGCGGTGCTCGGTGGCCACGTCACGGATGCGCTGCGCCACCGCGCCCGCGCCGCGCGCCACCACCTGGGGGGCGCCTCGCTCGGCGTCGTACTTCAGCGCCACCGCGACGTGGGTCGGGTTGACCAGCACGACGTCGGCGGTGGGCACGTCGGCCATCATCCGGTTGCGGGAGGCGGCCAGCTGGCGCGAGCGGATGGCGCTCTTGACCAAGGGGTCGCCCTCGGTGTTCTTGCTCTCCTGCTTGACCTCGTGCTTGGTCATCCGGGCCTGCTTGCCCACGCGGCGACGCTGGAAGGCGTAGTCGAGCCCGCCGAGCACCAGGCCGGCGACGGCCACGTTGCGGATCAGCGCGAGCGACTTCTCGCGCACCACGTCGAGCACGACGGGGATCGGCACCAGGCCGCCGAGCAGGGGGATCATCGAGGCGATGACGCCGTAGGCCAGGAAGCCCACGACCGAGCTCTTGATGAGCATCTTCGCGCCCTCCCACCACGCCTGGGGGCCGAAGATCCGCTTGGCGCCGCTGATCGGGTTGAGCTTCGACCACTTCGGCTGAACGGCCTTGGTGGCGAGGTAGAAGCCGCCCTGGGCGAGGGTGGCGGCGACGCCGATCACCATCACGCCGCAGCCGAGGATCACCAGGGTGAGCCCGACGTGCCACAACCCCTCGGAGAGCATCTCGAGCGAGGTCGCGACGTCGGGGGACGACGCCGCCCGGAAGGAGGCGACCATCAGGTCACGCAGCGCCTCCAGCTCGCGGCCCAGCAGGAGGGGCAGGACCATGCCGACGAGCAGCATCGAGCCCCAGCCGCCCAGCTCCTGGGTGCGCGGGACCTGACCCTCCTTGCGGTTCTCCTTGCGCTTCTGCGCCGTGGGTTGCTCGGTCTTCTCCTCGGACACCGCTCACCCCCCGCCGGCGATGGTCGCCATGGCCTCGTTGGCGAGGTTGACGAGTCGCTCGAGGGCGGCGGGCAGCACAGGGAAGGAGAGGCCCAGCAGGAGCAGGGTCAGGCCGATCTTGGCCGGGAACATCACGTTGATCGCGTTGAGCTGAGGCGCGACCTTGGTCAGCAGCGCCAGACCGAGGTCGGCCACGAAGAGCACGGCGATCATCGGCAGGGCGATCTGCACCGCCGTGACGAAGAAGAGCGTGAAGGCGGTCGTCAGCACCCCCGGGGCGCCGGCCGTGTCGGGGACCTCGCCCAGCGGCAGCAGCTCGAAGGTGCTCAGCAGGCCCCCGATGACGAGCAGGTGGCCGCCGGTGACGAAGAGCAGCACCGTGGCGAGCATCTGGTGGAACTTGCCGAAGACGGTGTTCATGTTCATGGCCAACGGGTCGAAGCCCTGGGCCAGCGCGAAACCGCCGAAGAGGTCGACCAGGGTGCCGGCCGTGGCGATGGCCTGGAAGAGCAGGAAGGTCACGAAGCCCATGCCCACGCCCACGGCGACCTGGGTGAGCGTCACCACGATCAGGCCCCAGCCGTCGACCGGGAGCTGGCCGGCGGCCGAGGGGCCGACAGCGAAGGCGAGGCCGAGGGAGAGCACGACCTTGGCCATCGCCGGCACCGAGCGCGACGAGAACGGCGGCACGATCGCCATCCACGCGACGATGCGTACGGAGGCCAGGAGGAGGCCGATCAGCTCCTGGCCATCCACGGTGAGGGTCACGGCTCGGGCTCCGGGTCAGCCGAGCATCGAGGGCAGCGCCTCGAAGAGGTCAAGGGTGAAGTTGACCAGGGTGTGCAGCATCCAGTTGCCCGAGATCAGCAGGGCCACGCCGACACCGATCAGCTTGGGCACGAAGGCGAGCGTGAACTCCTGGATCTGGGTCATCGACTGGAAGAGCGAGACCGTGAAGCCGATGACCAGCGAGGTCACCAGGATGGGTGCGGAGAGCTTGAGGGCGACCAGCATCGTCTGCAGGGCGATCTCGATGACGGTGGTGTCGGTCACTAGCCACTCCCGCCGTAACTGGCGACCAAGGAGGAGATCACCAGGCCCCACCCGTCCACGAGGACGAAGAGGAGCAGCTTGAACGGCAGCGACACCATCACCGGCGGCATCATCATCATGCCCAGCGCCATCAGGGCGCCGGAGACGACGATGTCGATCACCAGGAACGGGATGAAGATGACGAAGCCGATGATGAAGGCCTCCTTCAGCTCGCTCAGCACGAAGGCCGGCACGAGCGTGGTGAGGGCGACGTCGGCGCGGTCGTCGGGCAGGTCGCGGCCGGCGACGTTGGTGAGCAGCAGCAGCTCCTCGTCGCCCGACTGGTCGAGCATGAACTCGCGCAGCGGCTCGATCCCGTCGTCCATGGCCACCGTGACGGTCTTGTCGCCGGCCAGGTAGGGCTGCAGGCCGACGTCGTTCATCTGGCTCAGGACGGGGCCCATGATGAAGAGGCTGAGGAAGAGCGCCAGACCGGCCAGCACCTGGTTGTTCGGCGTCTGCTGCAGGCCCAGCGCATTGCGGGTGAGGCCCAGCACCACGAGGATCTTGGTGAAGCTGGTGCAGGTGAGCAGGATCGCCGGGAGCAGCGAGAGGAGCGTCATCGCCAGGATGACGACGACCGAGGTGCTCGGGTTCTTGGTCAGGTCGTCGAGCTCCACGGTCACCGAGCTGGACGGGCCGGCAGGACCGTCGGGACCGCCCGGGTCGGCCATCAGCATGCCGCGCTCGAGGTCGAGGGTGGTCAGGGCTGCGTACGCGTCGGTCGTGGCGCCCGTGCCGGCAGCGGTCGCCGCAGTCGCCGGCCACGTGAGCAGCGCACAGAGTCCCAGCACCACCAGGGGCAGGCCGAGCAGCAGGCGGGCCAACGACCGGCGCGGGGGCGTGGAGCTCACGACGCCTTCCTGGTGGGAGTCGAGAGGGCGGCCAACGCCTGCTTCCAGGTGCTGGGGGAGAGGACGGACCCGTTCAGCCCACCGAAGCCGGGCTGGTTCCCCAGGTGCTTGGGGGGCGTCAGGGCCTGGGTCGCGGGCAGCGAGGCAGTCGGCGCCTCGGCACCGGCGGTGTCGCTGGCGTCGGTGGAGCCCGAGGTCGGGACTGCGAGCGCCTCCGCGACCTGCTCCTCGGTGACGAGCTCCTCCGGGTCGAGCTCGGCCAGCACGCTGACCTGCTGCTCGGTCGTGCCGAGCACGAGCACGCGGCTGCCCACGGTCACGACCGCGACGGCCGACGTACGGCTCAGGGGCTGGCGGTGCACCACGTTCACCAGGCTGCCGGCCCCACCGGAGAAGCGGCGAGCACCGAAACGGGCGAGCAGCAGGAGCAGCCCGACGACGACGGCCAGCGAGAAGATCAGCCGGAGGGTGAGTTCGAGCACGAGTCAGACGCCTGCTTCCTCGATGATCTCGGTGATCCGCAGGCCGAAGTCCTCGTCGACGACGACGACCTCGCCGCGGGCGATCAGACGACCGTTGACCAGCAGGTCGGCCGGGCCGTCGGCCGCGCGGTCGAGCTCGAGCACGGTCCCGGGGGAGAGGGCGAGCAGGTCGCGCACCGTCATCCGGGTGCGGCCCAGCTCGACGGTGACCTCCATGTCGACCCCGGCCAGCATCTCGATGCCGCGGCTGGCCGGAGCGGCGGCGGTGCCCGCGAAGACCTGGGGGCTGGCCGTGCCGAACTGCTGCGGAACCGTGGCGGTCGCCGGCTGGACGGCTGCGGGGGTGGCCGCAGGAGCCGAGAGCAACGCGTCGGGCAGCAGCACCGCGGCGTCGATGCCGTCGCCGACCAGCGGGACCACGGTGAAGGGACCGGCCAGGTCGGAGATGACCAGGGACATCTCGGTCACCACGCCGGCGCGGGCGGTGGCGCCCAGGACCCCGGCGATCGCGTCGACCGCGGGCTGGGTGGCGGCGGCCAGGTCGAGGCCACCCAGGGGGCTCTCGGCGAGCGCTGACACGAGGTCCTGCCCGACCAGGACGGCGATGCGGTGCGTACGTCCGTCCCCGACCGTGAGCTGGGCGGTGGCGGCACCGGCGAACGAGGCGGTGACGTGCTCGGTGCCCTGCTGGGCGCCGGCGGCCGTCAGCGGGGTGACCGCGGGCAGCACCTCGGCGGCGGCCTCCGCGGCAGCGAGGGCGAGGGCGGTGTCGGGGGAGAGGGTCATCGGGTTTCCTTGGTGGCGTCGACGATGAGGGCGGCGAGGCGGGGGCCCTTGGCCCCCGCGGTGGCGTGGGCGAAGGTGGTGTCGTCGACGACGACGTCGAGGGGTGCCGTCGAGGGGTGCGCGAGGCGCAGCACGTCACCGGGCTTCAGCGAGCCGAGGCAGTGCGGGTCCTGGTGGGTCGCGCGGAAGCGGATCGAGACGTCGACAGGCACCAGCGAGAACTGGGCCTTGAGCATCTCGGCGGCCTGGGCCTTCTTGGCCCGCTCACGGTCGGAGACCGGCGCGGGGGCGGCAGCCCTGACGAGGTGCGGGAGCAGGCCGTTGAAGGGGAGGCAGAGGCTCACCTGGTGGGTCTGCTCGGCGATGCGCAGGTCGAGGACGACCACGACCATCGCGTCGCCGGCGCCCCCCACCTGGGCGAACTGGGGGCTGTACTCGACGCCCGTCGCGGCGAGCTCGAGGTCCACGATCGACGCGAGGCCGTAGCGCATCTCGTGGAGCAGGCGCTCCATGAGGCTGGCGATGACGTTGCTCTCGATCTCGGTCAGCGGCCGCTGCGGCTGCACCGGCGAGCCCGGACCGCCGAGCATGTGGTCGATGCTGGCCATGGCGGCGCCCAGCGGCATCGCGACCATGCCCTGGCCGCTCATCGGCTCGGCGAGGAACTTCGTCAGGTAGGTGGGCCCCTGGAGCGAGTCGATGTACTCGTCGTAGCTCAGCTGCTGGACCGAGACCAGCTGCATCTGGCACACGGTGCGCAGCAGCGAGGTGAAGACCGTCGTCGCCTGTCGGGCGAAGGAGTCGAACCCGAGCTGCAGGATGCGCGAGTGCTCACGGGAGAGCTGGATCGGCTGCCGGAAGTCGTAGGGCACCGGCTCGGCCCGGCGCGTACGACGGCGCGCACGGGCGCCCGAGGTCCCGGGGCGGGACACGGTCGTGGAGGCAGGAGGGGTCACGTGCTGACGAATCGGCGGCCCGGGGGCCCTCCTGAGCGTTTTCGAGGTGTGGCTCGGGACGCACCGTCGTGACGGCGCGTCCCGAGCGGGCTCACTGCGTGACGAACTCGGTGTAGAACACCTCGAGCACCTCGCCGTGGTAGGCCTCGTCGAGCTTCTCCATCAGCTCCTCGCGCAACTCCTCGCGCTGCTCACCACGGGCGACGTCAGCGATCTCGAGGCCGCTGAAGACCGTGATGGCGGCGTCCAGGGCCTTGCTGCCGTTGATGTCGTGGGCTTCCTCGGTGAGCTGCAGTGCCAGGCCCAGGCGCAGGTAGTGGCCGGCGGCGAGGTTCACCTGGATCGAGTCCAGCACCACCACCTCGCCGGGGACCGGGGCGCTCTCGGCGTCGGGCTTGAGGAAGAAGAACCATCCCGCTGCGCCGACCACCAGGACCAGCACCGCGACAATGATCTTCTTGCGCTTCCCCTTGCCCTTGCCCTTGCCTTCCGGGGCCTCGGTCTGCTCGCCTGCCGTGGGTGGCATCGCCGTCACCGTCATGTCCTGCCTCCTCGTTGCTTCGCGGCCTGCTCCAGCAGCTCGCGGCTCTCGGCCGGGAGCGAGGAGAGGACGACGATGTCGACTCGTTTGTTGATGCGCTGGGACCCAGCCCTGGCCGGGTCGACCAGCGGCTTCTCGTGGCCGAAGGCCGACGCCGTCAGGCGCGAGCCCTTGATGCCCTGGGTCTCGTCCAGGTGCCGCAGGACGGTGATGGCGCGGGCCGCCGACAGGTCCCAGTCGGTGGCGTAGTACTTCGGCTTCACCGGCACCTGGTTGGTGTGGCCGTCGACCTGGAGCGGGTCCGGGATGCGGCGCAGCACCGTCGCGAGGGTGTTGACCACCTGGGTGCCGCGCGGGGTCAGCTCGGCGCGGTCGGCCTCGAAGACGACGTGGCGCGAGACCAGGCTGACCACCAGGCCACGGTTGTCGATGGTGGTGACCACGTCACGCCCCAGGCCGCCTCGGCGCATGGCCCGCTCCAGCCGGTCGCGGATCTCCACCAGTCGGTCGACCTCGGCCTCGACGTCGCCGTACGCGCGCTGCCGGCGCAGCTGCTCCTGGCGGGTGACCGCGGCGTCCACCGCCCGGCGCTGCTCGGCGGTGAGCTCGGGGTCGTCCCCGTTGGGGAGAGGCGTGACCGGGGCGCTGCCCTCCTTGTCGAGCAGGGCCCGGGAGCCGTCCATCACGGTGGCTGACTGGCCGCCGAAGCCGGTGGCGAGCCCCTGCTTCAGGGCCCCGTACTTCTCCTCGTCGACCTGGCTCATCGCGAACATGACGATGAAGAGCACCATCAGGAGCGTCACCATGTCGGCGTAGGTGACCATCCACCGCTCGTGGTTCTCGTGCTCCTCCTCGATCTCGCGGCGTGTGCGGCGAGCCATCTCAGGCCGCCTCGGCGTGCTGTCCCGCGGGGAGGAGCGACGTCAGCTTCTGCGCCACGACCCGGGGGTTGGAGCCGGACTGGATGGCGGCGATGCCCTCGATGGCGACCTCCATGCGGGTGGTCTCGAGCTCGCTCAGGCGCTTGAGGCGGTTGCTGATGGGCAGCCACAGCACGTTGGCGGAGAAGACGCCCCACAGGGTCGCGAGGAAGGCGGCGCCGATCAGGTGGCCGAGCTTCTCGGGCTCGGCGAGGCTCTCGAGCACGTGCACGAGGCCCATGACCGTGCCGACGATGCCGATGGTGGGGGCGTAGGCGCCAGCGTCGCCGAAGAACTTGGCCGCGTGCTTGTCCTGGGCCTTCTTGGCGTAGACCTCGGCCTCGAGGATCTCGCGGACCTCCTCGGGGTCGGTCCCGTCGATGGCCAGGGTCATGCCCTTGACCAGGAACGGGTCGTCGATCTCGCGCAGCGAGTCCTCGAGCGCGAGCAGGCCCTCGCGGCGGGCGCGCTCGGCCAGGGAGACGACGACGGGCACGAGGTCGGCGGAGCTGGCGGGCTTGCCGGTGAAGGCGTGCTTGAGGGAGACCAGGGCGTGCTTGGCGTCGGCGACGGTGCCACCGGCGACGGTGATCGCCAGGGTGGCTCCGAAGACCAGGAGCATCGGGGGCAGCAGGAACATCGCCGTGGGGTCGCCGCCCTCGAGGAGGTTGGCGATCGCGATCACCGCGAAGGCCAGGATGATGCCGATCAGGGTGGCCGGATCCATCAGTTCTCCTCCTCAGGAGTGCCCTCGACCTCGACGCCCGGCAGCGGGGCTACCGTGGCCAGGTGGCTGGGGGCGGGAGCTGCCGCCGCAGGTGTACGTCCCGAGCTCGGGTCGAGCTGCCAGGAGAGCGCGACGATCTCGCTGCGGTAGGTGCGCACGGCGTCGACGACCTGGGGCATCGAGTCGGCCACGACGTACTTGGTGCCGTCGGCGAGCGTCACGACGGTGTCGGGGGTGGCGTCGATGCGTTCGATCAGGTCTGAGTTGAGCACGAACGGCGTGCCTGACAGACGGGTCAACATGATCATCGAGCGCACCATCCTTGTGCTGTCCACGGGAGTCGGCCCGTCCGTGGGGCGACACCCACCCCATCGGCGGGCCGCACCGGCACCTGAGGCGTCCGAGGTGGCGAAATGCCGACGACCGACGCGGCTCCTCGCGGAGCACGCGCCGGTCGCGGCCGGGGAGTCGTCAGCGCTTGATGTTGACGAGCTCCTCGAGCACCTGGTCGGAGGTGGTGATCACTCGCGAGCTGGCCTGGAAGCCGCGCTGGGCGAGGATCAGGTTGGTGAACTCAGCGGCGAGGTCGACGTTGGACATCTCCAGGGCGCCACCCACGATCTTGCCCATCTGGCCCTCACCGGGGGTGCCGATCTGCGCAGCGCCCGAGTTGGCGCTGGCGCGGAAGGAGGTCTCCCCGACCTTCTCCAGGCCCTGGACGTTGGTGAAGTTGGCCAGGGCGATCTGCGCCATGTCGCGCTGCACGCCGTCGGAGAAGATGCCGCGGACCTTGCCGTCGCTGCCGATCTGGTACGAGGTCATGCTGACGCCGGCAGGCACGGCGGGGACCGCGTTGGCGACGTCGAGGGTGACGTCGGCGAGGCCGCCCGTGGGGTTGCCGGCCGCGTCGAGGAGGTAGCCCTGCACCCGGTTGCCGTTGGGACTGACCAGCACGCCGGTCTCGTCGAACGCGAAGGCGCCCGCACGGGTGTAGAGCTGCTCGTTGCCCTTGCGGACGACGAACATGCCGTCGCCCTGGATCATCAGGTCGGTGGCCCGGCCGGTGGTCTGGGCCGAGCCCTGACCGAAGTTGGTGGCGGTCGCGGCGAGCTGCACGCCGAGGCCGACCTGGGTCGGGTTGGTGCCGCCGCCGGTGGCGTTGGCGGCGGTGGCGCCACCGAGCAGCTGGCTGAGGGTGTCCTGGAAGACCGTGGTCGAGGACTTGAAGCCGGTGGTGTTGGCGTTGGCGATGTTGTTGCCGGTCACGTCGAGCATGGTCTGGTTGACGCGGAGCCCGGAGATGCCGGAGAAGAGTGAGCGGAGCATGGGTTTCCTCGCAGAGTGATGGAGAGCAGAGTGATGGAGAAGGGGACGATCAGGAAGGTCAGTCGGAGTCGGTGGTCGCGTCGGGAGTGGCTGTCCCGTCGGTGACCGACACGATGGAGCCCAACGGCACCTCGGCGCCGTCGATGTCGAGCACCGGGCCGGAGGCGCCGAAGGTCACGCCGGAGACCGTGCCCTTCTGGACCTTGCCGTCGGCGTCGGTGTAGGTGACGTGGCGCCCGACGAGCCCACTGGCCCCGAAGGCCATCTGGGAGGCGAGCAGCAGCGCGGTCTGGTCAGCCACGGCCTGCATCTTCTCCAGCGACGTGAACTGCGCCGTCTGGGCCAGGAACTGGCTGGAGTCGGTGGGGTTGAGCGGGTCCTGGTAGCGCATCTGGGTGACCAGGAGCTGCAGGAACATGTCCTTGTCCTGGGTGGTCTGAGTCGCAGTGGCTCCGGTGCCGAACAGTCCCGGAGTCACGGCCTCGGTGGCCGGGATCGACACGTTTCCTCCTCACAGGGTCAGGTCGAGGCCCGCAGCGCGGGTCGACCTGACCGGGTCGTGCGGCAGGCGGGTGTCGCCTGGTCCGCGGTGGTTGCCATCCATGGCGTTCTCTCCGTCACGCGTCCCTGCGTGGTGGTCCTGGTCGCGGTGGGCCTCGTCGGCGCCCCTGCCGCTGGTGGAGGGGCCGTCGTGGGCCTGGCCCGCACCTGGGCCGGCGCCGTCGCGCACGGTGACCCGGCTCTCGCTCGCACCGGTCAACTCGAGCAGGCGGCGCAGCTCGGGCGCGCTCTCGAGCAGGGCGCGCCGGGCCTCGTCGCCGGCCGCGAAGTCGACGGTGACCTCTCCGTTGCGGAGGGTGAGCGTCACGCGTACGTCGCCGAGCGCCTCCGGGCTGAGTGTCATGGTGAGCCGGTGCGTGCCGTCGCCCCGGGAGACGAGGCGCGACACCTCGCCGAAGACCTGGTCCGCCACCGGCGGAGCCGCAGTCGGGGTCGCCGTCGCGGCGCTGGCAGCGGTTGCGATGGGCGGAGCTGTGGTCACGGCCTGGACCGGGGTCATGGCCGAGATGTCGATGCCCGGTGCGGAAGTCGCGCTCGGGGCACCGGAGGCGGGCACCCCGGTGGCGCCGGCGGTCGTGGCAGCGCTCGTGGCGGTGGTCGTGGCGGTGGTCGTGGAGTCGGGCTGGATGCCGTCCGCGAGCGGCACCGAAGCGGCCGAGACGCCAGCCAGGGAGACCGGCGCGGAGAGCGCTGCCCCCTGCGGCGTCGCGACGGGGCCGGGCAGCAGGAACGTACGTCCGCCTGACTCGTCGGTCCTGGGCTCGGTGGCGTCGGTCGTGGTCCCGGTGGGCGCCTCGGCCAGCCGGACAGCCTCGGTGACGGCAACCGGCGGGGTCGCGGAGAACGGCACGGGCAGGACCGGCTCGGTCTCCGCCTGCGGACCGGTCTCCGCGTCGGCGTCCTGGTCGCGGGACACAGTCGCGTCGCTCGCCTCGGAGGGGAGGCCGGTGAGCCCCGTCGGGGTACCCGTGCCAGTGGGGGTGGCTGGGGTGGTGGGGGCAGCCACAGCTGCGCCGGGCAGGGCCGCGAGCAGCATCTCGAGGAAGCCTCCCGAGCCGGCGCCCGACGAGGCGGACGGCCCGGCTGCGCTGGCGGCGGGAGCGGCGCTGGCCGGCAGCGGGGGAAGCGCGGTCATCGGGCCCCCTCCAGCATCGCCATGATCGATCGCACGTAGTTCTGCGTCTCCTGGTAGGGCGGGATGCCGCCGTGCCGCATCACCGCGCCCGGCCCGGCGTTGTACGCAGCCAGCGCCAGGTCGGTGCTGCCGAAGCGGTCGAGCAGGTCGCGCAGCAGCCGTGCGGCGCCGTCGACGGCCTGACCCGGGTCGAAGGAGTTGCTCACTCCGAGGCCCTGCGCAGTCGCGGGCATCAGCTGCATGAGCCCCTGGGCGCCGGCGGGGCTGACCGCGGTCGGGTCGAAGCCGGACTCCTGACGGGCGACGGCAGCGAGCAGGGCGGGGGAGACCCCGTGCGTGGCCCCGGCCGTGGCGAAGAGCGGGGCGAACGCTGCGCCGCCGGCCGGCAGGCCGGGCACGGACGCCGGCTGCACGCCTGCGAGTCCGGCGTCGGGAACGATCCGACGGATCACGTCGGGGGTGGTGGGCACGTCGATGATCCGGACGTCGAGACCGGTGCGCGGCGCCTCGATCATCTTCCCGTTGCCGATGTAGATGGCGATGTGGTCGACGCCCTTGTTGCGGCTCGAGTTGTCCCAGGCGATCAGGTCGCCGGGCTGGGCCTGGGCCATGCTCGCCACCGGTCGGCCGGCAGCGGCCTGCTGGTAGGAGACGCGCGGCAGCTCGTAGCCCAGGTTGCGGTAGACCAGCTGGACCAGGCCCGAGCAGTCCAGCCCCTTCGACGGGTCGGTGCCGCCCCAGACGTAGGGGATGCCGAGGTACTTCTTCGCCTCGTCGACCACAGCCTCGCCAGCGGCGGTGCCGCCGCCGGTCCCGCCGGCGGTGCTCCCGGTGTCGAGGAGGGCGCCCTCGAGGGCGGCGCTGAAGGCCGCCTGCCCGGTGGAGAGGCTGGACGGGCTGGGGGCGAGCAGCGTGAGCTGGCTCTGGATCTCGGAGATCCGACTGGTCACGTCGGCGACGCTCATCGGGCACCTTGCGGGTCGAGGGGAGAACGGGTGGGGGTGGCAGAGGAGGAGGCGGGAGTTGTGGGGAAGGAAGCGGCAGGCCTGACGCGCTGGGCGCGCCCCCACAGCTGGGCGGCGATGTCGTCGAGCTCGACGGCCTCGCGGTGCGCCCGTTCGCCGCGCCTGACCTCGGCCCGCCGGGCCAGCAGCGACTCGACGGCGGCGAGCCGGGTCTTGTCGGTGGACCAGTGCGCCTGCGCGGAGTCGGCGATGCGGTGGGCGGCGCCGAGCTGGTCGCCTGCCGCCCCGGCGGCTGCCCCGATCGCCAGGACGGCGGCGCGGCGGGCGCGGAAGGAGGTGGCGTCACCCTCGTCCCAGGCGGGAGAACTGGCCAGCTGGTCGTTCAGGTCGGCGAGGCGGGCACGTCGCTGCTCGCGCTCGGCGAGCGCCTGCTGCAGTCCGATCCGGCTGTCGCGCTCGCGCACCGCGCGGACACGCTCCACGGCCCGCATGCCGCGGTCGAGGTTGCGGGCGCTCACGACGCGGCCCCCAGCTCAGCGGGATGCAGCAGGGCGTGCAGCCGGCCCCACGTCTGCGCGGTCGGGGTGGAGTCGTCCATCTCCTGGCGCAGGAAGTCGTTGATGCGCGGCATCAGGGCCAGGGCGAGGTCGGCGTCCGGGTCGGCGCCACGGGCGTACGCCCCGATCTCGACGAGCTCCTTGACGTCGCGGTGCGCGGCGAGCAGGCGTCGCAACCAGGTCGCGTCCTGACGTTGGTCGGGGGTGGTGACCGCACCGTTGACGCGCGATATCGACTCGAGCACGTCGATGCTGGGGAAGTGGCCCGAGGTGGCCAGACGGCGCGAGAGCACCACGTGACCGTCGAGGATCGAGCGGGCGGTGTCGCCGATCGGGTCCTGCATGTCGTCGCCCTCGACGAGCACGGTGTAGAGGCCGGTGATGCTGCCGACCGGGGAGGTGCCGGCCCGCTCGAGCAGGCGGGGCATCAGCGCGAAGACGCTCGGCGGGTAGCCGCGGGTGGCGGGAGGCTCGCCGGCCGACAGGCCGATCTCGCGCTGGGCCATCGCCACGCGGGTCAGGCTGTCCATCATCAGCACCACGTGGCGGCCGGCGTCGCGGAACGACTCGGCGATGCGGGTGGCGACGAAGGCGGCGCGCAGGCGCTCGACGGGCGGGGCGTCGGAGGTGGCGACGACCACGATCGAGCGGGCCAGACCCTCGGGACCGAGGTCGTTCTCGATGAACTCGCGCACCTCACGGCCACGTTCGCCGACCAGGGCGAGGACGCAGATCTCCGCGTCGGTGCCGCGGGCGACCATGGAGAGCAGGCTCGACTTGCCGACGCCGGAGCCGGCCATGATGCCGAGGCGCTGACCGCGTCCGCAGGGGACGAGGGAGTCGAGGGCGCGGACGCCGAGCCCGAGCTGGTGCACGATGCGCGGACGGGCCAGGGCGTCGGGGGCGGGGTGGTCGACCCCGACCAGGGACAGGTGGTCGAGGGAGGGTCCGCCGTCGATGGGACGGCCGAGCCCGTCGAGCACGCGGCCGCGCAGCTCCTCGCCGACCCGGATCCGCAACGGTCCACCGGTGTGGCGCACCAGGGCGCCGGCGGTGAGGCCGGTGGTGGACCCCAGCGGCAGGCAGGTCAGCCCCTCGGGGCCGCTGGCTGCAACCTCGGCCAGCACCGGCTCGTCGCCCTCGACCTCGACGAGGTCGCCGACGGCGGCCGGCAGGCCGGTGACGACCAGCTGCAGGCCCAGCACCTGGGAGACCCGGCCGAGGAGGGCCGGTGCTGCGGCGGCGAGCGCAGCCACGGACGTACGCGGGTCGAGGGAGGTCACGCGAGCACCTCGCGGACGCGGGTCATCGCGGCGTCGATCCGCAGGTCGAACGCGTGGTCGGCGACCTCGACGACCGCGTCGAGGCGGCCCAGGGTGGGGTCGGCGACGCAACGGGTGCCGTCGGCCAGCAGCTTCAGCTCGGGGGACTCGAGGTGGTCGGGGTGCAGGCGTACGCACGCGACCTCGCCCGTGGGCGCGAGGGCGAGCACGCGGCGTACGACGTCGGCCGCGGTGGCGCCGCGCACCTCGTGGCCGACGAGCTGCTCGGTGAGGGCCCAGGCCAGCTCGGTGCCCTGGGCCTCGACCCGGGCACCCGCGCCGTCGAGCACCGCGCGGAGCTGGGCGGCGGCGGCGAGCAGGGCCTGCACGGCGTCGCGGTGCTCGGCCGCGCGCTGCTCCTCGGCGAGCGCCAGGCGCTCGGCCTCGGCCGTGGCCCTCACCCGGGCCTCGGCAGCCGCCTCGCGACGACCCTGCGCCCAGCCCACGGAGTAGCCCTGGGCCTGCGCCGCGGCACGGGCCTGCTCGGCCACCTCGGTGAGGGTGCGCTCGCTGACCGGGTCGCCCAGCGCGCTGTCGGGCGCCAGACGGGTCCATGTGCCGACCCGCAGGTCGCGGGTGCGGAAGGGGGCGACGCCGGAGCCGGCGGCCACGTCAGTCGACGAACTCATCGTCGTTCCCACGCCGGACCATGATCTGGCCCTGCTCCTCGAGGCGGCGGATGGTCCGGATGATGTTCTGCCTGGCCTCCTCGACCTGCGTGAGCCTGACCGGGCCGAGCAGCTCGACCTCCTCGAGCAGGTTCTCCGCAGCACGCTCGGACAGGTTGCCGGTGATCTTGTTGCGCACCGCGCCTTCGGGCACGCCCTTGAGGGCGAGCGCCAGGTCGGCACCGTCGACCTCGCGCAGCACCTGCTGCACCGAGCGGTCGTCGAGGGTGACGATGTCCTCGAACATGAACATCCGGCTCTTGATCTCGTCGGCCAGGGTGGCGTCGAGCGCCTCCAGGCCCTCGACGATCTGACGCTCGGTGGAGCGGTCGGAGCGGTTGATGATGTTGACCAGGGGGTCGACGCCGCCCACCTGCGACAGCTCCGTGGGCTGGAGCATCGAGGAGAGCTTGCGCTCCAGGATCGCCTCGACGGAGCGCACCATCTCGGGGGAGGTCCGGTCCATCACCGCGATGCGGTGGGCCACCTGGGCCTGCAGCTGGGGCGCGAGGCCCGAGAGCAGCAGGGAGGCCTTGTCCGCGGTCATGTGGGCGAGCACCAGGGCGATGACCTGCGGGTGCTCGTCGGCGATGAAGGAGCGGATCTGGGCGGGGTCGGCCCGGTGCAGGAACTGGAAGGGCATCTGCACCGCAGCGGCGTTGAGGCGCTCGATGACCTCGGCGGCGCGCTCCGGCCCGAGCGACTGCTCCAGCATCTGGTGGGCGAAGTCGAGACCACCCTTGGAGACGTGGGCTCGGGCGACCAGCAGGTCGTGGAACTCCGTGAGCACGTTGGTGGACTCGTCGGCGCTCACCGAGCTGAGGCGGGCGATCTCGGCGGAGACCAGCTCGACCTCCGACTCGGAGAGGTGGTTCATCACCTGGGCAGCCTTGTCGCGACCCATCTGGATCAGCAGGACGGCGGTCTTGCGCACGCCTGCCGACGTCGTCACGGCGCTCATCGGGGCGGCTCCACGAGCCAGCCGCGCAGCAGCGCGGCGACGTCCTCGGGCTGGCGCTCGACCAGGGCCGCGAGCTCGTCACGCATCTTCTCGACCTCGTCGTGCTCGGCTGACTCCAGCGCTGCCAGAGCCGGGCTCGGTGCCTCGGGCAGCGCCTCGGCGCGTGTCTGCGCGTCCAGTCGGAGCTGCTCGACCACGTAGCTGGTGGCGTCGGCGCGAGCCCGGGCGCGGCGGCGTCCCTGCATCCAGGCCAGCAGCCCGACCATGACCACGACCACGCCGAGGGCCACGTTGCGGATGAGGGCGAGAAGCGCTGCCTCGGCCTCGGCCTTCTCCGCGTCGGCCAGCTCGGCCTCGGCGGCCTCCTGGGCGCTGCGGTCGAAGGGCATCGAGGTGACCTCGACGGTGTCGCCGCGGTCGAGGTCCTCACCGATCGCTGCGGCGATCAGTCGGCGCATGTCGGCGTTGCTCACCTTGATCGGGGCGTTGCTGTCCAGCGCCACTCCGATGTGCAGGGAGTCGACGGCGCCGGGGGCGGACTCGCGTCGCTCGACGACGGAGTTGACCGCGTTGTCCTCGGTGGTGGAGTTCTTGGCGTAGTTGCCGTTGCCGTTGCCGTTGCCGTCGATCTCGGTGTTGCCCTCAGGGCCGACGACGCCGCCGACGCCCGGGGCGCCGGGGCCGGTGTAGGTCTCGCGCTGGCGGTTGCTCGAGAGCGGCTTCGCCTCGGGGTCCGACTCGTACGTCGTGCTGGTGCTGACCGACTTGTCGAAGTCGAGGTTGGCGGTCACGGCGACGGTGGAGTTGCCGGGGCCGACGACGGTGTCGAGGGTGCGCTGGATCTTGGCGTTCAGCTCGTCCTGGTGCTCCTGGATCGCCTGGGTCCGGGTGCCGGCGCCGAGGCCGCCGGAGGCGGCGTCGGCCGAGAGCACGCGGCCGCTGGCATCGGCGACCGTCACCTTCTCGGGGGCCAGGCCGTCGACGCTTGAGGCGATCAGGTGGACCACGGCCTGGACCTGCTCGGGCGTGAAGGCCTTGCCAGCCTGGGTGTCGACCAGGACCGAGGCGGTGGTGGGGTCCTGCTCCTTGGCGAAGACCTGCTTGGCGGGCATGGCGAGGTGCACGACGGCGGTGCTGACGCCGTCGATGGCCTCGATCGTGCTGGCGAGCTCGCCCTCCATGGCGCGCTTGAAGGAGGTCTGCTCCTGGAACTGCGAGGTGGAGAGACTCTGCTCGTCCAGCAGCGAGTAGCCGCCGTCCTTGTTGGCGGGCAGGCCCTCGCCGCTGAGCGCGATCCGGGTCTCGTGCACCTGCTCCTTGGGGACGAGGACGGTGTTGCCGTCGTCGGAGAGCTTGTGCGGGACGCCGGTGGCGGTGAGCTCCTCGATGACGGCGGCGGCGTCCTCGGAGCTCATCTGCGAGTAGAGGGGGCTGTAGCTCGGGGTGGCGACCCAGCGGAAGACCATGAAGCCGGCGAGCAGCAGCGCGAGGACGCCGACGCCGGCGATGGCCTTCTGGCCGGTGCTGAAGCCGGCCAGCGACTCACGGACGCGGGCGAGGAGGCGGGTGGCGGTCTCCTTCATCAGACCTGCATCCGCATGATCTCGTTGAAGGCCTCGACCGCGCGGTTGCGCACGGCGACCGTCAGCTGGGTGGTCACGCTGGCCTCGGTCGCGGCGATCGTGTAGTCGTGCATGCTGTCGAGGTCACCGGTGGCAGCCTTGACGGCGAGCTGGTCGGCGTTGGTCTGCACCGACTCGAGGCGCTCGAGGCCGTCGAGCAGCAGCTCGCCGAACTCTCCGCCGGCGCCGTCGGGACCCTGCGGTCCGCCGACCGTCGGGAGGGCGGTCGGGGTGACCACCGGGGCGACGTACGGCGTGAAGCCCATCGCCTCGATACCTGAGATGCTCATGAGCGTCCGATCTGCAGGGCAGCGTTGTAGGAGTCCTGGGCGGTCTTGGTGACCTGCACCGAGGCCTGGAAGCCGCGCTGGGCCATGACCAGCTGGCTCATCTGGCTGGACATGTCGATGTCGGGCAGGCGCACGTAGCCGTTCTCGTCGGCCAGCGGGTGGTCCGGGCTGTGGACCATCCGGCCCTCCGGGTCGCCGTACTCGATGCCACCGACGCTGACACCGCCGTCGGGGCGGGCGCGGGCCACCACCATCTGGGCCTGGAAGGCGTCCTCGTCGGTGCCGGTGACCGTGTTGGCGTTGGCGATGTTGTGGGCCAGGGCGTCCAACCAGGTCTGGTGCATGCCGAGGCTCGACCCCGCGATGTGGAGCAGGTCGAAGGCGCCCATCACTGCCCCGTCGCTGCGGTGCGGACCACGGCCAGGCGGTCGGAGGCCGCGCGGGTGAGGAGCTGGTACTGGAACTGCGACTGGATCGCGGCCAGCGACTCCTTGCGCAGGTCGACGTTGTTGCCGTTCACGCCCACCGGGGTGTTGGTCGGGATCCCGCGGGCGGTCACCGAGGCGTCCCCGGCGGCGAAGCGGCCCGAGGCGATGGCCTGGCGCAGCGACGACTCGAAGTCGACCGAGGTGGCTCGGAAGCCGGGGGTGTCGACGTTGGCGATGTTGTCGGCGATCACGCGTTGGCGCAGCGACGCCCCGTCGAGTGCGGAGCTGAGCACGCGGGAGACCGCGTCGGAGACAGCGAAGGGCATGGCAGGGAAACCTCTCGGGGAGGGCGTTGCCGGTCCTTCGGCGGGGATGAGCGCTCCGTGCTCGACTCTCCCTTCGGCGGCTGCCGGGCGCAGTTGAGAAGAACGGCGCAGGGAAAAGCAGAAAGGAGAGACCCGGTGACGCGCGGCACCACCCGAGAAGGACCAGCAACTCCGGTCTGGGCCACCCCTCGGCGCGTACGGGGTGGCCCTGGCGATGGGCTAGAAGGTCTGGACGACCGAGATGATCCCGGTGCCGTAGTACGGCACGTCGACGCGCATGTCCGTGCGACGACCCAGGGTCAGCGCGTGCACGAGCACGTCACGCGGCGTCGGCTCACCGGCCGGGTGCATCGCGTGCAGGCGCAGGTGGTCGGCCCCGGGGGCGCTGTTGAAGAGGCTCACCGCGATGTTGAGCACCTCGTGGAGGTTCTCGCGGAGCACCTCGGGCAGGGAGCCCTGGGTGACCGCGTCCTCGGCGACCTGGGGCGGCACCAGGCCGATGGCCGCACCGGCGTACGCCGAGAGCGGCAGGTCGAAGCAGATCAGGGCAGCGACGCGCAACGAGTCGTCGACGTACACACCGATCGTCGCCGGGCGCTTCGGGCCGGGGGCCAGGGGGGCGGCCGGCTCGATCGAGACGGGCTTTCCGAGGAGGTCGCTGAGGAGGTCACGGACCTCCTTGGCCACGGGGAGGTGAACCTTCATGCCCGGGGGAGCACCGCCGAGAGAGCCTCGTCGAACAGCTCCGGGGTGAAGGGCTTGGCGATCAGGAAGAGCGCGCCGGCGGCGGCCGCGCGGGCCCGCATCTCCTCCGAGCCCTCGGAGGTGACGAAGCCGAAGGGCACCTCTGAGCCGGAGGCCCGCAGGTGTGCGAGGGCGTCGATGCCGTTCATCTCGGGCATGTTCCAGTCGGAGAGCACGAGGTCGGGCTTCTCGGTGGCCACCATCTCGACGGCCCGGAGGCCGTTCTCGGCCTCGACCACGTCGTGGCCGGCATAGCCCGACTGACGCAGCGTACGGATGACGATCTGGCGCATGACGCGGCTGTCGTCGACGACGAGGATCTTCATCGGTTCACCTTGCTGACGGCGGGACTTCCCGAGTGGACGGTGAGGGAGACGGGTTCGTCACCCCAGGCGAAGTCGAGGCGCACGATCTCCTGCTGGTCGGAGCCGTGGGCGAACTGACCCGTGGCGACCAGAGGCAGGGAGAGCTGGCTGGGACCGGGCACGAGGCTCTTCACGTTGCCACCGACCATGTTGACCAGCTCGCCGACGGCGTCGACGACGTCGGCCTCCGACGGCTCGTCGCTCTCGGGGTCCATGCCGAGCATGCCGCAGGTCAGGCGGTGGGCGCCGACACCGGTCAGCTGCATGGAGACCATGCCGTTCCACTCGCCCTTGACGGTGACGCTGGCGGCCCACGTCGGGGTGAAGGCGCGAGCCTCGGCGGCGGTGAAGGGCGCGGTGTGGCCCAGGAACGTCGACCACACCTCCTCGGTCAGCGTGCGGACGTCGTCCGGGCTGAGGACGGCGCCCTGCTGGGCGTCCGCGCTCGCGGGTGCGGTCATGCGATCGCTCCGTCGTGGGTCAGGCCGAGCAGCTCGAGCTTGTCGAGGATGGCGTCGGCGGTGAAGGGCTTGATGACGTACTCGTGGGCGCCGGCGGCGAGGGCGGCGACGATCCGGGAGTGCTCGCTCTCGGTGGTGACCATCATCAGAGTGATGTCGCGCCACTCGCGCACCTTGCGGACCTCGGTGACGAACTCGTAGCCGTTCATCACGGGCATGTTCCAGTCGATGAGGCACAGGTCGGGGCGCAGCCCACCAGTGAGGTGGTCGAGCGCCTCCTGGCCGTGGCCGGCCTCCGTGATCTCGAACCCGGCGCCGCGCAGGATGCGGGCCAGGATCATCCGCATCGAGCGGGAGTCGTCGATGACGAGCGCGTGCACGTCAGGCTCCTGTCGGGTGGGGGGACCAGGGGGCGGTGCGGGCTGACAGGGCTTCCATCGGTCGCCGGAGGTGGGTCCTGAGCGGAATCACGCGCTGACGTCGAGGTACGCCGGGGCGGCGGGCGCAGCCGTGGCGTCGGTGACGCGGGCGGCGAAGTCGCGCTGGCGGCTGGTGGCCGCCATCGCCTGGGAGAGGTCGAGCTGCACCTGGCGCTGGCTGGCCAGGAGGGCCTCCGCGCGGGGCACGAGGTCGCGGGGGAGAGGGCCGAGCCCGGGGGCCGGCGTCCACGACGCGGTGTCGACCGTCTCGGCGTGGCTGCCCTGCTCGCGGTTGGCCAGGAGGACGCGGATCGCCTCCAGCTCTGCCTCGAGCCGGTCGAGCTCGTCGTGCCACGGGCTCACGGCTGCGGCGGTGTCGCCACGCATCAGCCGGCAGCCTGGAGGGCGGCCTGGCGCCAGGTGTCGCACAGCTGCTCGGCAAGGGCGAGCACGTGCTCGGTCATCGCGGCGTCGCAGCGGGTGTTGGCGAGCACGAGCTGGGTGTACATCCAGTCGTAGAGCGAGGCGAGGGCAGGGGCGCCCGACCAGGCGTCGGTGCGCAGGCTGATGCGCAGCTCCATGACGATGTCCTGGGCGTGCAGCAGGTGGCCGTTCGCCTCCTCGCGCTGGCCGGCCTCCTGGGCGTCGCGCCCACGCTGGAGGTCCAGCACGAGCCGCTGGTAGAGCATGACCAGGAGCCGCTGCGGGCTCGCCGTGGAGACGGAGGCGCCGAGATAGGTCTGGCGGACGTTCGCGTTCATGGACGCACTCAACTTTCGGAGCCGGAGAGGGAGTTGATCTGACCTGCCAGCCAGCTGGACTGGCTGTTCATCTTGCTGAGCGCCACCTCGAGGGCGGTGAACTGGCGGGTGAGCGAGTTCTGGCGCAGCTCGAGCCGCAGGTCCCACGCGGTGATCGAGTCGGTGAGCCGGGAGATGCCGTCGGTGCGGCCCTTGATCGCCGACGTCAGCGTCCCGTCGTACTTGTCGCTCGCGGCCTCGGCCACCTTCTGGACCCGCGCCGCGAAGCCGTCGGTGCTGCCGAAGGCCTGCGTGACGGCGGTGGGGTCGGCGGCGTACGCCGTCGCGAACTTCTCCTCGTCGAAGACGAGCTTGCCGTAGCGGTCGACCTGGAGGCCGAGGGCGGCCATGGAGGAGCCGTCGTTCGGGTAGAGCGAGGTGGCCAGGGCCGTACGCAGCTCGCGCACGCCGCTCTCGCCAGCCAGCACGCCTGCCTTCTTGGTGGTGGCGTTGTAGGCACTCTGGGCATCGATGTCGCTGAGCAGCGCGTTGATGCCGTCGACGAACGACTTGATCGTCGCGACGTGGGTGCTGGCGTCGCGGGTGACCTCGACCTGTGCGGTCTCACCGACCTTCGCCTTGGCCGAGAGCGTGACCGTGACGCCCGGCATGAGGTCGGTGAAGGTGTTGCTCGACGAGGTCAGGGTGAAGCCGGAGACCTCGACCTGTGCGTCGGTCCCGGCCCGCGTGCGTGACGCCTCGGGACCACCGAGCAGCGCGCTGCCGTCGGCGGCCGTCAGGGTGAAGGAGGAGGCGGCACCGGTGGCAGCGGCGTCGACCACGAGGCGGTACGCCCCCGGGCTGACCTGCAGCATCGTGGCCCGCAGGCCCGAGCCGCTGGCGGTCGCGTTGAGGCCGTCGACGATCCCGCGCAGAGTCCCGTCGCCGGCGTCGACCGTGGCGGTGGTGCCGTCCTGGTGGGTCACCGTCAGCAGCCGCTTGCCGTCGGCGTCGGCCGGGACCAGCACGTCGCTGGCCGCGGCGGTCCCGAGGTGGGTCTCGCCGTGGCTGGTGGCCAGGGCCTGGATGTCGACGGTGAAGCTGCTCGCCGCGGCACCTGCCGCGATCGTGGCGGTCACCCCCTCGTGCGACGAGGTCGAGGTCAGGGAGCTCCACGCAGTGGACTTTCCGACCTCACCTGCCTTGGTGGCCAGAGCGGCCACCTTGGAGTTGAGGTTCTGGAGGATCTTGAGCGCCGACTCCTCGGAGGTGACGCGACTCTTCAGCTTGCTCTGCGGCACGGCCTCCAGCTGCATGAGCTGGCTGACGATGCCGGCGGTGTCCAGGCCACTGCCCAGTCCGCTGATGCTCGCAGTCGCCACGGAGTCTCCTCTCGAAGGATCTGGTCGACGTCGGACGCGGCGCGTCCGACGCAGGGATGATCGGCAGCGCCGGCCACGACCTGAGGGATCGTGCGGTCGATCCCGGGGAAAGGTCGTCGAAGAGCCGCAGTGCCCCGGAGCGTGGGCTCCGGGGCACTGGGGATGCTGCTGGGTGGTGCTGGTGTCAGCTACCGCTGGATCAGCGGAGGAGCGACAGGACGCCCTGCGGGGCCTGGTTGGCCTGCGCGAGCATCGCGGTGCCGGCCTGCGACAGGATCTGTGCGCGGGTGAAGCTCATCATCTCCTGCGCCATGTCGGTGTCGCGGATGCGGCTCTCCGACGCGGTGAGGTTCTCGATCGCCACGTTCACGTTGTTGATGGTGTGCTCGAGGCGGTTCTGGGAAGCACCCAGGCCGGCGCGAGTGGTGGAGATCGCCTCGATCGCGGTGTCCACGGACTCGATGGAGGCCTGGGCGGTGGCGAAGTCGGTGACCTTCAGGTCCTTGATGCCGTCGACGGTGGCCTTGACGTCGTCGAGGACGACCGCGATGGAGCTGTTGCCGTCACCCTGCGCGCCGACCTGGAAGTTCAGGCTGGCGACCGAGCCGTTGAGCAGCTTGGTGCCGTTGAACTCGGTGGACTCGGCGATGCGGTCGAGCTCGGCGCCGATGCTGGCGATCTCGGTCTCGATGTTGGTGCGGGCCTCGGCGCTGTTCGAGTCGTTGGCGCCCTGGACGGCCAGGTCGCGAACGCGCTGCAGGATGCCGTGGACCTCGGTGAGAGCACCTTCAGCGGTCTGCACGACGGAGATGCCGTCCTGGGCGTTGCGGACGGCCACCTTGAGGCCACCGACCTGCGAGCGCAGGCCCTCGGAGATCGCGAGACCGGCGGCGTCGTCGGCGGCGCGGTTGATGCGGAAGCCCGAGGAGAGCTTCTCCAGCGACTTGGACATCTGGCCCTGGGTGACCGACAGGTTGCGGTACGAGTTGAAGGCGTCGATGTTCTGGTTGATGCGGAGACTCATGGTGGTTTCCTTCCTGGAGAGTCACGTTCCGAAGTCCGTCCGTGGACTTCGTTGCCTGTCTGTTCGGCCGCCGGGTGGCGACCCTGAGGTGTCCTGCGAAGTTTTTTTCGTACGAGGTCAGGCCCGCGCGTCCACACCCACCTGCGCGGGTCGCAGAGCAGCCGCGTGGCGGGTGGCGACGGCGGCGAAGTAGGACTCGCGGCGTCGGGCGGCGCAACCCTCGGGGCGGCTGGGGGGAGTGACCAGGTCTGGGTCGAGCTCGCGGTTGAGCGCCTCACGCAGGAGGCTGAGCGCCTCGGCGCGGAGCTGGGAGACGCGGGACTCGCTGACGCCGAGCTGCTCGGCGATCTCGGTCATGGGCCGCTCGGCCAGGAAGTACTCCGTGACGACGACGCGGAGACGCTCGGGCAGCTCGTCGACGGCCTCCACCATGTAGGTGAGGCGCTCGCGGTGCAGGACGAGCTGCTCGGGGGTGGCGGTGTCGGCCGGGACCAGCTCGTCGAGCGCGTCGTCGGGACCTCCCTGCAGGGAGAGCACCTGGGCGCGGGCGACGTCGTCGTCGTTGGCGACGACCTCGTCCAGGCTCATGCCCAGGGCGCTGGCGACCTCGGCGTTGGTCGGGACCCGACCCAGGGCGACGGCCAGCTGGTGCCGGGTCCCCTCCAGGTCGCGGGCGCGGCGGCGTACGGAGCGCGAGGCCCAGTCGACGCTGCGGAGCTCGTCGATGAGCGCGCCCCGGATCCGGGTCGCGGCGTAACGGGCGAAGGGGACGCCACGCTCCTGCTCGAAGGAGTCGGCGGCCCGCACCAGCGCGACCAGCCCGGCCGAGGTGAGGTCGTCGCGCGACACGTGGTGGGGCACGCGTCCGGCCATCTCGCGGACGATGTGGCCCACCAGCGGCATGGTTGAGGTGATCAGCTCGTGGCGATCGAGGGTCGTGCTGTTTTCCGAGAACACCTGATTAGTTCATCGCTTCACTAACAACACCCATACCCAAAAAGAGGTATATGGCCCGTGCGGGCCCAAAGCAGGGACCAAGGTCCCGGCACCTCGTGGCCCCTCGGGGCTAGGCGAGGATGGCTGGACCAGTACCCCCGGTGACCTGGGTCACCGATCTCGACAGTGCGCGACAATCGTTCAGGTTCGCCGCACGGACGCCGATGGGATGGTCTGATGCCGCACGTACACAGGCCAGATGGCGGTCTGGACGACGAAGGGAAGACCGATGGAGAAGCTCTCGCAGATCCTGTGGCGCGAGCGTGAGCTGCTGGAGACGCTGCTCTACAAGCTCGAGGTCGAGCAGCTCGTGATGGCCACAGGCCGCACCCGCTGGCTGCTCCAGGCGGCCAAGGACGTGGAGTCGGTCCTGGAGACCATCCGTGAGACCGAGCTCGTCCGAGCCGTGGCTGCCGACGAGGCCGCCGAGGTCCTCGGCCTGGCCCCCAACCCGAGCCTGCGTGCCCTGATCGACGCGGCGGACGAGCCCTGGACGACCATCCTGGCCGACCACCGCGACGCCTTCGCCCGGATCACCACCGACGTCACCACGATGGCTGACGCCAACCGCGAGCTGATCACCGCTGGCATCCGGTCGGCTCGAGAGACCCTGCTGACCATGACGGAGGGCACCGACGGCTACAGCGCGGACGGCAGCGCCGTCGTCGGCCTGGCTCGCAAGCCCCTCCTTGATCGGAGCCTGTGACGATGAGCGGAACCTTCTCCTCCTTCGGCACCGCCCTCAGCGCCATGCACCACAACCGGGTGCTGATGGACGTGGCCAGCAGCAACATCGCCAACTCCGCCACCGTCGGCTACGCCCGTCGTCGCGCCGAGGCCGAGACCGTGGGCGCCCCGGCACAGCCGGCGATGTGGTCGCGCTGCGAGGGTGCCGGCGAGGGTGTGCGCACCTCCGGCGTCGTACGCATGACCGACCAGTTCCTCGACGCACGGGCGCGCTACGAGCACGGCAACAACTCCTACCTCTCCACCCGCGCAGCCGCGCTGGCGCGCTTCGAGGCGGGCATCGGCGAGCCCGGTGACAACGGTGTCGCCGCCGCGCTCGACGACTTCCGGACCGGGTGGCACGACCTCGCCGTCTCACCGGGCGGCGACGCGGCCCGCAGCCAGGTCCTGGACCGTGCTGCCACGCTGGTCGAGTCGATCCGCGTCCAGGCCGCCAACGTGGCCACGGAGGAGAGCGGGCAGCGCGACCGTCTCCAGACCCTGGTCGCCGAGGTCAACACGTTGGCCAGCGACCTGGCCGACACCAACCGCTCCATCGCGGTGGCCGGCTTCAGCGGCACCGACGCCAACCTGCTGCTCGACCAGCGCGACCAGCTGGCCATGCGCCTCTCCGAGCTGACCGGTGGTGTCGCCACGCAGCGGGCCGACGGCGGTCTCGACGTCACGGTCAACGGCACCGCCCTGGTCATCGGCCAGGAGGCCGGGCGCCTGGTGGTGGCCACCGGCGCGACGGGCGGCGCGGTCAGCCTCGCCGTCGAGACCCGGGCCGGCTCCACGGCGGTGGCCCCCGGCATGCGCGGCGAGATCGGGGCGACGGCCGACCTGCTCACCTCGACCCTGCCCGACTACCGTGACGGCCTCGACGACGTGGTGCGCCAGCTCGTGGCCGACGTCAACACCCAGCACGGGCGTGGCTACACGCTTGACGGCACTCCGGGCGGCGACTTCTTCTCCTTCGACGCGAGCGACCCGGCCGGGTCGCTGCGAGTGGCGATCACCGACCTCGACAAGGTCGCCGCCTCCGGCATCCCCGGAGGCGGGCTCGACGGCGGCAACGCCACGGCCCTGGCCGCCACCGGCGGTGCCGAGAGCGGCTACCAGCGGCTCGTCAACGGACTCGGCAGCGAGATCGCCTCGGTGCGACGCCTGGCCTCCAACCAGGCCGCGCTGACGGCGCAGGTCGACGGGACGCGTGACCAGCTCGCCGGCGTCAACCTCGACGAGGAGATGGTCGGCCTGGTCAGCGCCCAGCGGGCCTACGAGGCCGCGTCGCGGGTGATGAGCACCCTCGACCAGATGCTCGACACCCTGATCAACCGCACCGGGCTGGTGGGCCGATGAGCATCCAGCGCGTGACCCAGTCGATGATGAGCCAGCGCTCGCTCGAGGGCCTCCAGCTCAGCCTGGGCCGTCTGGCCAAGAGCCAGGAGCAGCTCTCCACCGGACGGGTGCTCAACCGGCCGTCGGACTCTCCGACCGACACGACCGCTGCGATGCGGCTGCGTTCCTCGCTGGCCGACACCTTGCAGTACGCCCGCAACGCCGAGGACGGTCGAGGCTGGTTGGGTCAGGTCGACACCACCCTGCAGTCCATGACCAACGAGACCCGGCGGGCCCGCGACCTGGTGCTCCAGGGCGTCAACGGTGCGATGAGCGCCACCGCGCGCGAGGCCCTGGCCATCGAGGTCGAGCAGCTGCGCGAGTCGCTGATCGCCCAGGCCAACACGACGTACCTCGAACGACCGGTCTTCGGCGGCGTCACCGCCGGCAGCCGTGCCTACGACCCCGACGGGCAGTACGTCGGCACCGCGGCAGGGGCGGTCATGCGCACGGTCGCGGACGGCGTCAGCGTGCGGGTCGACATGGACGCCCGTGAGGCGTTCGGTCCCGACGGCGCCAACCTCTTCGACGACCTGGCCGCTGCGGTGAACGCGCTCCGTTCGGGTGACGCCGGCGAGATGCGGACCAGCCTGGACAAGCTGGCTGCCGCAGGCAACCGGATGACCGGGGCTCTGGCGGAGGTCGGTGGTCGGACGAACCGGCTCGAGGCGGCGCTGCTGCGCGCCCAGGACGGGGAGTTGGCGATCACGAAGTCGCTGACTGAGATCGAGAACGTCGACCTGCCCCGGGCGATGGTCGACCTGCAGCTGCAGGAGGTTGCCTACCAGGCAGCCCTCGGCGCCACCGCGCGCGTCCTGCAGCCGAGCCTCCTGGACTTCCTGCGTTGACGCGGGTCGTGAGGTCGAGCGTCGTGCGGGGGACGAGTGTGGGAGTGTGGGCGCCATGCACGACCTTCCGGTGATCGAGCTCGTCCATCCGCTTCCGGGTTTTCCGGAGCACCGGCGCTTCGCCCTCGTCCAGCTCGACGAGGACGGCGTCCTGTGCGACCTCCGCTCGTTGGACGACCCCGACCTGCGCTTCCTGGTGGCCTCGCCGGTGCCCTTCTTCCCGGACTACGCACCGGTGGTGGGCGACGACGTGGTGGCAGAGCTCGAGATCGAGGACGCCTCCGACGTCCTCGTCCTGCTGGTCCTGACCACCGGCACGTCGCTGGCCGACAGCACCGCCAACCTGCGTGCTCCCGTGCTGGTGAACACCACCACGCGTCGGGCGGCCCAGGTGATCCTCGACGACGCCACCCTGTCCGTTGCCGTGCCGCTGGCGCCATGAACACCCCCGCGGCGGCCCTGGTGCGTTGGCGTAGGTTGGTCCCATGTTGGTGCTGAGCCGTCGGGCGGGCGAGAGCGTCGTCGTGGGTGACGAGATCACCGTGACGATCCTCGAGGTCCGCGGTGACGTCGTACGCGTGGGCATCGACGCCCCCCGCTCCGTGAGCGTGCACCGCGCCGAGCTCCTGGCCGAGCTCGCCTCCAGCAACCAGGGTGCGGCCTCGCCGCCGCAGGAGGCCGTGGCGACCCTCGCCGAGGCGCTCCGCCGCCGCAAGGACTGACCCGCTGCGGCGGGAGTGGCACCTTCCCTCCCCGCCCGCCCCATCCACTCAGGTCGCGCCTCCTGCGGCCGATGAGCCTCTCGAAGCAGCATGCGACGACGAGAGGGCAGATCCCGCGTGGATGAGATGGATGAGATCGTCCAGGAGTTCCTCGTGGAGAGCCACGAGAACCTGGACCAGCTCGACCGTGACCTGGTGGCCCTCGAACGGGAGCCGGGCTCGCGTGACCTGTTGGCGAGCATCTTCAGGACGATCCACACGATCAAGGGCACGAGTGGCTTCCTGGCCTTCGGGAAGCTCGAGGCCGTGACGCACGTCGGCGAGAACCTGCTGGCCCGGTTGCGCGACGGCAAGATGTCGATGACGCCGCAGACCACCGACGTGCTGCTGGCCATGGTCGACACCGTGCGTGACCTCCTCGGGGCCATCGAGGCCGGTGGAGACGAGGGCGACATCGACGTCGCCCCCGTCGTCGCGCGCATCTCCGCGGTCCTCGAGGGTCGGGCGGAGGCAGCCGTCGTCGAGACGACCACGGCCGTGCCCGCCGTGCCCGTCGTGCCCGCCGTGCCCGTCGTGCCCGTCCCGGACGCGACGGCGGAGGCCGAGCCCACCGAGGAGTCCCCGCACCGTCGGACCGTCGCCGAGTCCTCGGTCCGGGTCGACGTGGAGCTGCTGGACACCCTGATGCAGCTGGTCGGCGAGCTCGTGCTCACCCGCAACCAGATCGTCCGTCAGGCCAGCCACCAGGACGACGTCGACCTCGTGCGCTCCGCGCAGCGGCTCAACCTCATCGCCTCCGAGCTGCAGGAGGGCGTCATGAAGACCCGCATGCAGCCCATCGACAACCTCTGGGCCAAGCTGCCCCGCGTCGTGCGCGACCTCGGCGCCCAGTGCGGCAAGACCGTCACCCTGGCGATGGTCGGCAAGGAGACCGAGCTCGACCGCACGCTCCTCGAGGCGGTCAAGGACCCGCTCACCCACCTGGTGCGCAACAGCGTCGACCACGGGCTCGAGCGGCCGGAGGCTCGTGTCGCCGCCGGCAAGCCGGCCGAGGGCGTCCTGACCCTGAGGGCCTACCACGAGGGTGGCCAGGTCGTGGTCGAGGTCAGCGACGACGGGGCCGGCATCGACCCCGAGCGGATCGCGGCCAAGGCGCTCGAGCGGGGCCTGCGTACGTCGGCCCAGCTGGCCGAGACGTCGCCGAACGACATCCTGCAGCTGGTCTTCCTGCCCGGCTTCTCGACCGCGGCCGCCGTCACCAACGTCTCCGGACGTGGGGTCGGCATGGACGTGGTGCGCACGAACATCGAGGCCATCGGTGGCACCATCGAGATCGACTCGGTCCTGGGCCGCGGCACCACCTGCCGCCTGCGGATCCCGCTGACCCTGGCCATCGTCCCGGCGCTCACCGTCGAGTGCGCGGGCGACCGCTACGCGATCCCGCAGGTCAGCCTGCTGGAGCTGGTGGCGCTGGACGCCGACCGGGCCGCCGACGCCGTCGAGGACGTCAACGGCGCCTCGGTCCACCGCCTGCGCGGGTCCCTGCTGCCGCTGGTCCGCCTGGCCGACCTGCTGGGCGTGGAGTCCGACCGCTCCGACGGCCACGTCGTCATCGCTGTCCTGCAGGCCGAGGGCCGCCGCTTCGGCCTGGTCATCGACCGTGTCCTCAGCACGGAGGAGATCGTGGTCAAGCCGCTGGTCACCCAGCTCAAGGCGATCGGCGCCTACTCCGGTGCCACCATCCTGGGCGACGGCACCGTGGCCCTGATCCTCGACGTCCAGGCCCTGGCCCGGCGCGTGCTCAACAGCGACGTGCTCGAGCAGGAGCGGGTCGCCGACACCGGCGCACGGCCCGTCGTCGACGAGAGCCTGCGCCTCCTTGTCGCCGGGCTGGGTGGGGACCGCAAGGTCGCGATCCCGCTCTCCTCGGTCACCCGCCTGGAGAACTTCCCGACCTCCGGGGTCGAGCACATCGGTGGCCGCGAGGTCGTCCAGTACCGCGGCGGCATCCTGCCGCTGGTGCGCCTCAGCTCCTTCTACGGCACGCTCAGCGACCGCACCGACGACGAGCTCGTCGTCGTCATCTACACCGTCGGCTCGCGCAGCGTGGCGATCGTGGTCGACGAGATCGTCGACATCGTCGACGGCGGTGGCGACCTCCAGGCCGACGTGACCGCCCACGGCGTGCTCGGTTCGACGCTCGTCCGCGACCGCGTCGTCGAGGTGCTCGACGTCCGCGCCGCGATCCTCTCGGCCGACCCCATGTTCTACGAGGCCTCGGAGGTCGACCTCCGGCCCGAGCTCCAGGAGGCGATGTGAGCACCCGACTGGTCACCTTCACCCTCGACGGGCACCTCTACGGCGTCGACGTCGCGTCGGTCCAGGAGGTCTTGCGCGGGCAGCCCCAGACCAGGGTCCCGCTGGCCCCGCAGAGCGTCGCAGGCCTGATCAACCTGCGTGGTCAGGTGCTCAGCGCCGTCGAGATGCGTGCCCGCCTCGGGCTGCCTGACCGTGCCGCCGACCAGGAGGCGATGCTCGTCGTCGTCCGGGTCGCCGGCGAGACGATCGCGCTGCTGGTCGACAGCATCGGCGCCGTGGTCGACGTGGAGGAGGAGCAGTTCGAGCTCCCGCCCGACACCCTGACCCGAGCCTCTCGGGAGTTCCTCCACGGTGCGTACAAGCTCGAGGGGCAGCTCCTGCTCGCCCTCGACGTCGAGCGGGCCGTGGCCGCCTGACCTCACGGGGGTCACCACCGAAGGTCTGCGTCAGGCGGGCCCTTCTCCTCCGGTCGAGGCCATGGCTGCCGATGGGAGCTCCAGAGCACTGAAGACCCGACGCTGCCCGAAGGACACCCCTGATGAGCACTGACCTGCCCCTCGCCGCCGAACGCCGTTCGTTCGTCCAGTCATTCCTGCGTGATCGCAGCGTGCGTACGAAGATGTTGGCCGCCGTCAGCATCGGCAACGCCGTCGCCCTGGTGGTCGGCGTGGTGGGGATCCTCGCGCTCGGCCAGCTCAACGAGAACGCCCAGAAGCTCCACGACGAGAACGTGATGGGCGTGGAGCGGGTCGACGGGATGCGCGCGGCCGTCGACGGTATGCGCATGGCTGCGCGTGACGCGCTGATCAAGCCGACGAAGGCTGGGAAGAGGGCGTCGCTGGAGGAGCTCGAGGAGCACTTCGGAGCTTTGGAGGCCGCCGAACGTGCCCACGACGCCACGGGGCTGGACCCGGTGGCGCGCGAGATCGTCGGCCGCCAGACCGAGGCCGCGACGGCCTACCACGACCTCCAGGTCACGACCATGGCCGATCTGGCCCTGGCGTCCGACTTCACGGGCTGGGACGAGGCGAACTCCACCGAGGTCAAGAAGCTGACCGCGGTGATGGAGGAGTCGCTCGACGCGCTCACCTCGCACGAGCTGGACCAGGCCGAGGCCGCGGTGGAGGAGACGAGGGAGATGTACGTCTCCACGCGCCGCTTGAACATCGCCGTGATGGTCCTCGGCATCGCGCTCGCCGCACTGGTCGCCTGGTGGATCGCGATGACGCTGGCGCGCAACATCGCCCGGGTCAAGCAGGTCATCGACGGTCTGGCCGACGGCGACCTGACCCGTCGTGCAGAGGTCGCCAACCGTGACGAGGTGGGAGACATGGCGATCGGCCTGGACGTGGCCACGGCTCGCCTGCGTGAGCTGATGACCGGGGTGATGGGCTCGGCCGACGCGGTCAGCTCCGCGGCCGTCCAGCTCTCCGCAGGGTCGGAGCAGATCGCCGCCGCCGCCGAGGAGACCTCGGTGCAGGCCAGCGTCGTCTCCGGTGCGGCCGACGAGGTCAGCCGCAACGTGCAGACCGTCGCCGCGGGATCGGAGCAGATGACGGCGTCGATCCGCGAGATCGCGCACTCGGCCAACGAGGCCGCCCGGGTCGCCGGCGACGCAGTGCGCACGGTCGAGTCGACCAACGCGACGGTGTCGAAGCTGGGCGAGTCGAGCCAGGAGATCGGCAAGGTCGTCAAGGTGATCACCTCGATCGCCGAGCAGACCAACCTCCTCGCCCTCAACGCCACCATCGAGGCTGCGCGTGCCGGTGAGGCCGGCAAGGGCTTCGCCGTGGTGGCCAACGAGGTCAAGGAGCTGGCGCAGGAGACCGCGCGGGCGACCGAGGACATCGCGCGTCGGGTGGAGACGATCCAGGGCGACACCGCGGGCGCGGTCTCGGCCATCGGCGAGATCGACGCGATCATCCGCTCGATCAACGACTACCAGCTGACCATCGCCTCGGCGGTGGAGGAGCAGACCGCGACCACCAACGAGATGGGCCGCAACGTGGCGGACGCCTCCATCGGCACGCAGCAGATCGCCGAGAACATCGACGGCGTCTCCCAGGCAGCCGGGTCCACGACCGAGGCCGTCACCCAGGCCCACGCCGCCGTCAACGAGATCGCCCAGATGGCCGTGAGCCTGCGGACCAGAGTGGACAGCTTCCGCGTCTGAGCGTCGTACGTCGCAGGTCGACCCGCGCTCGGGACGGGTCGACCTGCGGCCTCACCCGCCGACTGCTGCCGCTTCTGCTCAGGTGGCGCCGCCCGGCGCCGATCAGAAGCGCGTCCGCTGCTCGGCGGCCACGATCATCGAAGGACCCTGCGTGCCCCCCATCCGCGTGCTCGTCGTGGACGACTCGGTCGTCATCCGGCGCCTGGTCACCAGCCTGCTCTCCGAGGACCCCGACATCGAGGTCGTCGGCACGGCGATCAACGGTCGTGCCGCCCTGCAGAAGATCGAGTCGCTCGCGCCCGACCTCGTGACCATGGACATCGAGATGCCCGGGATGGACGGCATCGAGGCGGTGCGCGCCATCCGCGCAGGGGGCAACCGCCTCCCGATCATCATGTTCAGCACGCTCACCGAGCGCGGCGCCACCGCGACCTTCGACGCCCTCGCGGCCGGCGCCTCCGACTACGTGCCGAAGCCGGCCAACGTCGGCAGCGTGAGCCGCTCGATGGAGCAGGTGCGCGACGCCCTGATCCCGCTGATCAAGTCGTTGGCCCCGCCACGGCTGACGGCGGCGCGCGCGACGGCCCCGTCCGCCGCCGGTACGCCCGCAGCCACGTCCGCACCGACGCCTGCGCAGGCAGTCGTCGCGCCGCCCGTCACGCGCGATCGACGCATGCCTGCGACCGGCTACCGGTTGCTCGCCGTCGGCAGCTCCACCGGTGGGCCCGAGGCCCTCTTCACCGTCCTCACCTCGCTGCCGCCGCTGCCGGTCCCGGTGGTGGTCGTGCAGCACATGCCGCCCGTCTTCACCACGCAGTTCGCCGCGCGGCTCGACCGGCACTGCCAGTTCCCGGTGCGGGAGGCCACGGACGGCGCCGTGCTCGCCCCCGGCGCCGTGACGATCGCCCCCGGCGACCACCACCTGGTGGTGGAGCGCGCCGGTCGCGACCTCGTGGCCCGGCTCAACCAGCAGCCGCCGGAGAACTACTGCCGCCCAGCCGTCGACGTGCTCTTCCGGTCGGCCGCGCGGGCTGCCGGTGGTCCGGTGCTGGGGCTGGTGCTGACCGGGATGGGCGCCGACGGCGCCAAGGGGGCGCAGCACCTGGTCGACGCCGGCGGCAGCGTGATCGCGCAGGACCGCGCCACCTCGGTGGTGTGGGGCATGCCAGGAGCGGTGGCGGCCGCCGGGCTCGCCGAGCAGCTGCTGCCCCTGGGGCAGGTGGCTGCAGAGGTCCGGCGTCGTGTGACGTCGCACCAGGACGACACCAGGGGAGGAGAGGCATGAGCCTGTCTGCTGACGCCTTTGCGTTCGTTCGTGACCACGTCCGGGCGGAGAGTGCGATCGTGCTCGACGCCGGCAAGGTCTACCTCGTGGACTCGCGCCTGATGCCACTGGCGCGCGCCTGCGGGCATGCCGACGTCACGGAGTTCGTCCGGCACGTCCAGCGCACCCGTGACCCCGTGCTGCTGCGCAGGGTCGTCGAGGCGTTGACCACCAACGAGACCTCGTTCTACCGCGACAACGACCCGTTCGTGGCGCTGCGTCAGGACGTGCTGCCCGCCCTGGCCGCCCGCCGCCCGCAGCGGCGCCTGAGGATCTGGACGGCTGCCTGCTCGACGGGGCAGGAGCCCTACAGCGTCGCGATGGCCGTGCGCGAGACCCCCGCCATCCAGCGCTTCTACGTCGACATCCTGGGCACCGACCTCTCCGAGGAGGTGCTCGAGAGGGCCCGGCGCGCGGAGTACTCCCAGCTCGAGGTCAACCGCGGCCTGCCGGCGACGACCCTGGTGCGCCACTTCCAGCGCTCGGGCGCCAGCTGGAAGCTCAACCCCGAGATTGCGTCGATGGTGAAGTTCTCGCGCCTCAACCTGACCCGTCCGTTCGGCCCGATCGGCCAGTTCGACGTGGTCTTCCTGCGCAACGTGCTCATCTACTTCGACGTCGAGACCAAGCGCGACGTGCTGCGTCGGGTCCGTCAGGTCATGGCGCCCGACGGCTACCTCTTCCTCGGCGCGGCAGAGATGACGATGGGTGTCGACGACTCCTGGGAGAGGGTGCCCGCCGGTCGTTCGTCGGTCTACCGGATCCGGGAGGACGCAGCCGCGCTGGCGCGGTGAGCGGCGGCGTACGAGGTCTAGTCGAGGAGGTGGGCGGCGAGCAGGGCCGCCTGGGCGCGCCGCTGCACGCCGAGCTTGGCCAGCAGGGGAGTGACGTTGTTCTTGATCGTCTTCTCGGAGAGGAAGAGACGGTCGCCGATCTGCCGGTTGGTGAGGCCGTCCCCGATGAGCTGGAGGATGCGTCGCTCCTGCGGGGTCAGGTCGGGCAGGGCGCCGGCACCGCTCTCCCGTCTCTGGCGCATCCGCTCCATCATCCGCGAGGCGACGGCGGGGGCGACCAGCGACTTCCCACTCGCCACCTCACGGATGCCCTTGAGCAGTGAGTCGGCCTCGATCTGCTTGAGCACGTAGCCGCTCACCCCGGCCGAGAACGCCGCGACGAGGGTCTCCTCGTCGTCGAAGCTGCTCAGGATCATGGTCCTGACCTCGGGCGCCACGTCCTGGATGCCACGGGCGACCTCGACGCCGGAACCGTCGGGCAGGCGCGCGTCGAGCAGCGCGACGTCCGGTCGCTGCTCCAACACTCCTCGACGACCGTCACGGACGGTGCCGGCCTCGCCGACGACCGTCATGTCGTCCTCGGCCTCCAGCAAGTGGCGGAGCCCGCGACGCACGATCTCGTGATCATCCAGCAAGAAGACCCGAATCTTCTGCATCAGTTCATTCAACTCTGCTGCGTTGGCACATTCAACCTTTGTGCCCGCTCGCCCTCGGATCCATGCCGATTGTCGTGGTTGAACCGCGATGCCGACGCGGCGACTGTCGGAATAAAGTTGCTTCTGACAACCTTTCACCCATCAACTGAGCCAGGACCGGTGTCGGGGGAGACCCCCGCGACGCCAGTCGTCCAGGTCTCGTCACTCCGTCACGTTGCCACCGAAACGAGCTCCCATGTCCTCACCCTCTCCCGCCGCCACCGCGGAGGAGTCCGGTCAGATGTCACACCGCCAGATCCTGCAGGCCCTGTCCGGCCTGCTGCTGGCGATGTTTGCCGCGATGGTCGCCTCGACCATCGTCAACACCGCCCTGCCGCCGATCGTCGCCGACCTCGGCGGCAGCCAGACCGGCTACACGTGGGTCGTCGTCGGCACGCTGCTGGCGATGACCGCCACGACGCCCATCTGGGGCAAGCTCGCCGACCTCTTCAACCAGAAGATCCTCACCCAGACGGCCCTGAGCATCTTCGCTCTCGGCTCGCTGATCGCCGGCTTCTCCACCTCCATGGAGATGCTGATCGGCGCCCGCGTCATCCAGGGCCTCGGCATCGGTGGTCTCACCGCGCTGGTCCAGGTCGTCATCGCCAGCATGGTGTCGCCGCGCGAGCGCGGTCGCTACGCCGGCTACATGGGCTCGGTCTTCGCCGTCGCCACTGTCTCGGGCCCCCTCGTGGGCGGCCTGGTCGTCGACACCCTCGGCTGGCGCTGGTGCTTCTGGGTCAGCCTGCCGTTCGCGGTCGCTGCGTGGTTCCTGCTGCAGAAGACCCTCAAGCTGCCGCCGCGTGCGCGCAAGGACGTCACCATCGACTACGTCGGCTCGCTGCTCCTGATGCTGGGCGTCTCGCTCCTCCTGGTCTGGGTCTCCCTGGCCGGCAACCAGTTCGCGTGGACCTCCTTCACGAGCTACATGTTGCTGGTCTCCTCGGTGGCGGTGCTCGCGTTCGCGACGTGGTGGGAGGCCAAGGTCGCCGTCGACCCGGTGATCCCGCTGCGCCTCTTCCGTGACCGCACCACCACGCTGGCGACCCTTGCCTCGATCACCGTCGGGGTCGCGATGTTCGGCTCCGGCGTCTACCTCAGCCAGTACTTCCAGCTCTCGCGCGGCATGACGCCGACCCGGGCCGGCCTGATGAGCATCTGCATGGTCGCCGGCACGCTGGTCGCCGGGATCCTGTCGGGCAAGCTGATCTCCGACACCGGCAAGTGGAAGCGCTACCTCGTCGGCGGCTCGCTGTTGGTGATCGTGGGTCTCGGCCTGCTCGGCACCATCGACCGCGAGACCCACCTGGTCCAGGTGGGCCTCTTCATGGCCGTGCTCGGCGTCGGCGTGGGGGCCATCCAGCAGAACCTCGTGCTGGCCGTGCAGAACAACACCGCCTTCTCCGACATGGGTGCCGCCTCGGCCCTGGTGGCCTTCTTCCGCTCGATCGGTGGATCCGCCGGTGTCGCCGCTCTGGGGGCGGTCCTGGCGCACCAGGTCTCCGACTCGGTCACCGCGGGGCTGCGTGCCCTCGGCGTCGGCATGACCGGTTCGGGTGACTCCCACTCCGTGCCCAACCTCGCCGAGCTGCCGGAGCCGATCCGCCTGGTCTTCGAGAACGCCTACGGCGACGCCATCGCCATGATCTTCGCCCTGACGGTGCCCTTCGCGCTCTTCTCGTTCGTCTGCATCCTCTTCATCAAGGAGGTGCCGCTGCGGCGTACGGTGCAGCGCGCCGACGAGGTGAAGCAAGCGGTGGCCGGGACGCCGACCACGGTGGGCCAGCAGTGACCCCGGCTCGCGACGACCGGGACCTGGTGCTCGACGCCCTCGAGGGCGAGATCCTGGTGCTGGTCCGTCGCGCCAGGCGGGTCGTCGCCCTTCGTGCCGCGCAGATCCACCCGGAGCTGCAGCCCGCGGCCTACCTGTTGCTCCTGCTCCTGCGCGACCGCGGGGCGATGCGGGCCTCGGAGGTCTGCGACGCCCACGACATGGACAAGGGCGCAGTCAGCCGGCAGGTGCAGCACGCCGTTGACCTGGGCCTGGTGGAGCGTACGGCCGATCCCGTCGACAAGCGCGCCAGCCTGCTCACGCTGACCGACGCCGCCCGCGAGGGTCTCGCGGAGGTTGACGCCCGCCGGCGAGAGCGTCTGCGCGAGCGCGTCGCCCTGTGGGACGACGCGGCGCTGGCCGACTTCGTGACCGGCCTGGGCCGTTACAACTCGCTCTTCGCCGAGGAGCTCGTCAGCTGAACCGGGCCGGATCGACCGCGATCCAGACGTGCTCGGCGACCGCGAGCACCTCGCCGTCGGCCGTCAGGAGCGTGGAGGCGGTGGAGCTCTTGCGGCCCTCGGTGCCGCGGTGCTCTCCCATGACGACGACCGTCTGCCCCACCTCGGGCAGGCGGTCGATCCGTGCCGTCATCTGGCCGAGCACCATCGGACGGCCGAGCAGGTCCTCCGACCAGCCGCCGACGCAGTCGAGCGCCGCCCACGTGACGGCCTGACTGGTGCGGCCGTCGGTCCCGGCGAGGCTGGGATCGGGGGTCCAGGTCGCCGCGACCCGTCGCCGGCCCGCCACCGGGGTCACCTCGCCCGGGAAGATCCGCAGACCGTCACCCTCGGCCCGGTCCGGGCCGCAGGCGAAGCAGGTCGGGAACGGGTGCCGGGCGGCACCGGCGTACGACGCCTGCGCCGCGCGGGCCGTCTCGACGTCCACGCCGTCGACGGGGACCAGCTCGACCGGGCTGGGCACGGCCTGGGCGACGACGGCCTCGGCGTGGAGGAGCGCCGTCGTGCCGTCGGCCTCGGTGACGTTCATCTCCACGTCGAGCGGCGGGGGCTGACGCAGGCGGACCCGCACCGGCAGCCGGGTGTCGAGGTGGGAGGCCAGCTCACCGGCGGTCCACCCGCCGTTGGCCGAGACCGGGGGACCACAGAAACGCGACGGGACGACGAGCGTGCTCATCTCGTCAGCGTGCCACTGTCGGCGCCATGGGACACAATGGGCCCCGTGAGCGACCTCATCGACACCACCGAGATGTACCTCCGCACGATCTTCGAGCTCGTGGAGGAGGGAATCGTCCCCCTGCGCGCCCGCATCGCCGAGCGCCTGCACCAGAGTGGCCCGACGGTCTCGCAGACGGTCGCGCGCATGGAGCGCGACGGGCTCCTCACCGTCGAGGGCGACCGCCACCTCGAGCTCACCGAGGAGGGTCTGCGCCTGGCCACCCGCGTGATGCGCAAGCACCGCCTCGCGGAGCGGCTGCTGACCGACATCATCGGCCTCGACTGGGAGCTGGTGCACGCCGAGGCCTGCCGCTGGGAGCACGTGATCTCCGAGACCGTGGAGCGTCGCCTCATCGAGCTGCTCGACAACCCGACCGAGTCGCCCTACGGCAACCCGATCCCGGGGCTGGACGAGCTCGGCCAGGAGGAGCAGGCGGAGGCCTTCATGGAGGGCGTCGCGTCGCTCTCCAAGATCGCGACCTTCGACCCCTCCCGCGTCCACGTGCGACGCATCTCGGAGGAGGTCCAGAAGGACGAGGCGCTGATGGCCACCCTGCGTCGCGTCGGCGCCGTGCCCGACAAGACGGTCACGATCATCGCCACCGCCGACGGCGTGCTGCTGGGCTCCGGTGGCGAGAGCGCCGAGATCGACTACGAGTCGGCTGACCACATCTTCGTGAAGGTGGTCTGAGCCCTCACCGGCCCCGGCGTCGCGCCAGGTCGGTGAGGAACTCACTCGTCCCGGCGTGGACGGTCAGCGTGGCCAGGTCGTCGCCACGCGTCGCGCCCCGGTTGACGACCACGACCGGGAGGTCGTCGCGCGCGGCCCGCTTCACGAAGCGCAGCCCGCTCATCACGGTCAGCGAGGAGCCCGCGACCAGCAGCGCGCCACGCCTGTCGGGCTCAGGGTCGGACAGCGCGTCGACCGCCTCGAAGCAACGCCTCACCTTCTCCTTGGGAGCGTTCTCGCCGAAGAAGACGACGTGCGGCTTGAGCACGCCGCCGCAGCGCGCGCAGTCGGGCACCACGAAGTCGTCGGTGTCGTCGAGCTCGACGTCGCCGTCAGGGAGCGTCTCCACGGCGGAGTGCGCAACCAGCCAGCCAGGGTTCAGCTCGTCGAGGCGCGCATGCAGGTCGGCGCGCGGCTGCACCGAGCCGCAGGCCAGGCAGACGACCTCGTCGATGCGCCCGTGCAGCGCCACGACCCGCTGGCTGCCGGCCGCCTCGTGGAGGCCGTCGACGTTCTGGGTGATCAGGAGCTCGGGGTCGATCCGCGCGAGCGCGAGGTGGCCGGCGTTGGGATGGGCCCCTCGCATGCGCGACCACCCGACGTGGCTGCGCGCCCAGTAGCGCTGACGTGCTCGTGCCGAGCCCACGAACTCGGAGTAGGTCATCGGCATGCGCGCCGTCGAGCCCGGGCCGCGGTAGTCGGGGATGCCGGAGTCCGTGGAGAGCCCGGCCCCGGTGAGCACCACCAGCCGCCGGCCGGCGAGCACGTCGAGCGCGGCGGCGTACGCCGGCCCCACCTCGTGGTGCGTGACGAGCTGCTCGGTCATCGGCCGTAGCGGAGCTCGGCGCGGGCGCGTGCCTTGGCCGCCTCGACCTCACGGCTCTTGGGTGGGGCCGTGGTGACCAGGGAGTCGAGGAGGTGACGCGTGGTGTGGGCGATCTCCGCCACCGCGGCGTCGAACGCGGCCTGGTTGGCGGCGGACGGCTTCGTGGTCCCGGCGACCTTGCGGACGTACTGCAGCGCAGCGGCGGACACCTCCTCGGAGGAGGCCGGCGGCTCGAAGTTGTTGAGCGGGCGGATGTTGCGGCACATGCCACTCAATCTACGTCGACGAACGTGACGCCGTCTCCCGTCACCAGGGCGACCCGGGAGTCCGGCAGGGGGAGGATCCGGACGCGGTCGACGTCGGTGCCGTACTCCACCTCGCGCCGCGTCTCGGTGAGTCGGTGGTCGCGCGGCCTGATGATCGAGAGCCAGCCGGTGCGCCCCTCCCAGCCCTTCGAGACCACCGTCAGCGCCACCCTCTCGGTGGGCAGCCAGGTGAACTGCCGCGGGTCGGTCGCGGCCCCCGCCACGCTGAACTTGGGGTAGGAGACGGTGTCGAGCCGCTTCGGAGAGGTCAGGTCGGTGACACCGAAGAGGGCCGTCTGGGCGCCGCGCGTCGCCCCCGAACGCGGGTCGGCGTCCTGGCCGATCCCGAGGATCCGGTTCGGCCCGATGGGGTGGAGGTACTCGCTGAACCCGGGGATCTTGAGCTCCCCGAGCAGCGTCGGGTCGCCCGGGTCGGTGAGGTCGACGGCGTAGAGCGGGTCGGTCTGACGGAAGGTGACGACGAGGGCGAGGTCGTCGAACCACCGCACGGCCTTGATCTCCTCGCCGACCCCCAGCTTGTCGAGGCGACCGCGCTCGACGAGGTGACCGTCCTCCTCGGCCAACGTCACCACGGAGTTGAAGTTGCCGGTCGCGATGGTCGGGCCGACCGCGAGGCGAAGGAGGCCGTCGGCCGAGTCCATCGACCACCGGTCCCGGAGACCGCCCTCGACCTCGCCCGCCGCCACGAAGGTCGTGTCGGTGGCGTCCAGGGCGAACGCGTAGAGCTGGCTGCGTCCATCCGACCCACCCGAGGGCACCGCACTGCTGGAGGTGTCGTCGCGGCTCCAGCTCCACGAGGGCTGCGTGGCCAGGTGGAGCCGGTCGGTCGAGAAGTACGCCAGGTCGGTCGCCGTGGCGACGGCCACGGACGTACGCCTCGTCGGCTCGTCCGCCGTGAACGCCACGGTCGTGGTCGTCCCGACCGCTGCCTCGGTGTCGGGGACGGCGACGTCGGCGCAGTCCACCGCCTGCTCGCCGTCGACCTGCGGCAGCCAGTCGGCCAGGGTGGTCTCGCGGACGAGCTTGCGGTTGCTCCAGCGGGTGAAGCGCTCACCGAGCACCTGGTTGGCGTGGCGGAAGTCCAGCTCCGGCAGGTCGTTGCGCAGCACGAGACGGACCACGTCCCCGTGCAGGCGCGCGGTGACGAGCGGGGCGTCGTACGTGGTCTGCGCGCCGATCTCGGGTGACGTCGGGTCGGTGAGGTCGACGGTGACGACGCGGGTGCCTTCTTCGTGGGCGCTGTCGCGGGCGCCCCGGGTGGGCCCGAGCGCGACGACGGTGTCGTCGACCAGCAGGATCTCGGCGTCGCGCAGGCCCGGCAGGCGAAGTCGCGAGAGCTCGACGGGCTCGGCGCCGGCGACGTCGTGGGCCACCAGGGTGCCGTCCTGGACCCGGACCAGCGCGCTGCCGTCGGTCTTGGCGAGGTCGGGCTCGTCGACGCCCGCCTCCTGCACGTTGGTGCCGGTCGCGCTCGACGTCGCAGCTGAGGGAGCGGGGGCCGTTGAGGCGCCTGCCTGTGTCCGGGCGATGCTGTCCCCGGCCATCAGCTCGTCTCGTCCTGCTCCCCAACCCCAGGCGGTCACGAGAGGGAGCGCCCGCTCCTGGTAGGCCTCCAGCAGGTCGTCGCACGAACCGGCTGCCTCGAGTCCGTGACCGACGAGGTGGAAGGGACCCTGTGCTGGGGGCGGTGCATCGTCGCGGGCGGACGGGCCTCGGGCGCCGGTGAGGACACCCGCCGCGAAGACGCCCGTCACCGCCACGATGACGCCTGCGGTGACGAGGGTCGGGCGCAGGTGAGGAGAAGTCGTCATGGGGATGGGACGCGCGCCCGGGCCCGTCGGTTCCCGTGGTCTCGACAGCCCTTGTCGTCGGACATGCCAAGATGTCCCCTGACGCCGGGACGGGTGCCCGGTCGTCACGCCCCAGTAGCTCAGTGGATAGAGCAGCCGCCTCCTAAGCGAAAGGTCGCAAGTTCGACTCTTGCCTGGGGCACCACAGCACCGCCCCCCCGGGGCTTTTTCCACAGGTTGACGGCCACCGTCCGTGCACACGTTCGTGCTGACCTCGGCGTTGTGGAGAGCTTGGCCCGGCGTCGTCGTCGCAGGGCGAGGGTGGGCGCATGGTCACGCACGAGACAGTCACGCACGAGACAACAGACGACGTCCTCGCCCGCATCGACGCGCAGGCGCAGGCCGCCACCGAGCAGATGCTGCGAGCCCAGGAGTTCCAGACTGCCGTGGGCGCGGTCCGGGGCCGGGGCTCGGCGCCGGGCGTCGAGGCCGAGGTCGACGCCGTCGGGGTGCTGCGCGGCCTCCGCTTCACCGCGACCGCGTCGCCGCCCGGCGACGCCCTGGCGCGCGCGGTGATGTCGGCGCTGCGGGCTGCCCAGCTCGACGCGCTGGGACAGGTGCAGTCGCACGCCCAGCGGGTGTGGGGGAGCAGCGATTCGCTGGCCGCCCGCATCGTGGCCGAGGCAGCCGATCGGCTGGGTCTGGCCGACGTCGTCGTCGGGCGTGCGCGATGAGGGAGCCGGTCGCTCCGCGTCTCCGGATCGATCCCGACGTGCTGGAGGCGGAGGCCAACCGCCTGCGCGTGGTCGCCGACGCCGTCAACGCTCGCGGCCACTTCGTCGGCGGGGTCGCGATCGGTCAGGACAGCTTCGGACTGCTCAACGTCTCGTTGGCGTCCGCCGTCGACCTCCTGCGCGACAGGGTGGTCGACGCCCTGCGCGACCAGGCGGAGGCGGTGGCCGTGACCGCCGATGCGGTCACCGCCCTGAGCCGCGACATGGGTGCGGTCGATGCCCATCTGGCTGCCCTGCTCGCCGGAAGGTGTGAGTGGTGAACGGGGGCGCAGGTGGCCTCCTGGGCGGGATGACGCTGGCCCAGGAAGCCATGGGGGTCGTGGACCAGATCGAACGCGGGGAGTGGGGTGCTGCCTTCCTGGAGTCCGGGGCCGTCGGGTTGGGGGTCGCCGGCACGATGGCCGACCCTCTCGGCTCGCTGGTCTCCTGGCTCGGAGCCGAGGTGCTGGACAAGGTGGCGCCGTTGAACGTCTGGCTCATGGAGCTGACGGGCAACCAGGAGAAGGTGCGCGTGACGGCGCGGGTCATGGAGGGCGAGGCCACCCGCGTGCTCGCCGCTGCGGACGACGTCAGCCGCGACATGGTCTCGACGCTGGGTGGCATGGAGGGGATCGCCGCTGAGTCGGGTGCCGCCCAGTGCCGGGTGCTGGAGACCAACCTCCGCGCGACCGCGGCATCTCTCAGCGGTGTGGCCCGCGCGCTGGAGGTGGCCGCCAGCTACGTCGCGGTGGTGCACGCACTGGTGCGTGACGCCCTCGCGGAGTTGGCGACCATGGCGACCCAGCGCCTGATGGTCAGTGGCCTCACCCTGGGCGCCGCTCTTCCCGCAGTGGTGGCCGAGCTGACCGCACGGGTCGTCCATCTCGTCCGTCGGGTGTGCCGCCCGCTCCAGGGACTGATCAGGAGCTGCGGCGCGCTCCAGCTCCTGATGGACGACCTGGGCGTCGCGCTCCTGCAGCTCCGCCGCGCCGTACGGGCCCGCGCTGCCCTTGGCCCGCTCGGCGGTCGAGAGCTTATGACCCTCGGCGCGAGCGCGGGCCTCAGCGGCCTCGCCGCTGGTGTGGGTGAAGAGGATCCAGCGGGGTGCGTGCCGTGAGGGAGGCGGATCAGGGCAGGGGGCCTGCGTCCACCACCTCGAAGCCCATCCCGTGACGCACGAGCCGTTCGCGCAGGCGCGGGCCCATCGCCACCGCCGTGGTGACCTGGCCAGACGTCTCCGGGTTGTCGTCGCGCAGCAGGCTGATGGCCGCCTCGGCGAGCATCACCGCTGTCTCCGAGTAGCCGGGATCCCCGCCGCTGACCCGGGTGTGCACGCGACGACCCCCGCCCTCACCGACGAGGTCGACGGTGAACCACGAGCGGGCCCGCTTCTCCTCCGACGGTCCGGTGCCTGCAGGCACCCGGGTCGCCAGGAGCTTGCGCAGGGGCGGCACCTGGGCGGCGGAACCCAGCGCCACGACACCCAGCGCGCCGGCCGCGGCAGCGCGCAGCGTACGGGTGCCGGCGAAGTGGGAGTAGCGGAACCGGGGGCCGTACGCCTCCAGCGCTGCCCCGCTGCGAGCCACCACCTGGGGGTCCACGGTCGGGAGCGGCAGGAGCCAGTAGCCCAGGATCTCGTCGCGCCCCGGCTTCGCGGCCACGGCCCGCGAGGAGCGCCCTTGCGGGCGACCTTCTCGGGAACCACGGACCTTCGCCGCCTGCCTGGCCTGCGACGTCCGCGAGATCGCCGTCAGCGCGGACTGGTAGGTGCCGCCGGAGAAGGCAGCGTTCGAGCGTACGACGCCGCGCACCGTCAGCGGGACGTCGGCCGGCAGCTGCTCGACGGTGAACTGGGCGCCCAGGTCGTGCGGGACCGAGTCGAAGCCGCAGGCGTGGACCAACCGCGCCCCCGACGCCACGGCCGTGGCGTGGTGGTGGATCCAGGTCCGGTCCACGAACTCAGCCTCCCCGGTGAGGTCGAGGTAGTCGGTCCCAGCGGCGGCGCAGGCCGCGACCACGGGCTCTCCGTAGGAGAGGTAGGGGCCGACCGTCGTGGCCAGTGCCCGGGTGCGGCCAGCCAGGGTGTCGAGGCCGGCTCGGTCGGTCACGTCGACGACGACGGTCTCGACGGGTGGGCACGGCGATCCGGCCAGGTCGGCGACGACGGAGCCGAGGGTGGACTCGTTCCTGCCCGCCACCGCCCAGCGCAGGTCGGCCGGGGCATGGGCCGCGAGGTGCGCGGCGGTCAACCGACCCACGAACCCGGTGGCACCCAGCAGGACGAGGTCGAGGTCGCGGTCAGCGGCGGATTCTGGGGTCGGCATCGGGTCATCGTGGCAGGCGACACACGTGTAGCCAAGGGCCGACAACCACGCCAGTTGGCGAGTTGCCGTACATTCGACCCGTCCCGGAGTCCCTGCCCCGGGTCCTGTTTCCCCTGATCTCCCGAGGTGTGCGTGAGCGAGGTATCCGAGCCGTCGAACGACGCGGGCACCGGCCCGAAGCGTCGCGGCCGCAAGAAGAAGCGCCACACCGTCGGCACGGTGATCCTCTCCACCATCCTGGTGCTGAGCCTCGTCACCGGGCTCGGTGCCGTCGCGTTCTACCGCAGCATCTCCGGCAACATCAACAGGTCCACCGCGCTGGACGAGGTCAACAACCGCCCGGAGGACTTCGACACCGGTCCGAAGAAGCCGGTGCGGATCCTGGTCATGGGCACCGACACGCGCCTAGGCAAGGGCAACAAACTCGACGGCGAGAATGTCGGCGTGGAGCACTCCGACACCAACATCTTGCTGCACATCTCTGCCGACCGGAAGCGTGCGTACGGCATCTCGATCCCGCGCGACTCACTGGTCACCCGCCCCGATTGCGGCGCGAACGACGAGATCGCGGGCGCGGAGAATTCGATCTGGAACAAGGCCTTCGAGATCGGCCGGGAGGGCTGCACGGTCGAGCAGTTCGAGCTCAACACGGGCGTCCGTGTCGACGGTTTCGTGAAGCTCGACTTCAACGGCTTCAAGGGCATGGTCGACGCGCTCGACGGCGTCCCGGTCTGCGTGCCCTACGACATCGACGACCCCAAGCACGACATCTTCATCAAGGCCGGTGAGCGGGAGATCCGCGGTGCCGAGGCCCTCGACTACGTGCGCGTGCGGGCCGTGGGAAGCGGGTCCGACATCGGCCGCATCTCGCGCCAGCAGACTTTCATCGCCTCCATGGTGAAAAAGGTCAGCTCTGCCGGCACGCTCTCGCGTCCGGACAAGGTGCTGGCCTTCCTCAAGGCCGTGGCGAGTGCCCTGACGATCTCCGAGAACATGAGCGACCTCAAGCAGCTCGCCGGCATCGCCATGAGCCTGCAGAACGTCGGCATGGACAAGGTGCAGTTCGTGACCGTGCCGTTCACCGAGTTCCCGCGGGACTCACCAGACTGGGGACGCGTGGCCTGGACCGAGCAGGCCGACGAGATGTGGCGCAGGATCGCCCGTGACAAGCCGCTGGGCGCCGAGCTCACCTCCAAGGCGATCCGCGCCGACCGGGCGCCCGGCAAGGAGAAGGGCGATTCCTCCGACTCGCCGAGCCCCTCGGCCAGCGAGTCGCCGGAGCCGGGCGAGGAGAAGCCGACCGAGGCAGAGGTCCGGGCAGCTGAGTACGAGGCGCGCTGCGCCTGAGCCGTGCGTACGCCCCGCCTCGGGGTCCCGGCGTAGGCTGGTCGCATGAGTGAGAAGGACAGTTCGGCGGTCGAGCCGGACTGGAAGAAGCGACGCCGCCTCGCCGAGATCTTCGGCGACGTCCTCCCCGCGACGACCAGTGACGAGCGGGACCCGGACAGCCGCGCGGCGACCAAGGAGTCAGCCAGCGAGGCCTGGCTCAAGCGTCAGGTCCCCCCGCACCACGGCGGCCACTGAGGTCAGCCGCGCTGCGCCTGCGCCTTGAGCAGGTCGCGGATCTCCTGGAGCAGCTGGACGTCCTCCGGGGCGGCCGCGTCCTCCTTGTCGGCGTCGGGGAAGTACTTCTCCTTGGCCTTCGTGTAGGGCACGACGATCGCGAAGTAGACGACCGCCGCCAGGATCAGGAAGGCGATCAGGGCCGTGATGAAGGCGCCGACCGAGACATCCTTGGGGGCGTAGTTCGAGAAGTCGGGCTGGTCGCCCAGGAGACCGATGAGGTCCATGATGACGTCGACCATCGCCGTGACCACGGTGGCGAAGGCGCCGCCCATGATGAACGCGACGGCCAACTCGATGAGGTTGCCTCGCAGGAGGAAGGCCTTGAAGCCGCTCATGTGTCTCTCCAGATCTTCAGGGGCGCAGGGGGTGTGACCGCCCCACGCTAACGCGACCACACGACGGTGAGGTACTGCTGCACGGCGGCGACCGTGACCCCCTGCACCTCCTCCGGGAGCAGGGCGAGGACGACCAGCCGCCCCGTCGTGGCCTGCCCGGTGACGCCACCGGGCTCGGTGGGCAGCGCGACCACGGGGGCGTCCCGCGCCACCGTCGACGCTGCTCCGGTCGAGGGGTCGGCGCTGAGCACGTCGACGGCGTCGCCCACGCGCAGCAACCCGACCGCGGCTGGGTCCGGCACCCGTACGGGCACCGCGGCACGTCCTGGATAGCCCGCCGCGAGGTCGGGGCCGAGCACCCTGGCGTCGGTCACTGGTTCTCCACGTCGCAGAGGGCTGGCCAGCTGTGCTCCCTCCGGCGCGTCCACGATGCCGTCGGGCACGTCCTCGGGCGCGTACGTGGCCCGGACCACGTCGCCGGCGACCAGGCTGGTCCCGGCCGGGAGGTCGCGGGAGGCGACCCAGGTCTCGACCCCGGGTGGGGAAGCGGGGGAGACCGTCCTCAGGGTCGCGAGGGCAGCGACGCCCACGCAGCACGCCGCGAGACCTCGGCGGTGCGCGAGCACGTGGCGGCGCCACCAGCGACGGGCCAGGAGACGAGTGCGCCCGTGGGCAGGAGAGGTCTCAGGAGCAGGCATGCGGCGACGCTAGAAGAGCGTCGCGGGGCAGCGGACCACTCGTGCACAGAGCTGCCGGGGGCGCCGCGCCTGTTCAGGCGCGGCGGCGCTCAGCTGGTGTGTGGTGTCAGCTGGCGGTGGTGGCCGGCGCAGCGCTCGAGGTGCCCGAGGTCGAGGTGCTTGACGACGAGGTGCTCGAGGGGCTGCTCGAGTCCGAGGAGGTCGAGGAAGCAGGGACGCTGGAGGACTGACCCGAGCGGCTGTCGGTGCGGTAGAAGCCCGATCCCTTGAAGACCACACCCACGGCGTTGAAGAGCTTGCGCAGGCGCCCGTGGCACTGGGGGCACTCGGTCAGCGCGTCGTCGCTGAAGCTCTGGAACTGCTCGAAGGCGTGGTCGCACTCGGTGCAGGCGTATTGGTAGGTCGGCACGTCGCACATGATAAAGCACCTCGGGTAGGCAGAATGTCCAGCGATGACCACGCCGACTGCCCCTGTGACCCACGCCTCGTCCGGAGTCCACGTCCCGGAGGCGTCGTGGTGGGTGCGCTACCGCGCCTGGCCCACGTGGGCCCACGTCACCACGGGTCTGGTGCTGGCGCTGGTGCTGCTCCTGGTGGCGCTGTCGGCCTACGCCGTGAACACCTACCGCGCCCCGCTGCCGCAGACCACCGGGGAGGCAGACCTCCCCGGCCTCGGGGGTGCGGTGGAGGTCCTGCGCGACGAGCACGGCGTCCCGCAGATCTACGCCGACACCGACCGTGACCTCGTCCGCGCCCAGGGCTACGTGCACGCCCAGGAGCGTTTCTTCGAGATGGACGTACGTCGTCACGCGACGGCCGGTCGCCTCGCCGAGCTCTTCGGGCGTGAGGCGCTCGACAGCGACCTGATGGTGCGCACCATGGGCTGGCGCCGTGTCGCGGAGGAGGAGCTGGGGCTCGTCTCCTCCGGCACCCGGGCGCTGCTGGACGCCTACGCCGACGGGGTCAACGCCTACCTGGCCCAGCGCGACCCGGGTGAGGTCGCGGTGGAGTACTCGGTGCTCGGACTGACCGGGGTCGACCACGTCCCGACGAAGTGGTCGGCCACCGACTCCCTGGCCTGGCTCAAGGCGATGGCATGGGACCTGCGCGGCAACATGGACGACGAGGTCGACCGCGCCGTGGCGGCGCTGGACAACGACGCCGACGTGGTGGCCGCCCTCCACCCCGACTACGACTTCGGAAGCAACCTCCCCATCGTGCGCGGCGGTGAGGTCTCGGATGGGCGGTTCGAGGCCCGGGCGCCGTCAGTTTCCCGCGCCCGCGACGGCGCCGGGAGCGCCACCGGCACCGCGACGGGCACCCGCACCGCCGACGACGCTGCGCGCGAGGCGGGTGCCGCCCTGCGCGGCGTCCGCGACGCGGTCGACGCCGTGCCCGCGCTGCTGGGACGCGGCGACGCCCTCGGCTCCAACTCCTGGGTGGTCGCCGGGTCGCGCACCGCCAGCGGCAAGCCCCTGCTGGCCAACGACCCCCACCTGGGCACGAGCCAGCCCGGCATCTGGATGCAGATGGGGATGCACTGCCGCCAGGTCACCGACGACTGCACCCTCGACGTCGCCGGGTTCACCTTCTCCGGCTTTCCCGGTGTCGTGATCGGGCACAACGCCGAGGTCGCCTGGGGCCTCACCAACCTGGGCGCCGACGTCACCGACCTCTACCTGGAGCGCATCGACGGCGACTCCTGGTGGCACGGCGGCGAGGCGCGCCCGCTCCGGACCCGCACCGAGGTCGTCAAGGTGCGGGGTGAGGACGACTTCGCCCTGCGGGTCCGTGAGACCGACCACGGTCCGCTGATCTCCGACGTCTCCCAGGACGCGAGCTCGATCGGTGCCAACGCAGCTGGTGCGGAAGATGCCGGTCCGTACGCGGTGGCCCTGCGCTGGACCGCGCTCGACCCGGGCGCCACCGCCGACGCCGTCTTCGCGCTCAACCGGGCCCAGGACTGGGACGACTTCCGCGCCGCCGCCGCCCTCTTCGACGTGCCGTCGCAGAACCTGGTCTACGCCGACCGAGCCGGCAACATCGGCTACCAGGCTCCCGGAAAGATCCCCGTGCGCAAGGCTGGTCACGACGGCCGTACGCCCGCTGCCGGGTGGTTGACCCGCAACGACTGGACGGGGAAGTACGTCCCGTTCGAGGCGCTGCCCTCGGTGCTCAACCCCGACGAGGGTTTCATCGTGACCGCCAACCAGGCGGTCATCGGCGACGACTACCCCTACTTCCTCACCGACGACTGGGACGATGGCCACCGCGCCCAGCGCATCCGCGACCTCCTCGTCGACCAGCGCGAGCTGACCGTCGACGACGTGACTCGCATCCAGCTCGACGCCCGCAACCCGTTGGCGCCCTCCCTGGTGCCCGCCCTGGAGTCGATCCACGGCCTCGACCCCTACGTCCAGGAGGCGGTCGACCTGCTCTCCGAGTGGGACGGCCAGGACGACGCCGACAGCGCGGCGGCCGCGTACTTCCACGTCGTGTGGGAGCGGCTGCTCGCCCTGACCTTCCATGACGACCTGCGCACACGCATCCACCCCGGCGGCGGCGCGCGCTGGGTGAGCGTGGTCCAGAACCTCCTGCGCGATCCCACCCACGTGCTCTGGGACGACCGCGAGACCGAGGAGACCGTCGAGGTGCGAGACGACGTGCTGCGCAAGGCCTTGGTCGAGGCGCGCGACGAGATGACGCAGCGTCAGGCGCGCAACCCGGACCGCTGGCAGTGGGGCAGGGCGCACCGTCTGGAGCTGACCCACGCCACGCTCGGCACCTCCGGGATCGGGATCGTCGAACGGATCTTCAACCGCGACGGCGGCGGCATCGGCGGCAGCGGGGCCGTGCCCAACGCGACGGCGTACGACCTCACCGACGGCTTCACGGTGACCTCCGCGCCGTCGATGCGGATGGTGGTCGACCTGGCCGACTTCGACGACTCGCGCTGGGTCAACCTGACGGGTGTGTCCGGCCACCCGGCCTCGGCGCACTACGACGACCAGGTCGAGGCCTACGTCGAGGGGCGCACGTTGCCGTGGCGGTGGAGCCGCGAGGAGGTACGCCGGGCGAGCGGCGACCGGTTGCTGCTCAGGCCGACCGAGTAGGCCTCAGCCGAGCGGGAGGACGCCGTCGCGGGTGATGGCTGCGTCGACGACCTGGTCGTGCGCCTCGACCGGCACCCGCTGCCCGACCTCGCCCGGGTGCAGCAGCACGGCGACGAAGGCCCCCTCCACGCGGGCGAGCGCCCGGTCGTAGGAGCCGCCGCCCCGCCCCAGCCGGTGGCCGGTGGTCGAGACCGCGACGCCCGGCACGAGCACCACGTCGGCCTCGGCGACCGCGTCCTTGCCCAGCGCCTGCGTGCTGGGGTGCCGGGTGCGCCGCAGCCCGTCGACGAGGGCGTCGGCGCCGGCGTACTCCGCCCAGTCGAGGTCGTCGTCGGCGAGCAGCACCGGCAGGAGCACCCGTACGCCGGCCTCGCGCAACCGCTCCAGCAGCACGTGGGTCCCGGGCTCGCTCCCGCTCGAGACGTACGCCGCCACGCACGCCCCCGGCGAGAGCTGCGGGAGGGCGAGCACGTGGGTGCTGAGGCGCTCGGCGGTGGCCTCGAGCTCGTCGGGGCCGAGTTGTGCGCGGGCGGCCAGAAGGGTGCGGCGCAGCGCCTTCTTGGCCGCCACCGACGCGGTGTCCGTGACCGCTGTGTGGGGGAAGGCGTCGTCCGTCACGCGATCAGCCTACGATCGTAGGTATGGCAACGACTGTTCGGAGCAAGGGCCTGGAGGCCGCCCGCGCCAAGATGCGCGACGCCGGTGTCGACGAGGTGGCGATCGAGACCTTTGCGCACTACTACCGACTCCTCGAGCACGGCGAGACCGGCATGATCGCGGAGTCCTCCATCGAGCCCCTCGACATGGAGAAGCTCGACGACGTGGAGGTCAGCGACGAGGACGCGCTCGCCGCCGTGCGCGCCACCGCCGTCATCAAGCTCAACGGCGGTCTGGGCACCTCGATGGGCATGGACCGGGCCAAGTCGCTGCTCTGCGTGCGCCGTGGCCTCTCCTTCCTCGACATCATCGTGCGCCAGGTCCTGCAGCTGCGGAAGACCTACGGCGCCACCCTGCCGCTGATCTTCATGAACAGCTTCCGCACCTCGCAGGACACCCGCGACGCGCTCGCCCGCTACACCGACCTGGCGGTCGAGGGCCTGCCCCTGGAGTTCCTGCAGAACAAGGAGCCCAAGCTCCTCCTGAAGGGCCTCACGCCGGTGGCGTGGCCCCCTGCCCCCGACCTCGAGTGGTGCCCGCCGGGTCACGGTGACATCTACACCGCGCTCCAGGGCTCGGGCCTCCTCGAGCAGCTGATCGACGCCGGCTACCGCTACGTCTTCGTCTCCAACTCCGACAACCTCGGCGCGGTCCCCGACGCCCGGGTCGCCGGGTGGTTCGCGACCTCGGGTGCCCCCTTCGCGATCGAGGCCGTGCGCCGCACCGCCTCCGACCGCAAGGGCGGCCACTTCGCCCGCCGCAAGTCCGACGGACGGATCGTGCTGCGGGAGTCGGCCCAGACGCTCGAGTCCGACAAGGAGGCGCTGGCCGACCTGGACCGGCACCGGTTCACCTCCACGAACAACCTCTGGTTCGACCTGCACGCCATGCGCGACACCCTCGCCCAGCGCAGCGGCATCCTGGGGCTGCCCCTGATCCGCAACGTCAAGACCGTCGACCCCGCCGACCCGACCTCGCCCGAGGTCGTCCAGATTGAGACCGCCATGGGCGCGGCCATCGAGGTCTTCGAGGGAGCCAGGACCATCGAGGTGGGCCGTGACCGCTTCGTACCGGTCAAGACCACCAACGACCTGCTGGTGCTGCGCTCCGACATCTACGACCTGGGCCAGGACTTCGTGCTCGACCAGGTCACCGACACCGTCCCGTTCGTCGACCTCGACAGCGACTACTACAAGCTCGTGAGCGAGTTCGACAAGCGTTTCCCCGAGGGCGCGCCGTCACTGCGCGAGGCCTCCTCGGTCCGCATCGAGGGTGACTGGACCTTCGGGCGCGGCGTCCGCCTGAAGGGCGACGTGGCGCTCGAGGCGACCTCCGCGCAGCGGGTCGCCGCCGGCGAGGTGCTGGGTGACGGCAACAGCGACGGCAACAGCGACGGCAACGACGGCGGCGCCCATGCCTGAGGCCCCCTCCGACGTGACCAGCGTCGACGAGCTGGTCTCCCGGATCGTCTCCTCGGTCAGCCCGCTGGCCGACTTCCCGCTGCCCCTCATGGAGGCGTTCGGGATGGCGATCGCGGAGGACGTCGTCGCCGAGGTCGCCCTGCCGAGCTTCGACAACTCCGCGATGGACGGCTACGCGGTGCGCGCGGCTGACGTCGCGGGTGCCACCGCCGACGCCCCCGTCCGCCTTCCGGTGGTCGGCGAGATCAGCGCCGGGCGGGCCGCCCACCTTGCCCTCTCCCCGGGCACGGCCGTCAAGATCATGACCGGTGCGCCCGTGCCCGCCGGTGCCGACACCGTGGTGCCCTACGAGTGGACCGACCGTGGCGTCGCCACCGTGCGCATCGAGCGTGGCGCCGACGCCGGGGCCAACATCCGTCGGGCGGGGGAGGCCGTGCAGGCCGGTGACCTGGTCGTCGAGCACGGCACCGTCCTGGGGCCGCGCCACCTCGGCCTGCTCGCCTCGATCGGCCGGGCCACCGTGAGGTCCCGTCCCCGACCGCGCGTCGTCGTCATCTCCACGGGTTCGGAGCTGCGCGACCCCGGCACGCCGCTGGGCCACGACTCGATCTACGACGGCAACTCCTACCTGCTCGCCGCGGCCGCCCGACAGGCCGGTGCAACGGCGTACCGCGTCGGCATCGTGCCCGACGACGTACGTTCGTTCACCGAGGCCCTCAGCGACCAGCTCGTGCGCGCCGACCTGGTGATCACCTCCGGCGGTGTCTCCGAGGGCGACTACGACGTGGTCAAGGAGGCGCTCGGCGGCCTCGGCACCGTCTGGTTCGGCAAGGTGGCGATGCAGCCCGGACGTCCGCAGGGCTTCGGCGTGGTGGGCGAGGACGAGGTCCCGATCTTCACGCTGCCCGGCAACCCGGTCTCGGCCTACGTCTCCTTCGAGACCTTCGTGCTGCCGGCGCTGCGCACGATGATGGGCAAGAGCCCGGCCTCGCGACCCACCCGTCGCGCCCGCCTCACCGAGCCGATCACCTCGACGCCCGGCAAGCGCCAGCTCGTGCGCGCCGTCCACGGCGCCGACCGGGGTGGGGCCTGGGTGACGCCCGTCGGCGGCCACGGCTCGCACATGATCGGTGACCTGGCCGCCTCCAACGCGCTCGTCGTGGTGCCGGAGGAGAGCACCGGGGTCAGCGCCGGCGAGATGGTCCAGGTGCTCTGCCTGGACGAGGACTTCTGACGACGACTGCCGAGGAGGCACGCGTGGGCGAGGCAACGGGACTGACGCACGTCGACGAGTCCGGGGCTGCCCGGATGGTCGACGTCTCCGACAAGGCGGTCACGAAGCGTACGGCGGTGGCCTCCGGGCGCGTGCTGGTCAGCGGCGAGGTCGTCGCCCTGCTGCGCGGAGCGGGGGTCCCCAAGGGAGACACCCTGGCGGTCGCCCGGCTGGCGGGGATCATGGGCGCGAAGCAGACGCCGACGCTGGTGCCGCTGTGCCACCCGCTGGCTCTCTCGTCGGTCACCGTCGACCTGGTGGTCGCCGACGACGCGGTGGAGATCACCGCCACGGTCTCGACGACCGACCGCACCGGCGTGGAGATGGAGGCGCTGACCGCGGTCTCGGTGGCCGCTCTGACCGTCGTCGACATGGTCAAGGCGGTCGACAAGGCGACGGTGATCACCGACGTACGCGTGGAGTCGAAGGCTGGCGGCAGGTCGGGGGACTGGTCCCGATGAGCGCCGCCCCCACGGCGGTCGTGGTGGTGGCCTCCAACCGGGCGGCGGCCGGGGTCTACGCCGACGAGACCGGGCCGGTGATCGTCGAGTGGCTGCGCGGCCGGGGCTTCACCGTCCAGGACGCCGTCGTGGTGCCGGACGGGGATCCCGTCGAGCAGGCACTGCGGGAGGCGGTCGCCGCTGGCGCGCGGGTCGTACTGACCACCGGAGGCACCGGTCTGACCCCCACGGACCGGACGCCGGAGGCGACCCGTGCGGTGCTCGACGCCGAGGTCCCGGGCATCGCCGAGGCGATCCGGGCGTACGGCGTCGCCCAGGGCGTGCCCTCGGCCATGCTGTCCCGAGGACTGGCCGGCCTCTGCGGACGTACGCTCGTGGTCAACCTCCCTGGCTCACGCGGCGGGGTGAAGGACGGACTCGCGGTGCTGGCCCCCGTGCTGGCGCACGCGGTCGACCAGGTCGCCGGAGGTGACCACCCCCGAACGGACGGAGACTGAGGATGGCTCAGGGATGGCCTGCCGTGCTCGTCGACGGTCCGCTCAGGATCCGGCCGATCGCCCGCAGCGACGGTCGGGCGTGGATGGAGGCGCGTTCCCGCAACCGCGACTGGCTCGAGCGCTGGGAGGCCACCGTCCCGGCCGGCACCGAACCCCGGCCCTCGGCCTTCAACCAGCTCGTGAGGCGGCTGCACCGTTCGGCGAAGCTGGGCACCACGATGCCCTTCGTGATCGAGGTCGGCGGGTCGCTGGTGGGGCAGGTGACGGTCAACAACATCGTGCGCGGATCTGCCCAGTCGGCCTCCGTCGGCTACTGGATCGACCAGGCGGTGGCGGGCCACGGCCTGATGCCGCACTCGGTCGCCCTGGTGATCGACCACTGCTTCACCACCGCTGGACTGCACCGCATCGAGATCTGCATCCGCCCCGAGAACACCAACTCGTTGCGAGTCGTGGAGAAGCTCCAGATGCGTGAGGTCGGGCTGGCGCCGCGCTACCTGCACATCGACGGCGACTGGCGCGACCACCGGATCTACGCGGTGACGAAGGAGGAGGTCCCCGACGGGATGCTCGCCCGGCTGCGGAGCTCGCGGGAGATCGGGCCCCCCTTCGCCGGGTGAGGCGGCACGGCACGACCTCGGTGACCACAAATCACAACAGTCACACCAGTAGTTGCGCGACACACCTGCCGCGTTGCACTTCACACGGCCTCGGCGAATCTAGTCTCGTCACGTGGACCCCAGCGCACTGATCTTCGTCGCCCTCGCCGTGGCGTGGGCCGTGTATCTGTTGCCCAAGGCGCTCCAGCACCATGACTCGGTGCAACGCAGCCGCTCGGTGGAGCGCTTCTCCCACCGGATGCGGGTGCTGGCTCGGCGCGAGCCCACCTCGTCCCGCGACGCCCGCCTGGTGATCCAGCCCGGTCGTGCTCCCTCCCGTCCCGTGATCGAGACCAAGGGGCCGGCCCCGGTCGTCGCCTCCGTCGCTGCTCGGCGCGCTGCTGCCAACCGCGCGGCCCGTCGTCGGCGCAACGTCCTCTCGGTGATCCTGCTCGGCCTGGTCGTCGTCCTGGCCCTGGCCGCCGCCGACGTCGTCACCTGGTGGGCGGTCACCGCCCCGGCCACGCTCCTGGTCGCCTGGCTGGTGGCCTGCCGCCTCATGGTGAAGTCCGAGCGGCGCGCAGCCCCGGTCGTACGCCGTGCTCCGGTCGCCCCGCCGGCCGAGGCCGACGAGCCGACCGCGGCCCACCCCGTCGTCACCGCGGAGCTCTCCGACTCCTCGGTCTCCATGCCTGCCGTCGAGGCCGACCTGGACCCCGACGACCCGTCACGCTGGGACATGGTTCCCGTGACCCTGCCGACCTACGTCACGAAGCCCGCCGTCGCGCGGCGCACCGTGCAGACCATCGACCTGGAGTCGACCGGAGTCTGGACCTCGGGCCACTCCGAGTCGGAGTCGGCCCTGGCCCGCACCGCGCAGGAGATCAAGAAGGCCGAGGCGCAGGCGGCCGAAGAAGCGGCTCACCGCCGCGCCGTCGGTCACTGACCCACCGACCGAGCCACCTGATTGGTTGGGTCGGGGCGTGGGATGCTATGTTTTCTGACGCATCTTCGGGTGCGTGGGCCTCACGGCTCACGGGGCTTTGGCGCAGCTGGTAGCGCGTCTCGTTCGCAATGAGAAGGTCAGGGGTTCGAATCCCCTAAGCTCCACCACTCACAGGATCCGGTCCGTCACTCGACGGACCGGATCCTGTGCGTTGCGGTGCCTCTCAGCCCTGGACGGCGTCGCCGATCGGTGTGCTGCCGTTGCGGAACGCGATCGACCGCCCCACGGTGGCCGGGTCCGCCAGCACCGCCGCCACGACCGCCGCCACGTCGCCGCGGCTCACGGAGGTGTGCCCGTCCTCGGGCACGGCGTCGAGACGGTCGATCTTCCCGGTCGGCTCGTCGAGCGTCAGGGCGCCGGGCTGCAGGATCGTCCAGGCCAGCCCGCTGTCGCGCAGGTGCTCGTCGGCCGCCACCTTCGCGTCGGCGTAGGGGTAGAAGGAGTCGTCCTTCGGAGGGAGGTTCTCCCGGGAGGCGCCCAGGAAGGAGACCATCGCGTAACGCTCCACCCCGGCGGCCCTGGCGGCGTCCATGCTGCGGATCGCGGCGTCGCGGTCGACGGCGTACGTGCGCTTCGGGTCGCCCCCGCCGGCTCCGGCGGACCACACGACAGCGTCGTGGCCGCGTACGAGCTCGGTCAGGGCCTCGGTGCTCATCGTCTCGACGTCGCCCACCACGGGCTGGGCGCCGGTGGCGGCGACCTCCGCCTCGTGGTCGGGGTTGCGGAAGACGCTGGTGACCTCGTCGCCGCGCTCGACCAGCTGCGGGGCCAGGCGCAGAGCGACCTTGCCGTGCCCGCCGATGATGATGACCTTGGACATGCGTCCTCCTCGTGAGGGTGGGGGTTCGTCCGGGTGACCCCTACCCGTCCGAGGGCGATTCGATGCCCGACTCACCCCGCGGAGGTAGTACATGGTGCGGTGCACGCTGTACCGTCAACCCTCGTGAGCAAGATCGGTCGCCCCGCGGGGCCAGCAGCGGACACCGTCTCCACCGTGTTGACTGCGGCGCTGGAGGTCCTCCTCACCGAGGGGGGCGCCGCACTGACCCCATTGCGCCTGCACCAGGCCACCGGAGTCTCCCGTTCGACCATCTACCGGCACTGGGCCACGCCCACCGACGTGCTGGCCGCCCTCATCGACGTGGCGCCGCCGGTGCAGCGGGTGCTCTCCGGCGACCCGGTCGCCGACCTGCACGCCGAGGTCGACCTGCTCTGTGACCGCCTGCGTGACCGACCGGTGGCCGCCTTCCTCCAGGCGCTGGTCACCATGGCTGCCAGCGACGACGCGGCGGGTCCGCTGCGCCAGCGCTACGTCGACGACCTGGTGGCTCCCTTCCGCGCGGTCCTGGCCAGCGACGGAGTGACGGGGGAGCGCGCCGACGACGCGGTCAACGCGATCGTGGCGCCCCTGCTGGTCGACGCCCTGCTCCTCGACCGTCCCGCGAGCCGTGAACGCGCCCACCGGGCGGTCGACCTCTACTTCCCCCAGGACGCGGCATGACCAACGTCGTCGGCCCGCGCGCGGTCTTCGGCGTCATCGTCCCCTCCACCAACACCGTCGTCGAGCACGACTACTGGAAGGCCGGGGTGGAGGGCGTCGCCTTCCGGGCCGGCTCGATGTACATCCCCGACCCGACGATCGATGGCGACGCGGGCTTCGAGGCCCTGCTCACCCAGATCCGCGCCTCCATGGACGACGCCGTGCGCGATGTCCTCACCGCTGAGCCCGAGCGCATGGTGATGGGCATGTCGGCCGAGACCTTCTGGGGCGGGGTGGAGGGCAACGCGGCGTTCGAGCGGCGGATCACCGAGCGCACCGGCCTGCCGGTCACCACGGGCGCGAGCGCCTGCCGCGCCGCGCTCCAGGTGCTGGGCGTACGCCGTGTCGCCGTCTTCTCGCCCTACCAGCCCGTGGCCGACCGTGAAGTCGGACGGTTCTTCACCCAGGCCGGCTTCGACGTGGCTGCCATCACGGGCCTGCGCTGCCCCACGGCGATGGACATCGCCCGCGTGGAGGAGGACCGGCTGCGCGAGGTCGTGGCCGAGATCGACGGCCCAGACGTGGAGGCGATCGTGCAGGTCGGCACGAACCTCTCCTTCGTCCGGCACGCCGAGACCTTCGAGGCCGAGCTGGGCAAGCCGGTCGTGGCCATCAACGCCGCCACCCTGTGGCACGCGTTGCGCGAGCACGGCATCGACGACCGGGTCGAGGGCTCAGGGACGCTCCTGCGGGAGCACTGACCCCGGGCACGCAAACGCCGAGCCCGCCCGCACACGCGGGGCAGGCTCGGCGCTGGAACGCTCAGGCGCTGGAACGCTCAGGCGTCGGCAGGCTGGGCCGCGACCTCGTCGCCGAGGGCGGTCTCCTCGCCGAGGACCGTGGCGCGGAGCAGCTCCTCGGCCGCGCTCTCCTCGATCGAGAGCGACAGCGCCAACTCGGCGAGCACGAGGCGGCTCGAGGCCTTCAGCATCTCGCGCTCGTTGGGAGAGAGTCCGTGCTCCTCCTGACGACGGATCAGGTCACGCACGACGCTGGCCGTGGTCGGGAGGTCGCCGAGCTTGAGGCGCTCGGAGTTGGCCTTCATCCGGCGCGACCAGTTCTGCTCCTGGGCGCCGGTGGGAGCACGAAGCACGTCGAGCAGGTCGTTGGTCTCGTCCTGGGCGAAGACGGCCCGGACGCCGACCTCGTCGGCCTGGTCGATGGGAAGGTTGATCGACAGGTCGCTGCTGTGAACCTTCAGTTCCAGGTACTGCCTCTCCTTCCCCTTGAAGGTACGGCTGAACACCTTGGCCACGGTCGCGGGACCGTGGTGGGGGTGGATGACCGTCTGGCCCTGGGAGAACTCCATGCTCACACTCTTCGTTTGATGCGGATCGGCGTGCGGCGCCGCTCATGACGAGCAGAACGGCACCCTCATTCTCTCACGTCACTCCACAGCCCGGCGCCACTCTCCCGAAGCAGCACGACCGGGCCGCTCGTGGGAGCGACCCGGTCGTGTCGGCTGACCGCCGAAGGGGCGTCAGGGCAGCTCGGTCACCCGGTCCGTGGGAGCCGGTGCCAGCTGGGGGCGCGCTGCCATGTAGTCGACCAGGGCGGCGAGGTCGTCGCCGCCTCCGGCACGGTTGGTGCCCTCGGTGAAGACCGTGAACCCGTCCCCGCCGTCGGCGAGGAAGTTGTTGGTCGTGATCCGGTAGGTCGCGCTCGGGTCGAGCGTGACCCCGTTGATCGCGATCGTCGCCGGGTCGATCTTGTCCCCGGCCGGTCGCGACATGTCGTAGGTGTAGGTGAAGCCCTCGGAGACTCCGAGGTGGAACCGCTTGGTGTCTCCGGCGAACTGCTGCTCGAGCAGCCGTTCGATGGCGTCACCGGTGAGGTCCATGGTCACCACGAGGTTGCCGAAGGGTTGCACCGCGAAGGCCTCGCCGTAGGTCACCTCGCCGGGGCCCTCCCCGCCGCTGACCTGGCTGTAGGTCAGGTCGGCACGCACGCCACCGGGGTTCATGAAGGCGGCCACCGAGCCACCGTCCGCCGGGGCGGAGGTGGCTGCGAGCTGGGCGTCGGCGATGAGGTTGCCCAGGCCGGACTCGGTCTGCCGGTCGGCGGCCCGGGTGATGTCGCCGGAGATGGTGCCCACGACGCGGTTGGAGATCGGGGCGGCCAGCGCGCTCCACTTGGCGATGATCGCGCTCTGCCTGGTGTCGGCGGGCACGTCGCGGGTCACCAGGTGGTTGGTCGAGGTGACCTTGTCGCGCACCACGTCACGCGTACGCGGGTCGAGCTGCAGCCACGTCTCGTTGACGACGCGCCCCTGCGACGAGGCGCTCGTGACGTAGCGGGTGTTGCCGCGGGCGTCGGGCAGCGGGCAGACGTACGGGGAGTGGGTGTGCCCGGTGACGAGCAGGTCGACCTCGGGGTCGAGGTTGTCGTTGATCGTCTTGATCGGGTCGGAGAGGCCGCCGCACTCGTCGTACGTGCCGGGGGCGAAGCCGCCCTCGTGCAGCAGCACCACGAAGGCCTCGACACCCTTGCGCTTGAGCTGGCGCACCAGCTGGTTGGCGGTCCGGGCCTCGTCGAGGAAGCGGACGTCACGGATGCCCGCCTGGGCGACGATCTCAGGGGTGCCCTCCAGCGTCATGCCGATGTAGGCCACCTTGATGCCCTGGTAGCGCTTGATCTCGTAGGGCGGGAGCACGGTGCGCCCGGCCTTGCGGGTGCCCGGCTTGTACTCCACGTTGGCGGCGAGCCACTGGTGGTCGGCGCCGCGGAAGCGCTTGTCGGTGTAGCAGCCGTCGACCGGGTGGCAGCCGCCGTTCTGCATGCGCAGCAGCTCGGTGACGCCCTCGTCGAACTCGTGGTTGCCGACCGAGGAGATGTCGAGGTCCATCGCGTTGAGCGACTCGACCGCCGGCTCGTCGTGGAAGAGGCCGGACAGGAAGGGGGAGCCGCCGATCAGGTCGCCGGCCGCGACGGTCGTGGAGTGGCGCACGCCCTTGCGCAGCTTCTTGAGGTGGGTGGCGAGGTATTCGCCGCCACCGACGACGGTGTTGCTGGGGTCGTCGGCCTCGCCGAGGATGGCGCTGCTGCCGGCCGGCGCCTCGATCTGACCGTGGTAGTCGTTGAAGGAGAGGACCTGGACTCCGACGGTACGGTGGTGGGAGGGCTTGTGGTGGCCCGGTGTGGCGGTCGATGCCTGACCGAGACTGCTGACGAGTAGGGCGGAGGCGGCCAGGGTGGCGGCCATGGCTCCGATGCGGGTGCGCCTGGACATGTGTCTCCTCGAGAAGGGGCGTGTCGCTCGTCCGGGCATCCTCACCCGGCTGGCGGCCACTGTCCATACCCCTGGGGGGGCGCCAGCGTGCGCCTGCTCACATTCGCGCTCCCGGCGGGGCATCCCTTGGGTTTCCCGACACCCTGTCCGTAAACTTGCCGACGTTGTGTCGTCAAACCTCATCTAGGTGGACCCATGTTCCTCGCTCTTCGTGAGCTCCGCTTCGCGCGGGCCCGGTTCGGACTCATGGGGGCAGTGATCGTCCTGATCGCCATCCTCATGGTGCTGCTCTCCGGCCTCGCCCAAGGCCTGACCAAGGACGGAGTCTCCGGACTCCAGAACCTCCCCGTCAGCTCCTTCGCCTTCGAGAAGGACATCCAGAAGGACTCCGCCTTCACCCGCAGCGTCGTCGAGGTCGACGACGCCGAGGCCTGGGCCGAGCAGCCCGGCGTCAAGGACGCTGCGCCGTTCGGTCTCGCGCTGGTCAACGGTGCCAACCAGAAGGGCACCCAGATCGACCTGGCCCTCATCGGCGTCGAGCAGGACTCGTTCGTCGCTCCCGAGGCCGCCCAGGGCGACGGCCTGGTCGACGCCCACTCGGTCGTGCTCTCGGCCGACGCCGAGGAGCAGGGCATCGAGATCGGTGACGTCATCACCCTCGAGCAGTCCGACATCGAGCTGACCGTCAGCGGTTTCCTCGACGGCCAGAACACCTTCGGCCACGTCGACATGGGCTACGTCGAGCTGCCGACCTGGCAGGCAGCCGCGGCCGGCGTCTCGCTCGACGCCGACCTCCCGCAGGGTCGCGACAACCAGGTCAGCGCCATCGCCGTGCAGTACGACGACGAGCCGACCGCCGACCAGCTCGCTGCCGGTGACGAGAAGGTCGGGACCTCCTCGCTCACGCTGAAGGAGTCCTACGGCGCGTCGCCCGGCTACACCGCCGAGACCTCGACCCTCATGCTGATCCAGGTCTTCCTCTACGCGATCTGTGCCCTCGTGGCCGGTGCGTTCTTCACCGTGCTGACCATCCACCGCAAGGACGAGATCGCCGTCATGCGCGCGATGGGTGCCTCCACCGGCTACCTGCTGCGTGACGGCCTCGGACAGGCACTGATCCTCCTCCTCGTCTCGGTCGGCCTCGGCGTCCTGATCGGCGTCGGTGCTGGTGCCGGGCTGCAGACCACGGCCATGCCGTTCGCCCTGCAGGTCGGCCCGATCGCCCTGGCCTCGGTCCTGCTGATCGTCCTGGGCCTCGTGGGTGCCGCCATCGCCATCGTCCGCATCACCCGAGTCGACCCCCTCACCGCGTTGGGAGCCAGCCGATGAACGGCCTCAAGATCACCGACGTCAGCCTCACCCTGGGTGACGGCGACGAGATCGTCACCGCACTCGACCACGTCAGCCTCGAGGTCGCCCCCGGCGAGTTCGTCGCGGTCGTCGGCCCCTCGGGCTCGGGCAAGTCCTCGCTGGCCGTGGCCGGCGGACTGAGCACCCCTGACTCGGGCCAGGTGCAGATCGGCGACGAGGAGCTCGTCGGCCGCTCGGCCAAGGAGCTGTCGCGGATCCGCCGCGAGAAGATCGGCTTCGTGTTCCAGACGTCCAACCTGGTGCCGGCCCTGACCGCCGTCGACCAGCTGCGCCTGCCCACGACGTTCGGCAAGTTCGCCGACACCCGTGACCCGCACGCGCTGCTGGACGAGGTCGGCATCGCGCACAAGGCCGACCGTCGCCCCCACGAGCTCTCCGGTGGCGAGCGTCAGCGCGTCGGCATCGCCCGGGCCCTGATGGTGCGCCCGAAGGTGCTGCTCGTCGACGAGCCGACGGCCGCACTCGACCGTCAGCGTTCCCAGGAGGTCGTCTCGCTGCTCGCCCGGGAGACCCGCGAGCAGGGTGTCGCCACCGTGATGGTGACCCACGACCGGGACGTGCTGTCGCACTGCGACTCGGTCTACGAGATGGTTGACGGACGTCTGACCCGCCAGCCCTGAGGGAGCAGTGGAGAGAAATGCCCCGGATCAACGCCGCAAGTCTTGCCGAGCACCGCGCCAAGCAGCGCCGAGCTCTGCTGGACGCTGCCCGGGACCTGCTCGCCGACGGGTCCGCCGCCCCCAGCCTCGCTGAGGTGGGGCGGCGGGCCGGTCTGGCGCGCACCAGCCTGTACCAGTACTTCTCCTCCCGCGAGGAGCTCCTCGACGCGGTGATCGCCGACGTCCTGCCGGGATGGCGCGAGCGGATCCACGTCGCCATGAGCGCTGCCGCGACTCCCGGGGCCAAGGTGGCGGCGTACATCGAGGCCAACCTCGCGCTCGTCGACGAGGGCGAGCACGCCGTGGTCCGCGGCCTGGCGACCCACGCCCGGGACCGGATGGCCACCGCGGGGGGCGAGCTGCACGAGGAGATCGGCCGGCCGCTGCTCGAGGCGCTCGGCGGCGCCGAGGCGCTGGCCGAGCTGGTGCAGTCGGTCGTCTACACCGCCTCGCGGATGCTGGAGGAGGGCCGCGACCGGGCCACCGTCACCGGCCACGTCGCCACCCTGCTCGGCCCCTTCTTCAAGAGTCTCGACGACTGATCCCCGCCGACTGATTTCCACCCTCTGATTCCCATCGTCTGGCGAGTTTGCTCGACGTTTCGGCCCCGGGTGCGGCAGGGTGCGGGCATGCGAACGCGAGCACGTCGGGGACTGCGCAGCACGGTGTCGAGACTGGCCGCCCGGATGCCCGGTGCGACCGGGACACCCCGGATGCCCCGGATGCGGGGTGTGCCCGCCGGCGTCACGGCGCCCTTCTGGGCGGTGACCGGTGTCCACCTCGTCGCCCAGCTCGGGGTGGCGGCCGGCGTACCCGGGGCCGGCGTCGTCGCGCCGGTCTCGAAGGCGCTGCTGCTCCCGGCGCTCGGACTCGTGCTCGCCCACCGACGCCGGACCGCCTCCGGTCCGCTGCCCTCCTGGTGGCCGCTGGCCGCGGTGGGCGTGACCTTCAGCTGGTTCGGCGACCTGGCGCTGATCAACCCCGACCTCTTCCTGGCCGGTGTCGGCCTCTTCGGCATCGCGCAGGTCGCCTACGCCGCCGCGTTCGTCCGTGCGGGCGACGCCTCGCGCACCGCAGGCCGTCCGGCCCTGCTCGCCCCGTACGTGGTGTGGTGGCTGGCGCTGGCCGGCTTCTTCCTCGCCACCGGTGGGGTGAGCCCGTTCCTCTTCGCCGTGGCGCTCTACGGCCTGGCGCTGGGAGCGATGGCCTTCCTGGCGCACCGGGTCTCCCCGGCCACGGCTGCCGGCGCCGCCCTCTTCGTGCTCTCCGACTCCCTGATCGGCCTGGGGGGCGCCGGTCTGGCCCTGCCTGCCCACGGCTTCTGGGTGATGTCGACCTACCTCGTGGCGCAGTGGCTGATCGTGCAGGGTCTCGTCGAGAGCTCCGAGGCCCCGATCAGATCCACGACTTCAGCCACATTCGCCGCATCCACTCCCCGTGGGTGATGAGCTGGTCGGTCCAGATCGGCCAGAACCAGCCGAACGCCAGCACCACGGCGCCGACGAAGACGCCTGAGACGACGGCGCCGACCGTGCGCCTCGTCGACGCCCGCAGCGTGGGCCCGAGCAGCGCGCCGATGCACAGCGTCAGTGAGAGCACGACGAAGGGCAGGATGGCGATCGCGTAGAAGAGGAAGATCGTGCGGTCGTCGTAACGCAGCCACGGCAGCCACGTGGCGGCGACGCCGACCACGGGGACGCCGAAGCGCCAGTCGCGGCGCCCGACCCACAGCACCAGTGAGGCGACCAGCGCCACGCATCCGCCCCACCAGAGGATCGGGTTGCCCAGCAGCAGCACCTGGCGCAGGCACGACGAGTCGGCGGCGGCCCCGCAGCCCTCGGTGTCGGGCTTGATGTCGAGCTGGGCGTCGACCCCGACGGGCCGGTTCTGCACCAGCCAACCCCACGGCTTCGAGGCGTAGGTGTGGGTCGCGTCGTTGAGGAACTCGGTGTGGAAGTTCCACACGTCGCGGTGGTAGGAGGCCAGCGAGCGCAGCGTCTGCACGGCCTCCTTCGGCACGCACAGGCTCGTCACTGCGTCGAGTGGGCCGTCGCACGCGGCGTCCGGCTGCGTGGCGCTGGGCCACTTGCCGCCACCGTTGAACCGCGAGTACTGGGTGTCGGAGAGGTGCTGCTCGTACTCCTCAGCGTTGAGCATCCAGCCGGTCCACGACAGCACGTAGACGACGAAGGCCACGCCGACGAGGTGCAGGAAGGCCGGGACGCCGTCGACGAGGGCCGACTTCGCCACCGCCCACCGCACCCGCAGGGAGCGACGCGCCACCGCGTTGGAGACCCACGCCCAGACACCGAAGGCGGCGAGCGGGTAGAGCGCGGTCCACTTGGTGCCCACGGCGAGGCCGAACCAGAGCCCTGCGGCCAGCAGCCAGGGCCGGTAGAGCCAGACCGGGCCCCACGTGCCGACGGGCTGGTCGGCCGCCTCGGCGGTGCGGCGGGTGAACCACTGCCGGTCGGCGACGACGCAGTGCACGCCCAGCAGCATGAAGAAGGCGAGGAAGATGTCGAGGAGCGCCAGGCGCGAGAGCACCAGGTGCAGTCCGTCGAGGGAGAGCAGGAAGCCCGCCAGGAGGCCGAGGAAGACCGATCCGGTGACCCGGGTGGCGAAGCGGCACATCACCAGCACCATCAGCGAGCCGACGATGGCCGAGGCCATCCGCCAGCCGGTGGGATCCATCCCGAAGATCATCTCCCCGGCACCGATCAGCCACTTGCCGACCTCGGGGTGGACGATCATCTCGGGGGTGTCGGTCCACAGGTTGTCGGTCTGGCCGGTGAGGATCTTGGCGTCGGCGTCGTCGACGTAGCTCCTGGCGTAGCCGAAGTGGGTCAGCGCCCACCCGTGCTTGGCGTAGTAGGTCTCGTCGAAGGCGAACGAGTTCGGCTCACCGATCCGGAAGACGCGCAGCACGAACGAGAAGAGCGTGAGCAGCGCGGCGCCGCCCAAGGCGTACATCGGCTGCTCGAGGCCGCGACGCGGTGGGGCGTGGGCAGGCTCGACTCCGCGCGGGGTGGGGGTCCGGGCTTCGGACCGGGGCTTCGCCCGCGTGGGGAGCCTCGCCTCAGGGGTCACGATCGGTCACTGTAGTCATCACACGGCAGGATGGGGCCCATGTCAGCGGCGACGTCTCCCAGAGCGAGCGGATCGAGAGCTCACGAATCGAGCGCGAAGGGACCGGACGCGGCGGGTCCCGGGGTCCTCGTGCTCGCCGGGACCCCGATCGGTCAGGCGGGTGACGCGCCGCCGCGCCTGGCCCAGGAGCTCGCCGGCGCCGACGTCGTCGCCGCGGAGGACACCCGCCGGCTCAAGCGGCTGACCACCGACCTCGGCATCACCCTGTCGGGGCGGGTCGTCTCCTACTTCGAGGGCAACGAGCAGGCGCGTACGCCCGTCCTGCTCGAGGCCCTGCTCGCCGGCGAGCGGGTCGTGCTGGTCACCGACGCCGGGATGCCCAGCGTCTCCGACCCCGGCTACCGGCTCGTGGCCGCGGCCGTCGAGGCGGACGTCCGGGTCACTGCGGTCCCCGGGCCCAGCGCCGTCCTCACGGCGCTGGCCGTCTCGGGCCTGCCCGTGGACCGGTTCTGCTTCGAGGGCTTCCTGCCGCGCAAGGCCGGCGAGCGCTCACGCCGCCTGGAGTCACTGGCGCGTGAGGAGCGCACGATGGTCTTCTTCGAGGCGCCGCACCGCACCGAGGCTGCCCTCGAGGCGATGGCCGCCGCGCTCGGCGACGAGCGTCCCGCGGCGGTCTGCCGAGAGCTCACCAAGACCCACGAGGAGGTCGTGCGCGGTGGCCTGCGCGAGCTGGCCGACTGGGCCGCCGAGGGCGTACGCGGTGAGGTCACCGTCGTCGTCCAGGGAGCCGCGCCGACGGCCGCGGTCGAGAACACGCCCGAGGCGTTGCGCGAGGCGGTGGCGGAGCGCGAAGGTGGGGGGATGAGCCGCAAGGAAGCGATCGCCGCCGTCGCCAAGCTGGCGGGCGTGCCGAAGCGCGAGGTCTACGACGTGGTGCACGTCCGATGAAGAGCTTCGTGCGCGACGGACTCTCGTTCGACGTCACCACGGGCGGGCCCGTGGACGGCAGGCCGGTGGTGCTGCTCCACGGGTTCCCCCAGCGCGCCACCGCCTGGCGTGAGGTCGAGCCGGTGCTGCACGCCGCGGGGCTGCGGACCTACGCCCCCGACCAGCGCGGCTACTCGCCGCACGCCCGCCCCAAGGGGCGCTGGAACTACCGCATGCGTGACCTCGTCGGCGACGTCGTCGCGCTCGTCGAGGAGATCGGCGAGCCGGTCCACCTGGTCTGCCACGACTGGGGAGCGATCGTGGGCTGGGGCCTGACCACGTCGCGGCCCGACCTCGTCCGCACGCTGACCGCCGTCTCGGTGCCGCACCCCGGCGCGATGGCGCGGGCCACCATGACCAGCACGCAGGCGCTGCGCTCGTGGTACTTCGCACTCTTCAACGTCCCCTTCCTGGTCGACGGGATCGTCAACGCCCGTCCGCACGTGCTCGACGGCTGGCTGCGCGGCAGCGGCATGACCGACGAGCAGCTCGAGCGCTTCCACCGCGAGATCGTCGCCGACGGTGCCCTGAGCGGTGCCCTGGCGTGGTACCGCGCCCTCCCGCTCTCCCTCCTGCCGTCGGGCCGGCCGTCGGGCAGCCGCCAGGTCACCGTGCCCACGACGTACGTCTGGAGCACCGGCGACAGCGCGATCTCGCGGGCGGCCGCCGAGGCGTGCGACGAGTTCGTCGAGGCCGACTACCGCTACGTCGAGCTCGACGGCGTCAGTCACTGGATCCCCGAGGAGGTCCCGGCCGTGCTGGCCGAGATCATCCTGGAGCGGGTCGACGGCGCCCATGAGTGACCATCCCGTCCGTGAACGGGCGGCGACCGAGGAGAAGTCGGGCGCGAGGCGTGAGCGCGAACGGCCTCCCGCCCCCGAGCCGCTGCCGCACCCGGTCGTCGACAACCACTGCCACCTCGACATCGCCGACGGCGACTGGTTGGCGACGGACGAGGCGCTGGCTCGCGCGGCGGCCGTGGGGGTGACCCGTATCGTCCAGATCGGCTGCGACCTGCCGGGTGCTCGTTGGGCCGTCGAGGCTGCCCGTGACCACGCGGCGATCGTCGCCGGCGTCGCGCTGCACCCCAACGAGGCGCCCCGCCTGGCCGAGAAGGGCGAGCTGGAAGCGGCGTTGGACGAGATCGAGCAGCTGGCCGCCGCGCACCCGGACGTGCGAGCGGTGGGGGAGACCGGGCTGGACTTCTTCCGCACCGGTCCCGAGGGCGTCGCGGCGCAGGAGGAGAGCTTCCGACGCCACGTCGACATGGCGAAGCGCCTCGACAAGACGCTGGTGATCCACGACCGCGACGCCCACCGGGCCGTGCTGGACGTGCTCGACTCCGAGGGTGCGCCCGAGCGCTGGGTGATGCACTGCTTCTCCGGCGACGCCGACTTCGCGCGCGAGTGCCTCGACCGTGGCGCCCACCTGAGCTTCGCCGGGACCGTGACCTTCAAGAACGCCCACCCGCTGCGCGAGGCGCTCGCGGTGACACCGCGTGACCGCCTCCTCGTCGAGACGGACGCACCGTTCCTCACGCCCGTGCCGTGGCGAGGACGCCCCAACGCCTCCTACCTCATTCCGCTCACGATGCGGTTCATGGCCGAGGTCAGGGGAGACGACCTCGGGGAGCTCTGCGCGGCCGTCGACACCAACACCGAAGTCGCCTTCGGGGGCGCGTGGTAGCGCTCTCAGCGCCGGATCCTCGACGAGAGCCTCGTCACGCGCCGAGACCGCGTCATTCAGGCGTGATCGTTCCGTGATCTGACGTGGTGGGCCCCCTGGGAGGGGCCTGAATTGCCTGATTCGTTTGGGGGTCCGGGCCGTTTTCGTTATCGTCGAAAGCGGAAAGCCGGGATCAGGACCCCCCAACCACCGATCAACACGCCGGGTTGACATCACGTCAGGCTCGGAGCACCACATGCTCTTCCCCCCATGACAACGTCGTGGTGCGTGTGGCACACGTGCTGATCCCTGAGAACCGGGAAGCACGACGTTCGGAGAAACGTGCGCATCGCACCGTCCATCCAGACTGCCCTGCACAGCCGCAAGCTCCTCGTCGCCCTGAGCGCCGTCATTGCCCTGGTTGTCGTAGGCACCACTCTCGGATACACAGCACTCAGCAAGTCGGTCACCCTGACCCTCGACGGGAAGAGCAACGAGGTCACCGTCCTCGGTGGCACCGTCGAGGAGGTCCTCGCCTCCGAAGGCATCGAGATCGGCAAGTACGACGAGGTCGCTCCCTCCCTGGACACCTCCGTCTCCGACGGCACCGCCATCACCGTGGCGTTCGGCCGTCCCCTGGAGCTCAACGTCGACGGCAAGGAATCCACCCACTGGGTGACCGCCACCTCCGTCGGTGGCGCCCTGAGCCAGATCGGCCGCCGCTTCGCCGGCGCTGACCTCTCGGCCAGCCGCTCCTCGACCATCCGCCGCTCCGGCATGGAGCTCGAGGTCGTCACGCCGAAGGAGGTCCGTCTCGCCGTCGGCGCAGGCAAGGCCCGCAAGGTCGACGTGCCGGCGATGACCGTGGGTGAGGTGCTCGAGGAGCTCGACGTCAAGCTCGGCAAGCACGACGTGGTCACCCCTCGCCCCGGCAAGAAGATCAAGCCCGGCGACCGCATCACCGTCAAGCGCATCAAGATCGTGCGCAAGAACGTCTCCGGCGAGAAGCTCGGCTTCGACACGATCCAGCGCACCGACGCCTCCATGCCCGAGGGCAAGAAGGCGGTCGTCCGTGCCGGTCGCGCCGGCCTGCGCGACGTCGTCTACGAGCTGCGCTACGTCAACGGCAAGCTGGTCGCCCGCAAGGTCGTCAGCTCCGAGGTCACCCGCAAGTCCCGTGACGCGATCATCAAGGTCGGCACCAAGAAGGCGCCGGCTCCGGCTGCTCCGGTCCTCACCAGCGGCAACACCGTCTGGGACCGGCTCGCGCAGTGTGAGTCCGGTGGCAACTGGGGCACCAACACCGGCAACGGCTACTACGGTGGCCTGCAGTTCAGCGCCAGCACGTGGGCCTCGGTCGGCGGCAGCGGACTGCCCCACCAGCACAGCCGTGAGGAGCAGATCAAGCGCGGCAAGATTCTCCAGGCCCGCGCCGGTTGGGGCCAGTGGCCCCACTGCTCGGCCAAGCTCGGCCTGCGCTGACGCGCGGGTTGGGTCTGTGCTGACGCGACAACTACCCTTGCGCGCATGACCAACGCATCGGCCGGCCCTCGTCTACTGGGGCCGGCCGATGTGCGTCAGCTGGCGGCCCGCCTCGACCTGCGGCCCACCAAGCAGCGCGGGCAGAACTTCGTGATCGACGCCAACACCGTGCGTCGCATCGTCCGCGAGTCGGCCATCACCGCCGACGACGTGGTGATCGAGATCGGCCCTGGCCTGGGCTCGCTCACCCTGGCGCTGCTGGAGGTGGCCCAGCGGGTGGTGGCCATCGAGGTCGACCCCCTCCTGGCCGGGCTCCTGCCCGAGACCATCGAGGCCTACGCCCCCGAGCAGGCGGCCCACTTCGAGGTCGTGCTCGCCGACGCGATGCGGATCACCGAGGTCCCCGGCCCGGCGCCGACCGCCCTGGTCGCCAACCTGCCCTACAACATCTCGGTGCCCGTGCTCCTGCACATGCTGGCCCTGCTGCCCTCCCTCGAGCGTGGACTGGTGATGGTGCAGGCCGAGGTCGCCGACCGCCTGGCCGCGCGGCCGGGCTCGAAGGTCTACGGCATCCCCTCGATCAAGGCGTCCTGGTACGCCGACGTACGCCGTGCCGGTGCCATCGGCCGCAACGTCTTCTGGCCCGCTCCCAACGTCGACTCAGGCCTGGTGGCGTGGACCCGTCGCGAGCCCCCGGCCACGACCGCGACCCGGGAGCAGGTCTTCGGGGTCGTCGACGCGGCCTTCGCCCAGCGCCGCAAGACCCTGCGCTCCACGCTCAAGCAGTTCGTCGACGGCTCGGGCGAGCGTGCGGAGTCCGCCCTCGTCGCGGCCGGCGTCGACCCCCAGGCGCGCGGCGAGACGCTGGTCCTCGACGACTTCGTACGGATCACCGAGGCGCTCCTCGAGACCACCTCGGGAATCGGCAGATGACCCGCAGTCTCACCGTGCGTGCCGCGGCCAAGATCAACCTCCACCTCGGGGTCGGTGCGCCCCGCGAGGACGGCTTCCACCCCCTCGACACCGTCTACCAGGCCGTCAGCCTCTACGACGACCTCACGGCGTACGCCGCCGACGACTGGTCGCTGACCACCGCGGTCGCCGCCCACCTCGGCGAGGTGGAGCTTCCCGCGGCAGGCGACAACATCGTCGACCGGGTCGCGGAGCTGCTCTGCGCCCGACGCTGCGACGACGGCTGCCGACCGACCGCGCGGGTCGAGGTCTCGAAGACGATCCCGGTCGCCGGGGGCATGGCTGGCGGTTCCGCCGACGCGGCCGCCGCCCTCGTCGCCCTGGACCGGTTGTGGGACCTCCGGACGCCGGACAGCGAGATGCTCGCGCTGGCTGCCGAGCTGGGCAGCGACGTCCCCTTCTCGCTGATCGGTGGCACCGCTCGCGGGGTGGGTCGCGGCGAGCTCGTCACCCCGACCGACGACTTCGGCGCATGGTCGTGGGTCGTCGTCCCGGACGACCGGGGCCTGTCCACCCCGGCGGTCTTCCGGCACTTCGACGCGCTCTTCCCCGACGCCTCGCCGGAGCCCGCCCCCGCCCAGCCCGTGCTGACCGCGCTCGCCTCCGGTGACCCGGTGGCGCTGGCCGCCGCCCTGCACAACGACCTGGAGGCCGCGGCCGTCGACCTGCGCCCCGACCTGGGTGACCTGCTCGCCCGGGGTGAGTCGGAGGGCGCCCTGCGCGGACTCGTCTCCGGCTCCGGCCCCACCTGCGTCTTCCTCTGCGAGTCGGCGGAGGCTGCGCGCGACGTGGCCGCCTCACTCGCTTCCACCCGACCGGTGGTCCTCACCGCCCATGGACCCGTGGCCGGCGCCCACGTGGTCGACACCTCGCCCTTCCCGGAGAACTGATGGCCAACCTGCTCAACCTCGAACGCGTCTCGAAGTCCTACGGGATCCGACCCCTGCTGGACGGTGTCTCCCTGGGCATCGGCGTCGGTGAACGCATCGGCATCGTCGGTCGCAACGGCGACGGCAAGACGACCCTGCTCAAGATCATGACCGGGCAGGAGGAGCCGGACTCCGGTCGCGTCTCCCGTACGTCCGGGGTCGACGTCGGCTACCTGCACCAGGGCGACGAGCTCGTCGACTCCCACACCGTGCGCGAGGCCGTCCTGGGCGGCAAGGCCGACCACGAGTGGGCCGGCGACGCCACCGCCCGTGGCGTGGTCAAGGAGCTGCTCACCGGCCTCGACCTCGACCGCCCGGTCCTGGGCCTCTCCGGCGGCGAGCGCCGGCGCTGTGCGCTGGCTGCGCTGCTGCTGGAGCAGCACGACCTGATCGTCCTCGACGAGCCCACCAACCACCTCGACGTCGAGGCGGTCGCGTGGTTGGCCGAGCACATGAAGAACCGGCCCACCGCGATGGTGGTCGTCACCCACGACCGTTGGTTCCTCGACGAGGTCTGCCAGACCACCTGGGAGGTGCACGACGGGGTCGTCGACGCCTACGAGGGTGGTTATGCCGCCTTCGTGCTGGCCAAGTCCGAGCGCCAGCGTCAGGCCGCGGTCACCGAGGGGCGACGCCAGAACCTGATGAAGAAGGAGCTGGCCTGGCTGCGTCGCGGTGCGCCCGCCCGGACCGCCAAGCCCAAGTTCCGGATCGAGGCGGCCAACGCCCTGATCGCGGACGTGCCCCCGGTGCGCGACCGCCTCGAGCTGCAGAAGTTCGCCTCGCAGCGGCTCGGCAAGGACGTCATCGACGTCGAGGACGTCGACCTCTACCGCGGCGAGCGTCAGCTGCTCTCCCACGCCACCTGGCGCCTGGGGCCCGGCGACCGCGTCGGCCTGGTCGGCGTCAACGGTGCGGGCAAGACGTCCGTGCTCTCCATGCTCGCCGGTGACCTGGCGCCGCGCTCCGGCAAGGTGAAGCACGGTCGCACCATCTCGATGCAGCACCTGAGCCAGCAGCTCGACGACCTCGACCCCAACGCCAGGGTGCTCCCGATGGTGGAGTCGATCCGCCGGGTCACGAAGACCGCGGACGGCCAGGAGCTGACGGCGACCTCGATGCTGGAGCGCTTCGGCTTCACCGGCGACCGCCTGGTCGCCCGGATCGGCGAGCTCTCCGGTGGCGAGCGCCGTCGTTTCCAGCTGCTGCGACTGCTGCTCCTGGAGCCCAACGTCCTGCTCCTCGACGAGCCGACCAACGACCTCGACATCGAGACCCTCAACGTCCTCGAGGACTTCCTCGACGGTTGGCCCGGCACCCTGGTCGTGGTCTCCCACGACCGCTACTTCCTCGAGCGGGTCACCGACTCGGTGTGGGCGCTCCTGGGTGACGGCCAGATCTCGATGCTGCCGCGTGGGGTCGACGAATACCTGGAGCGTCGCGCGGCCGGACTGGCGAGCGCGAACGCCGCTGCCTCCGCGGCTGCTGCGTCGGCGGCGCCTGCTGCCCCGAGCGGCGGCAAGGCACGCTCCGGCAGCAGCGAGGAGCGTACGGCCCGCAAGGCGGTCGCCCGGATCGACAAGCGGCTCGCCAAGATCACCGAGCTCGAGCAGAAGATCCACGAGGAGCTAGCGTCGTTGGCCTCGACGACCGAGTACGACCGGATGGCCGAGCTCAACGCCACCCTGGGCGAGCTGGCGCAGGAGCGTGAGTCCCTGGAGCTCGAGTGGCTGGAGGCCAGCGAGCTGCTCGAGGGCTGAGCCAGCGGGCCGGGTCAGCTGAAGGGCTCGAGCAGCCGCCGCAGCAGCGTCGCCAGCTGCTCGCGGTCCTCGGCGTCCAGGTCGGGCATCAACGCCCGTTCGGCGTCGAGCAGGGCCTCGAAGGCCGCGTCCACGGTGCTCTTGCCCTCCGGCGTCAGGCGTACGAGCACCCCGCGACGGTCGTTGGGGTCGGGCAGCCGCTCGACGAGGCCCCGGGTGGTGAGCCGGTCGACGCGGTTGGTCATCGTCCCGCTGGTCACCAGCGTCTCGCGCAGCAGGCGACCGGGGGAGAGCTCGTACGGGTCGCCGGCGCGCCGCAGCGCGGCCAGCACGTCGAACTCCCAGGACTCCACGCCGCTGGCGGCGAAGGCGCCCTTGCGGGCCAGGTCGAGGTGGCGCGAGAGACGCCCGATCCGGCTGAAGACCTCGACCGGGGTCAGGTCGAGATCGGCGCGCTCACGCGCCCAGGCCTCCACGAGATCGTCGACTTCGTCGCGCATGGGATCAGCCTAGCCCACCATCGAGAATCTTGACGTCGAGACGTCAGGGTCGCTCGGTGCGGAGTTCGGGCTCGACCTGGAGACCGGTCAGGCCGTTCCACGCCAGGTTGACCAGGTGGGCGGCGACCGTGGTCTTGTCCGGGCTGCGGGTGTCCAGCCACCACTGCCCCAGGGTGACGGTCATGCCGATCAGCATCTGCGCATACATGGGGGAGTGCTCGGCCTGGAGTCCGTGGCGGGTGAACTCCTCGGCCAGGATCCCCTCGACCCGGTGGCCGACGTCGCCGATGATCGACTGGAAGGTCGAGCTGGCCGCTCCTCGCGGGGAGTCCCGCACGATGATCCGGAAGCCGTCGGGGCTCTCCTCGATGTAGGTCAGCAGGGCCAGCGCTGACGACTCGAGCAGGGCTCGGGGCTCCGCGGGGGAGAGCGACGACCGCATCTGGAGCAGCAGCTGGGTGACCTCACGGTCGACCACGACGGCGTAGAGCCCTTCCTTGCCGCCGAAGTGCTCGTAGACGACCGGCTTCGACACCCCCGCGCGGGAGGCGACCTCCTCGATGGCCGTCCCCTCGAAACCGCGCTCGGCGAAGATCCCGCGGCCGATCGTGATCAGCTGCTCACGGCGCTCCGCGCCTGTCATCCGCCGGGAGCTTCTCGACGTCGTCATGGTGCCCCGGCTCCCGGATCAGGTGTTCGCGCCGGTCGGGGTGACGGAGTGCGCGTTGGCCACGCTTCCGGAGGTACGCGTGCTCAGGCGCCGCTCCACCGTGGTCGCCAGCCGCGAGAGCAGGTAGTTGATGAGGATGAAGATGGCGCCGATGAGGAGGTACACCTGGAGTGGATTCTTCAGGTACTGCGAGATGAACGTCCCCTCACGCAGCAGCTCGCTGTAGATGCCCAGCACCGCCACCAGCGAGGTGTCCTTCAGGATCACCACGAGCTGGCTGATCAACGCCGGAAGCATCGTGCGGAAGGCCTGCGGCAGCTGGACGGACAGCATCGTCCGCCACCGCGTGAGGCCGATCGCGTAGCCGGCCTCGGCCTGCCCGCGGGGCAGGGAGCCCACCCCGGCGCGGACGATCTCGGCGATGATCACCGAGTTGTAGAGGGTCAGACCGACCACGAGCACCCACAGGCCCTCGTCGCCCGGGAGGAACGAGAGGTCGAGGTCGGACTCCTTGACGGCGGTGTGCACCAGGAAGATGGTGACGATCACCGGGAGGCCGCGCAGGAGCTCGATGACGGTCACCAGCGGTATGCGCGCAAGGCGGCCCGACATCAGACGCCCGACGCCGAGCAGGGTCCCGACGGCGAGGGAGGCCGCGATCGCCAGGACGGCAGCGACCAGCGTGGCCCTCAGGCCGTTGCCGAGGGACCGCCACACGTCGGGAAAGTACTCGTTGTTCGGGTCGAAGAGCGGCGCCCACAGGTCGCCCGCGAACTGGCCCTGCTCGTCGAGCCGCCTGGCCACCAGCAGGAGCAGGGCGAGGATCGCCGCGGAGACGATGACGGTGCCGATGAGTGAACGGCGCCGTGCCTTGGGGCCGGGCTCGTCGTAGAGGACGTTGCTCATCGTGCGATCGCCACCTTCCGCTCGAGGTAGGCCAGGACAGCCGCGGCAGGGAGGGTGATGCAGAGGTAGCCGATGGCGACCCCGATGAAGACGGGCAAGGCGTCGTACCCCTGCGCGGAGGAGAGTCGCTTGCCGACGCCCCACAGGTCGCCGGCGACGCCGAAGGCACCGAGGACCGCGGAGTTCTTGAACATGGCGATGATCACGCTGCCCAGCGGCGGGATGCAGGTGCGCAGTGCCTGCGGCATGATCACCTGGCTCAGGTTCTGGGTGAAGGTCAGGCCGATGGCCCGCGCCGCCTCCGCCTGGCCCACCGGCACGGCGTTGATGCCCGAGCGGATGGCCTCGCAGACGAACGCGCTGGTGTAGAGCACCAGCGCGGCCACGCCGAAGACGTAGTAGGAGGCGTTGATCCCGAGCTCGGGGATGCCGAAGGCGATCATGAAGAGCACGACCGTCAGCGGGCAGTTGCGCACCAGCGTCACCCAGGAGGTGCCGAACCAGCGCAGGGCGGGCACGGGGGAGACGCGGCAGGCGGCGATCAGCGTGCCGAGGACGAGTGAACCCGCCATGGCCCACAGGCAGATGCCCAGGGACCGAAGATAGCCTGACCAGAAGAGGTCAAGGTTGTCGAAGACGGCGTCCACTTCTCTCCTCGTTCGGGGGGTGGTCGCCGGCGGTGCAGCGGGGTGGCTGCACCGCCGGCGACGGTGTCATGACTCAGGCCTGCGTCACGAGCAGGAGTCGGCGTCCGGCAGCTGCGCCGGGGACGTGCCCTCGATCTTGCCGGCCGTCGAGGACCAGGCCTCGTTGTAGCTGTCCTCGTTGGCCTCGAGCGTCTCGTTGATGAACTCGCAGAAGTCGACGTCGCCCTTCTTGATGCCGATGCCGTAGGGCTCCTCGGTGAACTGGTCACCGACGAGCTTGAAGTCACCGTCGGACTCGGAGACGAACCCGGCCAGGATGACGTTGTCGGTGGTGACCACGTCGGTCTGGCCGTTCTTCAGGGCGCTCGCGCACTTGTCGTACACGTCGAAGAGCGTCAGCTGGCGCTCGTTCGCGAGGAAGTCACGGATGGTCTCGGACGGGGTCGATCCGGTGACCGAGCAGACCCGGACCTTGGGGTCCTTCAGGTCCTCGAGGTCCTTGATCTTGTCGTCGTCGGAGCGCACCATCAGCTGCTGACCCGCGACGTAGTAGGGACCGGCGAAGGTGATCCGCTTCTTGCGCTCGTCGTTGATCGTGTAGGTGGCGATGACGAAGTCGACGTCACCGTTCTCGATCACCTGCTCGCGGACGTCGGAGGGGGTCTCCTTCCAGGTGATGTCCTCGGCGGGGATCCCCAGCGCACCGGCGATGATCTTGCCGACCTCGACGTCGAAGCCCTCGGGCTCGCCCTTGAGGTTGCGCAGGCCGAAGCCGGGCTGGTCGAACTTGGTGCCGATGGTGACCGTGCCACGGTCCGCGATCTCGGCCATCGTGGTGCCCGACTCGAAGTCGATGTCGGACTTGACCTCCGGCCCGCTGTCCTTGTCGTCGCCGCCGCACGCGGCCATGGCCAACGCGAGGCTGACGCCCACGACGACTGCCTTCGTCCTTCTGAATCGCATGTCACTCTCCCTCTGTCGAAAACTCGTCCACCGAGGGCACCGAGCCCTCGGCCCGGTGTTCAGTGCTCCAGGATCTTGCTCAGGAAGTCCTTGGCGCGGTCACTGCGCGGGTGGGTGAAGAACTCCTCGGGGGTGTTCTCCTCCACGATCGCGCCGTCGGCCATGAAGACGACCCGGTCGCCGGCCGTGCGCGCGAAGCCCATCTCGTGGGTCACCACGACCATGGTCATGCCCTGCTTGGCGAGGTCGACCATGACGTCGAGGACCTCCTTGATCATCTCCGGGTCGAGGGCGGACGTGGGCTCGTCGAAGAGCATCACCTTCGGCTCCATGGCCAGGGCGCGGGCGATCGCCACGCGCTGCTGCTGGCCACCGGAGAGCTGTGCGGGGTACTTCTGGGCCTGGGCCTCGACGCCCACGCGCTCGAGAAGCTCCATGGCCCGCTTCTCGGCCTCGGCCTTCTTCTGCTTGCGGACCTTGATCGGTCCGAGCGTGACGTTCTCGAGGATCGTCTTGTGGGCGAAGAGGTTGAACGACTGGAAGACCATGCCGACATCGGCCCGGAGGTCGGCCAGGGCCTTGCCCTCCTCGGGCAGCTTGTGCCCGTCGATGAGGATCTCGCCCTCGGAGATCGTCTCCAGACGGTTGATCGTGCGACACAGCGTCGACTTGCCCGAGCCTGATGGCCCGATCACGACGACGACCTCGCCCCGCTTGATGGACAGGTTGACGTCCTTGAGGGCCTGCATCGCACCGAAGTACTTGTTGACCCCGCGCAGGACCACGAGTCCATCGGTGCTCGGGGCGCTGCTCTGGGGCTCCACCGCGGCTGTCATGCGTCTGAACGTAGTCGCACAGGGGCGATGCGGGCCACCGCGGGGTGCGGCCAATTCCGTTCCTTTACCGCTCTGTGACCTGACTGCTACCTTTCGGCCGTTCTCGGGAACAGGAGGTGGGGGCGGTGGTCCGACCGACCCAATGGGGCGACTGGGCGTCGTCGCAGAGGCTGCAGCTCTGGTGCGACGTGGGGCCCGGAGGGTGGGCCACGGCGGGCCTCTCGCTGCGCGGCCTGCGGGCCGTCATCTCTGCCCAGGACGTCACCGCCGCCCTCGGGGACCTGCTGCGGGCGGTCTCGGCGCTCGCTGCCGGGGCCCACGACGCCCGCTGCGCCTGGGCCGAGGATCCCGGCGAGTTCCGGTGGATCCTGCGCCGGGCGGGCAGCGCCGTGCTGGTCAGGATCGTCCACGTCGCCAGCCGTGTCACCGACCTGCTCGACGACGACGGCCACACGGTCTGGGAGGGCACGGTGCCGCTGCAGGACCTCGTACGCGCACTCGTCGACGCGTCCAGGCCCGTCCTGGAGCACGTGGCCGACCCGATCGCCCACGACGAGGTGGACGAGCTGGAGGCGTTGCTGCTCTCGTGGCGCGACGAGACGGTCGCGGGCTGCGCGAACCGGATCCCCTGAGCCCTCACGCGCGCGGGATTTCTCCGCCTGCCGCCGCGCCGCCGTACTCTTGAAGGCGCCATGACTGCCCTGCCTGACGCCACCCAGCCCGCGCCCCGCACGTACGAGGTCAAGACGTACGGCTGCCAGATGAACGTCCACGACTCCGAGCGCCTCACCGGCCTGCTCGAGGATGCGGGCTACGTGGCCGCGCCCGAGGGTGAGCAGGCCGACGTGGTCGTCTTCAACACCTGCGCCGTGCGCGAGAACGCCGACAACCGCCTCTACGGCAACCTCGGCCACCTCGCACCGGTCAAGGCGAAGAAGCCCGACCTCCAGATCGCCGTCGGTGGCTGCATGGCGCAGAAGGACCGCGACACGATCGTCAAGAAGGCCCCGTGGGTCGACGTCGTCTTCGGCACCCACAACATCGGCTCGCTCCCCGCGCTGCTCGACCGGGCCCGGTCGCAGGAAGCCGCGCAGGTCGAGATCCTCGAGTCGCTCTCGGTCTTCCCCTCGACCCTGCCGACCAAGCGCGACTCCGCGTACGCCGCGTGGGTCTCCATCTCGGTGGGCTGCAACAACACGTGCACGTTCTGCATCGTCCCGTCGCTGCGCGGCAAGGAGCAGGACCGCCGCCCCGGCGACATCCTCGCGGAGGTGCGCGCGCTGGTGGCGGAGGGCGTCACCGAGGTCACCCTGCTGGGCCAGAACGTCAACGCGTACGGCGTGGAGTTCGGCGACCGGCAGGCGTTCTCCAAGCTCCTGCGCGCCTGCGGCGAGATCGAAGGGCTGGAGCGCGTGCGCTTCACCTCGCCGCACCCGGCCGAGTTCACCGACGACGTCATCGAGGCGATGGCCGAGACGCCGAACGTGATGCCGCAGCTGCACATGCCGTTGCAGTCCGGCTCCGACACGGTGCTGCGGGCGATGCGCCGCTCGTACCGTCAGAAGAAGTTCCTCGGCATCCTCGACAAGGTGCGCGCACTCATCCCGGACGCCGCGATCTCCACCGACATCATCGTCGGCTTTCCCGGCGAGACCGAGGAGGACTTCCTCCAGACGATGGAGGTCGTGCGCCAGGCCCGCTTCGCGCAGGCCTTCACCTTCCAGTACTCGATCCGCCCCGGCACTCCCGCCGCGACGATGCCCGACCAGATCGACCCGGCCGTGGTGAAGGACCGCTACCAGCGCCTCGCCGCGCTCGTGGAGCAGATCACCTGGGAGGAGAACCAGAAGCTCGTCGGTCGCACCGTGGAGCTGATGGTCTCCGAGGGTGAGGGTCGCAAGGACGGCGCCACGCACCGGCTCTCCGGCCGCGGCCCCGACAACCGTCTGGTGCACTTCGCCACTGACTTCTCGCGCGTCGAGGCCGACTCCGTGCGCCCCGGCGACATGGTCACGGTCGAGCTCACCCGCGCCGCCCCGCACCACCTCATCGCCGACGCGCCGATCCTGGCCGTGCGGCGTACGCGGGCCGGTGACGCCTGGGAGAGGCGCACCGCAGAGCCCGCCCCCGCGAAGGGTGTCGGTCTGGGGATGCCCGCCATCGGTGTGCCGGCTCCGCTGCCGGCAGCACCTGCCTGCGGAGCCTGAGCCGAGGCGACTGCTCCGAGGTGACCGGTCTGGCGCGACGCGCCCTGTGGAGAGACTCCACGGGGCGCGTCGCCGTTTTGCGACGGTGGGCCCGTGCCGATCGAGGATCTTCCCGGAGACCGGGAGTGGGGGAGCGGCGCCGACCCCTGGGCCGTGGGATCAGGCCGGGTGGGAGAGCTGGTCCGACGATGGGGCGGGGTGGCGACCACCCAGCAGCTGCGTCAGGTGGTGGGGCGCCACGGCCTGGAAGCCGCGGCGTCCGCGGGGAGCATCCGCCGAGTGGCCCGCGGACGCTGGGTCCTGGCGAGCACGGCTGAGGACCGCGGCCTTGCCCACGCGGCGGGAGGGGTCCTGTCGCACACCTCCGCCGCTCACTGGCACGGGTGGCCGGTGCTGACCGTCGACCAGCGGGTGCACGTCACGGTCCCCCGCGGGAGCCGCGCTCGGCAGCGGACCTTGCCCGAGGTCGTGCTGCACTGGGCAGACCTGACCCTCGACGAGGTGAACGACTCGATCACGTCGCGCGATCGGACGCTCGTCGACTGCCTCCGGACGCTGGACCTGCGCATCGCGCTCTCGGTCGCGGACTCCGCTTTGCGCGATGGATACGGAGCGGACGAGTTGATCGCGCTGGCAGGTGGCCTGCGCGGCCGGGGGGCGGGCCGAGCGCGGCGGGTCGCGGCGGCCGCGTCGGCGCTGGCCGACAATCCTTTCGAGTCAGCGCTGCGGGCCATCTCACTGGACGTTCCTGCGCTGCGCCTGGTGCCACAGGTGCCGTTGTACGTCGAGGCCGCCTTCATCGGTCGTCCCGACCTGGTGGACGAGCGACTGGAGCTGGTCGTCGAGGCTGACTCCTTCGCGTGGCACGGGAGCAGGCAGGGACTGGTGAGGGACGCGCGGCGCTACAACGAGCTGGTGCTCGCGGGGTGGCGGGTCCTGCGGTTCACCTGGGACGACGTGGTGCTGCGGCCTGAGCTGGTGCGGTCAGCGCTTGCGACGGCAGCCGAACGTCGACCAAAAGTCGCTTGACCGTCGCCTGTGGGGCTGGTGCGGGACTTTTGGTCGACGTTGGGCGGTGGAGGTCAGGCCGGAGGCTCCGGGCTGCCTTCCTCGTCGACCTGACCGGCCTCGGGGCCGTGCTGGGTGCCGGCCTCCTGGTCGTCGGCCTGGCCGGACGGGGCCTGGTCCTTGTCGTCGGGCTCGGCGATCTCGTCCGGCAGGACGTCGTCGACAGCCGGGTTGTTCTCGGGGGCGAGGTCACGCGAGAGGCCCTGGCGGTCCTGGCGGTCCTGGTCGTCCGCGATCGCGTCGGCGCCGCCCGGGTGGAGCTCGGGCTCCTCGGTGACCGGGTCGGGCTTCGGGGGGAGGGTGCTCACGTCAACTCCTGGTGGTCGAAGGGACAGTGTCGAGGGACAGTCCTGTCCCCCTACCCGCACCGTCGGGGCGACAACCCTCAGAAGCCGAAGGTGAGGTAGCCGAGCCCGCTGCCCAGGTGGGCCAGCGCGTGCGCCTCGTGCGGCACCATCGGAGCGGGGAGCGCGTCCAGCGGGAACCATCCGAGCCCGGCACACTTGGAGCCCTCGACGATGCGGGGCTCGCCCTCCCACGACCTGGCCGTGAAGAAGAAGTCCACGCGCTCGTCGATCGCCTCGGCGTGCAGGGTGCGCTGCATGGTGAACTCGAAGTGCAGGTCGGCAGAGACGTCGAGCTCCTCGCGCAGCTCGCGCCGGGCTGCGGCGAAGGCGTCCTCGCCCCGCTCCACGTGCCCGGCAGCGCCCGCTGCCCAGTGGCTGGCCATGTAGGGCACGTCGCCGCGCTGCTGGAGCAGCACCTCGGTGCCCGAGGCTCCCTCGCGGAGCAGGTAGACGTACGAGGCGGGGACGACGACGAAGCGGTCGAGCGTGGTGGCGTCGTCGTGTGCTGCCATGGAATCTCCTGCGTCGGGGGAGGGCCCGCAGCGCTCCCGGCTCTTTGGAACACTAGTCCCATGAGCCTGCCGCCGATCGTCGCCGTGGTCGGTGCGACGGCGGCTGGCAAGACCGGTCTCTCGCTCGACCTGGCCGAGCTGCTCGACGGCGAGGTGGTCAACACCGACGCCATGCAGGTCTACCGCGGCATGGACATCGGCACGGCCAAGCTCCCGCCCGCCCAGCGCCGCGGCATCGCCCACCACCTCCTGGACCTGATGGAGGTGACCGAGTCGGCGAGCGTGGCGGAGTTCCAGCAGCTCGCCCGCGCGCGCATCGCGGAGATCCGGGGGCGCGGGCGTACGCCGGTGCTCGTCGGCGGCTCCGCGCTCTACGTGCGCGCGGTGCTGGACCAGTTCGAGTTCCCCGGCACCGACGAGACCCTCCGCCTCCGGCTGGAGGACGAGCTGGCGCAGGTCGGCCCGGCCGAGATGCACCGTCGTCTGGCCGCGGTCGACCCTGAGGCGGCCGCCGGGATCCTGGCCGAGAACGGCCGGCGCATCGTGCGCGCCCTCGAGGTCGTCGAGCTGACCGGTCGCCCCTACAGCGCCACGCTCCCGCGCCTGGAGTACGTCGACCCCCTGACGGTGCAGGTGGGGGTCGACATCGATCGACCCACCCTTGACGCACGGATCGAGCAGCGCGTGGAGGAGATGTTCGCCGAGGGGTTCGTCGAGGAGGTCGAGGGCCTGCTCGCGCGAGGGCTGGCGCAGGGGCGTACGGCCGCCATGGCGATCGGCTACCGCGAGGTGGCGGCCCACCTGGCCGGCGAGCTCGACCTGGCGCAGGCCAAGGAGCGCACGGTCATCGCGACCCGGCGCTTCGCCCGGCGCCAGGACTCATGGTTCCGCAAGGACGACCGGATCACCTGGGTGCCCTTCGACGCCCCCGATCGCGTCGACCGCGCCGTGGCAGCGGTGCGGTCGCTGGCCGAGGGGCGCGACGGGAAATGACCGAAGGGCGATCCCTTGCGGGACCGCCCTCCGTGTCTCCCTCCCCAGTACGGGGCTCCGCCGCTGTGGTGCCGGGCGACGGAGGTTTCTGCACGTAGGAAGGTCTCCCAGCCTCCCTACGGATCCGCAACTTACCGAGTGGTAGCAGGTCTGGGAAGTGTGGTGCCCATCACGTGGACACGCTTGACTCCTGCGGCCTCGACCGGGCGCCAGAATGGCCCGATGAGCACGATCTTCTACACCGGCTGCAGCCTGGACGGCTACATCGCCGACCCCCACCACGACCTGTCGTGGTTGGTGACGCGGGACATCGACGCGGGCGGCGCCATGGGCTTCGAGACGTTCCAGCCGCGCCTCGGCGCAGCGGTGATGGGAGCCTCCACGTGGCAGTGGTTGCTCGACCACGGTGAGCAGGCGGCAATGGGTGGCTTGGCGACCTGGGTCCTCACGCACCGGGAGTTCCAACCGGTCGAGGGGGTCTCGTTCGTCGCTGCCGACACCCTCGACGACGTACGCAGCGTGCACGCCGCAGCCTCCGAGGCGGCAGGGGGCAAGGACGTGTGGCTGGTCGGTGGCGGTGAACTGGTGGCGCGGTTCGTCGAGGCCGGCCTCGTCGACGAGCTCTGGGTGCAGCTGGCTCCCGTGACCCTGGGGGCGGGGGCGCCGCTGCTCCCGGCGCGCGTGGAGCTGCGGCTGGAGGAGGTCGTGCGCAACGGCGACTTCGTCTGCACCCGCTACACGGTCCTCGGCCCGGGCCTCGCCCCCGTGGGAGAATGACCCGGTGAGCTATCCCTTCCTCAAGGGCCACGGCACCGAGAACGACTTCGTGCTGCTGCCTGACCACGACGGCTCGCTCCACGGGGAGCTCCCCGTCGAGCGGGTGCGGGCGCTGTGCGACCGCCGCGCGGGCATCGGCGGCGACGGTGTCCTGCGCGTGGTCCGCACCGAAGCGTTGGGGGAGTCCGGCCCCGAGTGGTTCATGGACTACCGCAACTCCGACGGCTCGGTCTCGGAGATGTGCGGCAACGGGGTGCGGGTCTTCGCGCGTCACCTCCTCGACGAAGGTCTGGTCGCGGCCGACCGGCCCGTCGAGGTCGCCACCCGCGGGGGCGTCAAGGTGGTCACCGTCTCCGGTGACCTGCTGACCGTCGACATGGGCAAGCCGCTGGTGGGCGACCCGTCCACCGTCTCGGTGGGGGAGCGCGCGTGGACCGCGGCCAACGTCGACATGGGCAATCCGCACGCGGTCGCCTTCGTCGACGACCTGTCGGAGGCGGGCTCGTTGCTCGTGGCGCCCGGCCACGACGCCGGCGTCTACCCGCACGGGGTCAACGTCGAGTTCGTCGTACGACGCGGCGAGCACCACGTCGCCATGCGCGTGCACGAGCGTGGTTCGGGCGAGACCCGGAGCTGCGGCACCGGAGCCTGCGCGGTGATGGTCGCGACCGCACTGCTCGACGACGCGGCGCGGGGCACCGCGTACGCCGTCGACGTGCCCGGTGGCACGCTCTCGATCACCTGGACCGAGGACGACCGGATCCTGATGACTGGTCCGGCCGTGCTGGTGGCGCGCGGCGAGACCGACCTCTGAGGCGTCGCGGCCGGCGATAACGGGTCGCGCGCTCAGGCGCGGCGACCTAGGCTGGACGCCATATGACGAACGAGAAGAACTTCACCCTTGCAGACGAGCTCGCCGCCACCCGCGCCTGGGACGACGACAAGGACCTCGACGCGCTCGAGCCCCTGGATGACGTTGACGAGGACGGGTCGGACGACTTCGTCTCCGGGTATGTCGACGAGCCCGACCCGGAGCTGAACGAGGCGACCGCCGGCGAGATGGACCTCGCCGAGCGCTACGCGCTGAAGCGCGCTGCGGGGCTGCGGACCGAGCTCGAGGACATCACCGAGGTCGAGTACCGCCAGCTGCGTCTGGAGCGGGTCGTCCTGGTGGGCGTCTGGACCGAGGGCACCGTGGCGGACGCCGAGAACTCCATGGCCGAGCTCGCCGCACTCGCCGAGACTGCCGGCTCGGAGGTCCTGGAGGCGCTCTACCAGCGCCGCCAGCGCCCGGACCCGGCCACCTACATCGGTCGCGGGAAGGTCGAGGGGCTGGCCGAGATCGTCAAGGCCACCGGCGCTGACACGGTCATCTGCGACGGAGAGCTCGCGCCCAGCCAGCTGAGGAACCTCGAGGACCGGCTCAAGGTGAAGGTCGTCGACCGCACCGCCCTGATCCTCGACATCTTCGCCCAGCACGCGAAGTCGAAGGAGGGCCAGGCCCAGGTTGAGCTGGCCCAGCTGAGCTACATGAAGCAGCGCCTGCGCGGATGGGGTGGCAACCTGTCGCGCCAGGCCGGTGGACGGGTCTCCGGCGGTGAGGGCATCGGTGGCCGCGGCCCCGGTGAGACGAAGATCGAGACCGACCGTCGTCGCATCAACGACCGGATCGCCAAGCTGCGTCGTGAGCTCAAGGGCATGTCGAAGGTCCGCGAGACCAAGCGCTCCAAGCGGCGCGGCAACAAGGTGCCGAGCGTCGCGATCGCCGGTTACACCAACGCCGGCAAGTCCTCGCTGATCAACCGGCTCACCGACGCCGGCCTCCTCGTCGAGGACGCCCTCTTCGCGACGCTGGACCCGACGACGCGGCGTACGACCACCAGCGACGGACGCGTCTACACGATGAGCGACACCGTCGGGTTCGTGCGCCACCTGCCGCACCAGCTGGTCGAGGCCTTCCGCTCGACGCTGGAGGAGGTCGGCGAGGCCGACCTGATCCTGCACGTGGTCGACGGCTCCCACCCCGACCCGGAAGGCCAGCTGGCCGCGGTGCGGGAGGTCTTCGCCGAGATCGAGGCCGACAAGATCCCCGAGATCGTCGTGATCAACAAGGCCGATGCCGCCGACCCGTTGACGCTGGCCCGCCTGCGTCAGCGCGAGCCGCACAGCATGGTGGTCTCCGCCAGGACCGGCGAGGGGATTCCCGAGCTGCTGCAGCTGGTCGAGGAGGAGCTGCCCCACCCCGACATCGAGTTCGAGGCCCTGCTGCCCTACGACCGTGGCGACCTGCTCAACAAGCTGCACCAGCACGGCGAGATCGCCACGCTGGAGCACACCGGGGAGGGCACCCACGTCTCCGGACGCGTCAACGCCGACCTGGCGGGCGAGCTGCAGGAGTACGCAGTCTGAGCGCCGCCGTCCCTCCCGTCCGACACGCTCGGGGCGATCGATGGGCGGGTTCGTGTCGGATGTCGTGACGTTCCATGGGAACCTGATCCGCTGGGGGCTCGTTGGAGTCTCAGTACCGCCCCGGACGGGGGCGGCGCGCAACGCTGAGGAAAGATGACGCGCATGTCTCGTGCTGCTTGGATTCGCTTCGTGCTGGTGCTCGGCCTCCTGGCCGGCTGTGCTGCGCTGGCGCTCAACAAGGAACCCACCCTGGGCCTCGACCTGAAGGGTGGCGTCTCGGTCACCCTCCAGACCTACGACTCGCCCAACGGGACGAAGGCCAACGCGGAGAACACCGACCGCACCAAGGCCGTCCTCGAGCAGCGCGTCAACGCCCTCGGCCTCTCCGAGCCCAACATCGTCCGCTCCGGTGAGAACCGCATCATCGTCGAGCTCCCGGGCGTCAAGGACGCCGACGAGGCGGCCGAGCAGCTGGGCCAGACGGCACAGTTGACCGTCCACCCGGTCGTGGCGGGTTCGATCACCGACAAGGACCAGAAGCCCTCCAAGAAGGGCAACAGGATCGTCGAGAGCGACACCCCGGGTGAGGGCTACCTCGAGATCGGCCCCACCGCCCTGGAGGGTGAGGACATCACCGGCGCCCAGCCCGGTCAGCCGCAGGGCACCGAATGGGTCGTCGACGTCGACTTCAGCCGCGCGGGCTCGAAGAAGTTCAGTGACCTCTCCGCTGCTGCCGCCTGCGCCGAGGGCGACCAGCGCCGCATCGCGATCGTGCTCGACAACAAGGTGATCTCCGCCCCCGAGGTGCAGGTCCCGTGTGGCTCCTCCATCCAGGGCGGCACCCAGATCAGTGGCGGCTTCACCGTCGACGAGGTCAACGAGCTCGCGGCCCTGATCGAGGGTGGTTCGCTGCCCCTCGAGGTCAAGCCGATCGACGTCCGTTTCGCCGGCCCGACCCTGGGCAAGCAGGCCATCGACGACTCCATCTGGGCCGGTGTCGTCGGTATCGCCCTCACCGGGCTCTTCATCGTCGCCGTCTACCGCTTCGTCGGCCTGATGGCCACCCTGGCGCTCGCGTCGTACGCCCTGCTCGCCTACGCGATGCTGATCGCGCTGGGGTCGACGCTGACACTGCCCGGCCTCGCCGGATTCGTGCTCGCGATCGGCATGGCGATCGACGCCAACGTACTCGTCTTCGAGCGCGCCCGGGAGGAGTACGCCGCGTACCCCTCCGCCGGGCTGCGTCGCGCCCTGATGGTCGGCTTCAACAAGGCGTGGAGCGCGATCATCGACTCCAACGTCACCACGCTGCTCGCAGCCGGCCTGCTCTTCTTCCTCGGCTCCGGACCCATCAAGGGCTTCGGTGTCACCCTGACCATCGGTGTCATCGCCTCGATGATCTCCGCGCTGATCATCGCGCGGGTGCTGACCGAGGTCGGTGTCTCCAACAAGTGGATCTCCAAGCACCCCGCGGTCACCGGCATCGGTGACATCGGCCGGGTGCGCAAGTGGCTCGACCGCAAGAACCCCGACCTGATGAAGGGGCGCCGCAACTGGCTGGCCCTGTCCGGTGTCGTCACCGTCATCGCGCTGTCGGGCATCTTCGTCAACGGCCTCAACCTCGGCGTCGAGTTCGCCGGTGGCCGGGTCCTGGAGTACTCCACGCAGAAGACGGTGACCGCCGACGACGCGCGTGAGGCGTTGGCCAACGCCGACGTCAACGACGTGGCCTCGGTCCAGGAGACCGACGGCGGCAAGATCCTCGTCCGCACCGGCACCATCTCCGGTGAGGAGGCGCAGCAGGTGCAGGACGTCATCGCCACGATCGGCGGCACGGCCGACCTCGAGCGCGACGAGAAGATCAGTGCGTCCTTCGGCAAGGAGCTGCGCGACCGGGCGCTGATCGCCTTCGGCGTGGCGTTCCTGGCGCAGCTGCTCTACCTCGCCGTCCGCTTCAAGTGGACCTTCGGTGTCTCCGCCGTGATCGCGATGATGCACGACGTCGCCATCGTGGTCGGCCTCTTCGCGTGGCTCGGCAAGCCCATCGACGGCATCTTCCTGGCCGCGGCCATGACCATCATCGGTCTGTCCGTCAACGACACGGTCGTCGTCTTCGACCGCATCCGCGAACGCTGGCGGGGCTCCAAGCCGACCGACACCTTCGCCGCGCAGGCCAACAAGGCGGCGGTGGAGACGCTCCCGCGCACGGTCAACACCGGTCTGGGCACGATGTTCATCCTGGCGGCCCTGGCGATCATCGGTGGCGACTCGCTGCGCGACTTCTCGATCGCCCTGCTGGTCGGTCTGGTCGTCGGTACCTACAGCTCGGTCTTCGTGGCGACGCCACTGGTCACCTACCTGCAGCAGAAGTGGCCGATGGCGAAGGAGAAGGCCCAGAAGGCCACGATCGAGCGCGACGACTCGGGCGCCGTCGTCTGACCCGACGAGGCGTCGGTGCCGGAGTTGTCGGCCTCGCTGGCTAGAGTTCAGCCGGTGCCAGCAGAGTCGCCCGTCCGTGAGGTCCTTGCCGCCGCCGTCGAGGCGTTGGGGGGCAAGGAGCGCACCGGGCAGGTCGAGATGGCCGAGGCCGTCGCGCGGGCGATGACGGAGCAGCAGCACCTCGTCATCCAGGCCGGCACCGGCACCGGGAAGTCGCTCGGCTACCTCGTGCCGAGCCTGCTCAACCACGACCGCGTCGTGGTGGCGACGGCGACCCTGGCCCTGCAGCACCAGCTCGTCGAGCGCGACATCCCGCGGCTCGTCGAGGCGGTCGGCGACCGGCTCGACACGACGTACGCCGTCCTGAAGGGCCGTTCCAACTACGCCTGCCTGCACCGCATCCGTGAGGGCGTGCCCGACGACCAGGGCGTGCTCGTCGACATCCCCGAGGGGTCGATGGGCGCCGAGGTCCTCGCCCTGCGTGGCTGGGCCGAGAAGGAGTCCGAGGCTGGCGGCACGGGCGAGCGCGACCACGCGCCGCGCCACACCGAGCGGGTGTGGCGCCAGGTCAGCGTCAACCACCGCGAGTGCCTGGGGGCCGCACGCTGCGCCTTCGCCCAGGAGTGCTTCGCGGAGCGGGCCAAGGAGAAGGCCGCCAACTCCCACCTCATCGTCACCAACCACTCGCTCCTGGCCATCGACGCCATCGAGGGCGTGCCGATGATCCCCGACTACGACGTCGTGGTCATCGACGAGGCCCACGAGCTCGTCAGCCGCGTCACCCAGGCCGCCACCGACGAGCTCACCGTCGGAGACGTCGAGCGCGCGGCACGTCGTTCGCAGAAGCACGTCGCCGACAAGGGCGACGCCTCGACGGCGGCCGACGACCTGGCCGATGCCGCGGACGCGCTCGCCGACGCCCTGGCCGCCACCTCGGCAGGCCGGATCGAGACGCCGGGGGAGCAGCTCTCCGACGCGCTGGTGCTCGTGCGCGACGCCGCACGGTCGCTGGTCTCCGCCTTCGGCAAGGACGAGGCGGACGGTGACGCCGGGCGTACGCAGGCCAAGGGGTTGGCGCAGGAGGTCTTCGCGACCGCCGAGCGGATGGCCGCCTTCAAGGAGTCGGACGTGCTCTGGCTCAACGAGGCGCGTGAGCGGATCCCGGCCCGACTGGCCGTCGCTCCGCTCCAGGTCTGGGCGCAGATGCGCGAGCGGCTGCTCACCGAGAAGACCGTCATCTTCGCCTCCGCGACCCTGATGCTGGGGGGCGACTTCAACGCGGTCGCCGGCAGCCTCGGGCTCAAGCCGTCGGAGCGCGTGGACACCGGCGCCGGCGAGTCGGCGGCCGACGACGCGCTCCCGTGGCGGGCCCTCGACGTGGGCTCGCCCTTCGACTACGCGCGCCAGGGGATCCTCTACGTGGCCCGCCACCTCCCTGACCCCGGGCGCGACGGCCTGGGCAAGGCCCAGGTCGACGAGATCGTCGACCTGATCGACGCAGCGCAGGGGCGTACGTTGGGCCTCTTCTCGTCCCGTCGCGCCGCGGAGGCAGCCGCCGAGGCGGTCCGGGAGCGCCTGCCCCACCTGACCACGCTGGCCCAGGGCGACGCTCAGCTGCCCGAGCTGTCACGCCAGTTCGTCGAGGACCCGCACACGAACCTCTTCGGGACCCTGACGTTGTGGCAGGGGCTCGACGTGCCCGGCGACACCTGCCAGCTGGTCCTGATCGACCGGATCCCGTTCCCGCGTCCCGACGACCCGCTGATGTCGGCGCGCTCGCGAGCGGCGGACAAGGCGGGTGGCAACGGCTTCATGCAGGTCTCCGCGACCCACGCAGCGCTGCTGCTGGCCCAGGGGGTGGGTCGCCTGATCCGCACCACGGAGGACAAGGGCGTGGTGGCGATCCTCGACCCACGCCTCGCGACGAAGCGCTACGGCAGCTTCCTCAAGGCCAGCCTGCCGCCGATGTGGTCGACGACGGATCCCGCCGTGGTCCGTCAGGCCCTCGGCCGCATCGCGACCGCGGACTGACGGCCTACGGGGTCAGAGGCTGCGCAGGACCGCGGTGACCTTGCCCAGGATGGTGGCGTGCGTGCCGTCGATGGGCTCGTACGCCGCGTTGTGCGGGAGCAGCCACACGTGGCCGTCCTTGCGCTGGAAGGTCTTCACCGTGGCCTCGCCGTCGATCATCGCGGCGACGATGTCGCCGTTGACCGCGTCGGGCTGCTGACGGATGACGACGTAGTCGCCGTTGCAGATGGCGGCGTCGACCATCGAGTCGCCGGAGACCTCGAGCAGGAAGAGCGTGCCCTCGCCCACCAGCTGCTTGGGCAGCGGGAAGACGTCCTCGACGCGCTCCTCAGCCAGGATCGGACCACCGGCCGCGATGCGACCGACCACGGGCACGTACGTCGCCGCAGGGGCGGCGTCGCCGACGCCGGTGGGGTCGAACTCCGACTCGTCGGCGCTGGAGACGGCGCGGGAGGCCGCCATCGACTCCGGCAGGAAGACCTGGAGGGCGCGCGGCCGGTTGGGGTCACGCTTGAGGAAACCCTTCTCCTCCAGCGTCTTGAGCTGGTGGGCCACGCTGCTGGAGCTGGTGAGGCCGACGGCCGTGCCGATCTCGCGCATGCTCGGCGGGTAGCCCCGGGTCTCCAGTGCCTCCTGGATCGTCGTCAGGACCAGCTGCTGCCGGGTGGTGAGGCCCGTCGCGTCAGGAGGGCCGTCGGGCAGGGACACGACCTTGCCGGTGTCGCCGCTGGACTTGGGCATCTGGATCCTCCTGGGTGTTGCGGACTGGCGTGGGCCTCACGCTAGTCGGATCCAGACACCAGTTCAAACATGTGTTCGAACGGCGTGTCACGCCCCCGTCGACGCTGCCGGGCCGTGGAGGTCAGCGGGTGGGGTCCCAGACCCAGGTCACGCAGGTGAACTGCGTCCGGAAGCCGAGCTCGACGTAGGTCGGGTAGGCGCGGGAGTTCGTGATCATGGTGGCTGTCTGGATCCCGATCGAGGCGGCTCGGTTCATCATGGTGGCGCCCAGGGCGCGGCCGATGCCGCGACCGCGGGCCGCAGGCGTGGTGCTGATGTTGGCGAGCATGACGCTGGCGCCTCGCGTGTGCATGGTGCTCGCGCCAAGGACCTCGCCCGTCCGCAGGCTGCGGGCCACGAAGAAGAGGTTGTCGGAGGGGTCGAGGGTGTCGAGGACGCCCAGGGTGACGTCCTGCTGGGCTGCGGGATGCCCCAGCGCCTGGAGGACGGCGCGGCTGGCCGGCTCGATCCCGTCGGGCCAGGCGACGTCGATGAAGACGTCGTCAGGCGTCTCCGGGTCGATGGGGGCGCCGAGCTTGGTGTGCATCGCCGGGTACTCGCGGGCGAGCAGGCCGGCCTGGGCGAGCCTCGCCTCCAGTGCGGGGGTGGTCGTCGACGGCGTGGTGACCCACTGGAAGGGCAGTCCCCGCCGGAAGAAGGGGGCGAGCAGCCCGGGCGCCCGCGTCGCCACGGAGTCGGGGGCGATCCGCGCGTTGGCCACCACGTTGAGCAGCGTGAGTGGTTCCGACGACCAGTAGACGGTCGCGTCGGGCTCGTCGGCCGTCGACAGGGAGGGGGATCGGGAGATCGCGCTCTGCAGCGCCGCGAAGTCGGCCTCGATCGTGTCTGAGGCCGTGGTGAGGAGGTCTCGCATGCGCCAGACGCTAGGGGTGCGTGGCGACCGGTGCATGCCCGAAAAGGGTGACATGGGAGATGGCCCCTCCTGCGCATGCCGAATCAGGTAGATGCCGGGACCCCTCTGGATCGCATCGAACTTTTGTTCGAACGACGCTTGCTTCGTTCGAACATGTGCTCTAACGTCGAACATGTGCTCGATCGAACGTCTGATCGAATCCGCCGGTGGTGCAGGGGTTCAGTTCTCCAAAACTGTCGGCGGCTCCGCATAGACATTCACTCGAGACGCACGCACCACGCACGACCACCACTTCCCCAGGAGGTCTCCATGACCAGCATCGCCACCCACGCCACCATCCCGGCCTCGCCGCTCGGTCAGGTCCGGTTGACCCGTCGGGGCCGTGTCGTCGTCGTGCTGGCCGCCCTGGTCCTTGCGCTGGTCGTCGGCATCGCTCTCAGCGGTGTCTCCTCGGCGAGCGAGGAGGCCGGCGCCGCTCGCGCCACTGAGGTGGTCGTGGTCAACGAGGGCGACACCCTGTGGGGCATCGCCGCCGAAGTCGCCGAGGACGGCGAGGTCCGCTCGATGATCACCGAGATCCGCGAGCTCAACGACCTCGACTCGTCCGTGGTCACCCTGGGCCAGAAGATCCACGTCCCCGTCGCCGGCTGACGTACGCCGTCCTGCTCAGCGAGCTGCGCGTCGGCCGCCGGTCGGTCGTGGCGGTGCCGGTTCGTCGCCCTCGGAGGGGCGCGTGAGGCCGAGTGCAGCGCCCAGGCGGGCAACCAGCATCAACCCGACGAAGAGGCAGGTCGCCGCTCCGGCGCCGGCGAGGGCTAGCAGGGCCCAGGCGCCGGTGTTGCCGCTGCGGGCGCTCGATCCGAACTCGATGGCGGCGTAGACGAGGTAGCCCCACGCGATGACGCACAGGGTGATGCCGCCGGCGTACCCGAGAGCGGCCTTGTCGGGGGTCCGCGACGCAGGCGCCGAACGCCTCGATCCTGCTCGCTTCCCCTGGGCCACGAGCCCCATTCTGACAGGTGACTGGCTGCTGCGCGGCGGGTTCCGGGGCCGTGACCTGCGCAAACGAGCTTGCTCTGCGAGGGCGCCACAACTCGTCGTCCCACTTCCTCGGTTCCGCTTGCCATCTATTGGGGAGGGCGCGTACGGTTACCACAACATCTAGTAGTTACACGGTTGTGGTTTTCCACATCTAGTCCACAGAAGTGGATGATGGATGCACAGCCTGATGCGGTTGTTCCACAGTTGGAGCGGCTTCATCCACAGGGGACGTCACCACGGAGAGGGAACGCCATGCACTGCCCGCACTGCCGGCACAGCGACACCCGGGTCCTCGACTCACGGGTGTCGGAGGACGGCGGCCAGATCCGTCGTCGTCGTGCCTGCACGGACTGCGGCAAGCGCTTCAGCACGGTTGAGCTCATGCAGCTCACGGTGCTCAAGCGTTCGGGTGCCAGCGAGCCCTTCAACCGCGACAAGGCGGTCCAGGGTGTGCGCAAGGCGTGCAAGGGGCGTCCCGTCACCGAGGACCAGCTGGCCTGCCTGGGCCAGGAGGTGGAGATCGCCCTGCGTTCCACCGGTTCTGCCGAGATCCAGGCCCATGAGGTGGGCCTGGCAATCCTGGCCCCCCTCCGCGACCTCGACGAGGTCGCCTACCTCCGGTTCGCCTCCGTCTACCGCGCCTTCGAGAGCGCGGCTGACTTCGAGGCGGAGATCGCCGTCATGCGTGCCGAGCGCAGCGCTGACGTCGTCCCCACCGGATAACCACAGACCGCCCGGTACGCAGTGGGGAAGCTGCGTGCCGGGCTCCAGACGCAAGAACAGACAACGTTGTCAGCAACGAGGAACTGAGGAGTTTCATGCCCGCGAAGACGGTGACCAAGGGGGGATTGAAGATGCAGCGCGTCTTCAGCACCGAGGGAGTCCACCCGTACGACGAGATCACCTGGGAGCGACGCGACGTCGTCCAGACGAACTGGAAGACCGGTGAGACGGTCTTCGAGCAGCGCGGTGTGGAGTACCCCGACTTCTGGAGCGTGAACGCCTCCACGATCGTCACCACCAAGTACTTCCGCGGCGCCGTGGGCTCCGACGTACGTGAGTGGAGCCTCAAGCAGCTGATCGACCGGGTGGTGAAGACCTACACCGCCGCCGGCCTCGAGCACGGCTACTTCGCGACCGACAAGGACGCGCAGGTCTTCGAGGAGGAGCTCACCTGGCTGCTGGCCAACCAGTACTTCTCCTTCAACTCGCCCGTCTGGTTCAACGTCGGCACCTCCTCGCCGCAGCAGGTCTCGGCCTGCTTCATCCTCAGCGTCGACGACTCCATGGACTCGATCCTCAACTGGTACAAGGAAGAGGGCTTCATCTTCAAGGGCGGCTCCGGCGCCGGCCTCAACCTCTCCCGCATCCGTTCGTCGAAGGAACTCCTCTCCTCCGGCGGCACCGCCTCTGGCCCCGTCTCGTTCATGCGCGGCGCCGACGCCTCCGCGGGCACCATCAAGTCCGGTGGCGCCACGCGTCGTGCGGCCAAGATGGTCGTCCTCGACGTCGACCACCCCGACATCGTGGAGTTCGTCGAGACGAAGGCGCGCGAGGAGGACAAGATCCGCGCGCTGCGTGACGCCGGGTTCGACATGGACCTGGGCGGCAAGGACATCACCTCGGTCCAGTACCAGAACGCCAACAACTCGGTCCGCGTCAGCGACGAGTTCATGCGCGCCGTCGAGGAGGGCAAGGAGTTCGGTCTCCGTGCCCGCGACACGGGCGAGGTCATCGAGACCGTCGACGCCCGCGAGCTCTTCCGCAAGATCTCCACGGCTGCGTGGGAGTGCGCCGACCCGGGTCTGCAGTACGACGACACGATCAACGACTGGCACACCAACCCCGAGACCGGCCGCATCACCGCGTCCAACCCCTGCTCGGAGTACATGTCGCTCGACAACTCCTCGTGCAACCTCGCGTCGCTCAACCTGCTGAAGTTCCTCAAGGACGACGAGACGTTCGATGGCGAGCTCTTCGCCAAGGCGGTCGAGGTCATCATCACGGCGATGGACATCTCCATCTGCTTCGCCGACTTCCCGACCGAGTCGATCGGCCAGACCACGGTCGACTACCGCCAGCTCGGCATCGGCTACGCCAACCTCGGCGCCCTGCTCATGGCCATGGGCCTGGGCTACGACTCCGAGGGTGGCCGTGCGATGGCCGCCACCATCACCTCGCTGATGACCGGCCAGTCCTACAAGCGCTCGGCCGAGCTCGCCAAGGTCGTGGGCCCCTACAAGGGCTACGCCCGCAACGCCGAGGCGCACAAGCGCGTCATGCGCAAGCACCAGGCGGCCAACGACCAAGTGCGTACGCTGCACGTCGCCGACGCCCAGGTGCACAAGCTGGCCACCCAGGCGTGGGCCGACGTCATCAAGCTCGGTGAGTCCAACGGCTTCCGCAACGCCCAGGCCTCCGTGCTCGCGCCCACCGGCACCATCGGCTTCATGATGGACTGCGACACCACCGGCATCGAGCCCGACTTCTCGCTCGTGAAGTTCAAGAAGCTCGTCGGCGGCGGCTCCATGCAGATCGTCAACCAGACGATCCCGCGCGCGCTGCGCAAGCTCGGCTACCAGCCGGAGCAGGTCGAGGCGATCGTTGCCTACATCGGCGAGCACGGCCACGTCATCGACGCCCCCGGCCTGAAGACCGAGCACTACGAGATCTTCGACACCGCCATGGGCGCCCGTTCGCTGGCCCCGATGGGTCACGTCCGGATGATGGCGGCCACGCAGCCGTTCCTCTCCGGCGCCATCTCGAAGACGGTCAACCTGCCGGAGACGGCGACCGTCGAGGAGATCGAGGACGTCTACATGCAGTCGTGGAAGCTGGGCCTCAAGGCCACGGCTGTCTACCGCGACAACTGCAAGGTCGGCCAGCCCCTGGCCGACGGTGGCGGCAAGGCCAAGAAGGACGCTGCCGACGCGGCGGCCGCCAAGGCCGAGGCCGCGGGTGAGACCAAGGTCGTCGAGAAGATCGTCTACCGCCCGACCCGCAAGCGCCTGCCGAAGTCGCGCGTCTCGCGTACGACGTCGTTCACCGTCGGTGGAGCCGAGGGCTACATGACCTCCGGTGCCCACGAGGACGGCGAGCTGGGCGAGGTCTTCCTCAAGCTCGGCAAGCAGGGCTCGACCCTGGCCGGTGTGATGGACGCGTTCTCCATCGCCGTCTCGATCGGCCTCCAGTACGGCGTGCCGCTGGAGACCTACGTCTCGAAGTTCACCAACCTGCGCTTCGAGCCGGCCGGTCTGACCGACGACCCCGACGTGCGGATGGCGCAGTCGATCATGGACTACATCTTCCGCCGCCTGGCGCTCGACTACATGGACTTCGAGGAGCGGTCGATGCTCGGCATCTACTCCGCCGAGGAGCGTCAGCGCCACCTCGAGACCGGCTCCTACGAGCCGATCGTCGAGCTCAGCGAGGCCGAGTCGCTCAAGACCGAGCACGCCGAGGTGGTCGACGTCGAGACCAAGGACACCCACGGCTCCGAGGCCCGCGAGGTCCCGGCCCGGCCCGTGGTCGGCGAGGCGCACACCTCCGCCGAGCTCCTGGAGAAGATCACCGGCACCGCGGTCGACTCCCCGCTCTGCATGACCTGCGGCACGAAGATGCGTCCCGCCGGCTCCTGCTACGTCTGCGAGGGCTGCGGCAGCACGTCGGGCTGCAGCTGATGACGTCAGTTCTCCTTCGTCAGTGACGGATTCTCACTGACTGAGCGACAACTCTGAGTGATCTCTGAGCACGCGAAAGAGGCCCGGAACCGAATGGTTCCGGGCCTCTTGGCGTCTGCAGGGAATTCGAGGGCTTCGGGCGAGGTCATAGATCGACGTAGAACGTGGTGTCGTCAGAGACGGTGTGGGCACGTCGATGTACTTGCGCGTAGTCAAACGGCCCAACCGTCACTAGGCTCGCGCCGGCGTCATCGATGTGTGTAGACACTGACGTCGCCAAGACCGCACGGGTATGCGGTGACGTGGACTGCCCCTCGTACGCGCACCGTGTCAAGGAGCGATCCTGAGCGGGGTAAACCGCTGTGGTGTCGCGGTGCTCCTGGCGGCTCTGTCGGTCGGTTGTTCACCCGGGCGCGACAGCTCACCCGCACAAGGGGACGCGCTGAAGGTGTTCGGGCCCCACGTCGCCGCGGTCCGCCCCGGCGTCGCCGGCGCCTCCTTCACCGAAGGCCTCGACGTGGTCCGTCTCCTCGCCGACGACCCCATCACGATCACTGCGATTCGGTCAGTCGGCGGGGATGAGTCCCTGCGCTACGAGGGAGCGCTCATCGCCGGCCCGGACCGGAAGATCGGCGCCGTCCAGATTCTCGACGGGTTTCCTCCCTCAGACCCGGACCTGGGCGACACGACGCCGGCGGAGGGGTACGTCATGACGGACGCCGGCCGCATGGGGTACGAGCTCCTGCTCGGCTACACGTGGGTCGGGGCGGAGAAGACGGCGCGGACAGCGATCGAGGTCCACTACGAGAGGCGCTCCAGGGCCCATGTCCAGACCATCGCCGCGGGGTTGGCGGTCTGTCCGCGCGGAGAATCGACAGCGAGCTGCACCGAGGAACTGCGCTGAAGCACCTCCTCCTCTCGGGGCCGGACCCATTTCTGCCAGCACGCGACTGGGAGCCGCGTGTCTGGAACCATGGCGCGATGGACCTGACCACCCCGCGCCTGCGTCTGCGTGACTACGAGCCGCGCGACTTCGAGGCTGTGCACGCCTTCGCCTCGCGGGTCGACGTCGTCGAGCACGTGGCGTGGGGTCCCAACTCCCGCGAGGACACGCAGCGGTTCCTGGACCAGTGCGCCGCCGACTGCCTCGTGGAGCCGCGTACGACGTATGCGCTCGCCATCGTCATCAGGGGCACCGATGAACCCGTCGGCAGCGTGGGTCTCCACCTGGGGGACTTGCCCGGCGAGGCGGAGCTCGGCTTCGTCCTGCACCCGGACCAGTGGCGACAGGGCTACGCCCGTGAGGCTGCCGCGGAGCTGCTGCGGTTCGGGTGGGAAGGGCTCGGACTCCACCGGGTGTGGGCGACCTGCCGACCCGAGAACGAGGCCTCCGCACGGGTACTGCGGGGCGTGGGGATGGCGTACGAGGAGTGCCTTCGCGACCACCTCGTCATCCGCGGAGTGCCTCGGGACTCGCTCCTCTTCGCGATGAGCGGACCCCGACGGCACGATCCGCCGCGCTGAGAACGGTCAGCGCACGCCGCACGCGGCCAGCGGCGCGTCCGACGGGGCCTTGGGCAGGGACCGGGGGTCAGCTCCCCGCCGCATGGCCTCGACGACGTGGCGGAGATGGTCGATGCGCGCGTCCACGGTCCGTACGGTGGCGTCGATGCAGGTGACCGTCGGGCGCTGCTCGCCCGATGCGCCGGGGGCGGACTGGAACACGACCATGACGACGGAGGCGGTCAGCACGCCGACGACTGGTGCTCGAAACACGAGACCACCCCCTCCGGGTGCTGGGGCTGTCCGCAGCACCGCTTCCCGGGAGGCTGCCCGGGCAGGGGTCGATCTCAAACAGGCTCAAGCAAGGTCAGGGCAAGTTGACCAATACGCGGTAGGCCGCTCGCGGGCCTCGGCTCAGGGCTGGGGCGCCGGCAGCGACAGCACGAACGTCGTGGTCTCGGCGTCCGCGACGCTCAGACGTCCTCCCGCAGCGGTCGCGAGCTGCGAGGCGATCGTCAGGCCGAGCCCTTGGCCGTCGCTGGAGTCGGACCGGGTCCCGCGTTGGAAGACCGCTTCGTCGACGCGGGTGGGCCCTTCGTCGACCACCAGCACGTCGAGGTACTGGCCTCGCTGGCGGGCGCCCACGGTGATGCGACCCTCGCCGTGGCACAGCGCGTTCTCGATCAGCACGTCGAGGATCTGCAGCACCGGTCCGGGCGTGACGTGGGCCGGGACGGGCCCGGTGGGGGAGTGCACGAGCGCCCGACCGGTCTCCTCGACCTTGCTGCGCCACCGTTGCACGGACTCGCTGGCCAGCCGGTTGAGGTCGAGGTCGACGGCCTCGCCCAGGCGCTTGCCCCGGGAGAGCTCCAACAGCTCGTTGATCGACGCACTGAGCCGGTCGAGCTCGCCGATGTTGGCGTTGAGCTCGTCGGCGACCGCCGGCGGGGTCTCGGGCCACATCGTCAGGTCCTCCAGCGTGAGGCGCAGCGCCGTGATGGGCGTACGCAGCTGGTGGGACGCGTTGGCGGCGAACTCGCGCTCCATGCGCAGGAGGTCGTCGAGCTGCGACGAGGCCAGGCGCAGCGCACTGCTGATCGCCTCGGCCTCGGGGATCGAGTAGCGCGGCAGGTCGACGTCGAACTTGGCGTCGGCGAGCTGCTCGGCTGCCCCGGCCAGCTCGCGGAAGGGGCGGGCCAGGCGTCGCGCGATGAAGAAGCCGCCGATCGCGGCGAAGACCATGAGCCCGAGGCCGGTGGTGACCAGGGGGAGCAGGGCCTGGGAGATGCGTTCGCTCACGATCTTTTCCGAGCGGGTGAGGGTGAGGGTGCCGCCGTCATCGAGCTCCCGCGTACGGGTCAGGTTGCCGTCCGGAGACCCGGTGTCGCCGACCTGGACCTCGGTGCCGTCGGCGGCCACGTAGGTGATCGACCCCCGCTCGAGCACGAAGTCGGAGAGGAAGGCCTCGTCGACCTCGTCCTTGCCCCGGACGCGCTCGTCGACCAGGGCGGCCAGCAGGAGCGAGGAGCGTTCGACCTTGAGCTCCTCCTGGTCGTTGACCAGGTCAGCCAGCACGTAGGCCCGGGGGATCCCGTACATCGCGATCATCGCGACGGTCATGCCGACGAAGGCGATGACGAGGCGTTCACGCATCTGGGACGTCCTCGAGGCGGAAGCCGATGCCTCGTACGGTGGTGATGCGGGCCGGCGCTGCGGCTTCCTCGAGCTTGTGGCGCAGTCGTCCCACTGCGGCGTCCAACATCTTCGTGGAGCCGAACCAGTTCTCGTCCCAGACGTCGTTGATCAGCTGCTCGCGGCTGACCACGGCTCCGCGGATCGCGGCGAGGAGCGCCAGCACGTCGAACTCCTTGGTGGTCACGGCGAGCTCCTGCTCGCGCACCCAGACCCGGCGGGCCTGGACGTCGACGCGCAGGCGGGACGAGTCGATGGCCGCCGCTGCTGCGGTGGGGGCCGCTGGGGCCACGGTCGGCGTCGGTGCAGCAGCGCTGCGGCGCAGGAGCGCGCGAGTCCGGGCCAGCAGCTCGGCCAGCCCGAACGGCTTGGCCAGGTAGTCGTCGGCACCGACGTCGAGGCCGACCACGCGGTCGAGCTCCCCGTCGCGGGCGGTGAGGATGATGATGCCGCCGGTGTAGCCGTCCTCCCGGGCGCGGCGACAGACGTCGAGGCCGTCCATGTCGGGAAGGCCGAGGTCGAGCAGCAGGAGGTCCACCTGCGAGGTCGCGAGGGTGTCGAGCGCGCGTTGGCCCTCCGGCACCCGCCTGACGTCGTAGCCCTCACGCTCCAGGGTGCGCACGAGCGGGGCAGCGATCTTGTCGTCGTCCTCGACGAGCAGCACCTGGGGTGGCATGGTCAGGAAGCATACGTGCGGCGCGACCGCTCGCCCCGCAGCCGCCTCTGCAGGCGGGCGTCGGCGTTCTGCAGACCGAGCGCGACGACGGGCAGCGCGATCAACGCACCGTGGACCGGGCCGAGGTCGGCGCGCTCGGCGCCGGGCAGCCCGAGCGTGACGCTCAGCAGGGTGCCGACCAGGGTGGCCCCCGCGACCAGGCTGACCATCAGGTGCGACTCGAAGCAGTTGTGCAGGGTCATCTTCACGGCAGCTCCGATGCCCGCAACCGCGATCGCCACCACCAGGACGACGGAGCTGCTGGTGAGCGGGTGGGTGAGCCGCTGGAGCAGGAGGAGGGCGATGGCCGTGGTGCTGAGGGCGGTGAGGCGAGAGGCCCAGGTGCTGGTGCGCTTCATCTCGGGCCCCTTTCTGGCTCATGGATCCGGAGGTGGGAGGTGCCTGGACGTCACACCCTACGAAAAGCTCTTCCACACCAGATCCCCGTACGTTCCACGTTTTGCTACGCGGAGCGCCCGGGGGAACCGGCAGGGCCAGCTGCTACGCCGGAGAGACGCCCCCGGCGGCCTGGCCCGGGATGCGCCCGCCGGTGCCGGGGGTGTGCGGGCGCGAGGGCGGGGTGTGGGAGCGCAGGGCCACGATGAGGTCGCGCAGGGCCAGCAGGGCGATGAGCGCTGCGGGGCCTCCGATCACGAGGACGCGGACCTGGGGGTTGGCGAGCGCGATGAAGACGTGGCCCAGGTGCGGGACGGTCTGCGCCACGACGGGCTGGGTGGGGGCGGTGAGGCTGAACTCCCACGGGTCGGGGTCGGGGTTGGCGTCACCTTGCGTCTGCATGACACGGGTGCCGTCCTCGCCCGGCTCGATCGAGGTGATGCGGTGGGTGACCAGGGTGCTCACGCCGCTGTCGGCGGGCGGCAGGTAGGTGATGACGTCGCCGACCTCGAGCTCGGCGACCGGGACGCGCTTCTCGAAGGCCAGGGAACCCTTCTCGAAGGTGCCCGACATCGAGCCACCCGTGATCACGTAGCGCTCGTAGCCGAAGAGGCCAGGAGCCACGTAGGCAGCGCAGCCGAGCACCACCGCGACCAGCAGCAGGTTGGCGAGCCACCCTGCGACGGTGCGGACGGCGGTGAGGGGACGCGACATCGTGGCTCCTGGACTCAGTCGGGACGGTCAGTCAGGGATGGTCAGCCGGCGAAGTTCTCGCCGGCGAGCTGGACCGAGTCCCAGGAGTAGACGGCGCTGGCGGTCTTGCCCTGCTGGGTGTTGTCGGCGGAGGCTTCCAGGCCGACGGTGAAGGTGTAGGTGGTGGCTGCGGCCGGGGCGAAGGTGCCCAGTGCGCTCTTCTTGCCGTCCTCGAGGTCACCGAAGTTGCCGGAGAAGACCGGCGTGCCGGTGGCGGTCTTGATCGTCAGCGTCAGCTTGTCCTTGTCGAACGAGTTGCTCGAGGTGACCTCGGTCAGCGAGAAGGCGGCGGGCAGCGAGCCGGTGTTGGTGATCGTGAGCGAACCGGTGACGGTGTCGCCGGGCTTCATGTCGGTGAGGTTGAAGACCGCCTGGCCGTCCTTGCTGTTGGACTGGCTCAGGGTGCCGGAGGTGACGGCGCTGATGGTGTTGCCGGTGGTGGAGGTGAACGTGGCGCCCGAGCCGACCGCGATCGCACCAGCTGCGAGCAGCGTGGCCAGGGGGATGAGGACCTTCTTGGAGCGGCTGGTCCCGGTGGCGGTGGTGGCGGCGTTCATGGTGTTCTCCTTGGAGGGTGGTGGCCGGAACTTCTTCGTGTTTCCCGGCCTGACAAGGAAAAATCTACGGCGCAGCGATCCACAGCAACCCCCCGTGAACTCCCCGCCCAGCCCCTGTTCGGGACACGGTTGGCAACCGCTGGACACGGGTGGGAACCAGCGCGGAACCACGGTCGTGGACAGGTGTGGATCCGGGCGGGACACGTGGTGAGACCCCTGGCCCTGTCCGGACGGGACGGACTGGACCAGGGGTCTGATCGGGGGTGGTGCCGACGCCTCAGAACTCCCGGTCGGCGGCGCCGGACTCGTGGACCAGGGCGGTGGAGCAGGCGCGACCGAGCGTGTCGGTGGCCAGTGCGGATGGGCTCCACGCCATCGTGCTGGAGCTCCTGACGGTCCTCGGGTAGGTGAGGTGGAGCCAGTAGACCGAGCCCAGCTTGAGCGTCACCGTGGTCTGCTGGGTGCCGTCGGCCAGCGTCGTCGTACGGGCCGTCATCGTCGAGGCGTACGTCGCGGTGCGGTTCTTGCGGATGTAGTCGCCCTTGAGGTTCACCGAGCCGAGGTGGACGGCCGCCCCGTTGGTGGTGAGCACGTCGATCGTGTCGTCGGTCTTGCCGAGCTTGAGCACGGCGCCGTCACGCAGGCGGACCGAGACGTTGCGCGCCGTGCCGTCCCACCCGGCGAGCAGGCTGCCCGGGTTGACCGCGCCGCTGTAGGTGAAGGTCATCGTGTCGCCGTTGTCAGTCCGGCCGGCGCTCGTCCCGCCGTTGGCGGTCTGCACGTCGAGGCCGCGCAGCGGGGTGTTGTCGACCCGGTGCCCGGGGGCCGCAGCCGAGGTCAGGCTCCGGCCCAGGCCGTCGACCATGACCGCGCGCAACGAGTAGGTGCCGTTGGGGACGGTCGTCGTGTCCCACGCGCAGCTCCACGGGGCAGCCGTGTCGGTGCACAGGTCGGTCCAGGTGGAGCTGCCGTCGACGGCGTACTGGAAGCGCACCTGGGCCACGTCGGCGGTAGAGCTGGCGGCCGCGGTCACCTGCACGGTGCCGGTCATCAGGTCGGGTCCGTCGACGGAGATCGAGGAGACGGTGTTGTCGACCAGGCGCTGGGTGACGGGAGCCGAGGTGGTGGAGTTGCCGGCGGCGTCCGTGGCCACGGCTCGCAACGAGTAGCTGCCGTCGGGCAGGGTCGAGGTGGCGACGCGGCAGGACCAGGGCTCCTGGGTGAGCGTGCACAGGTCGCGCCACACCGAGGTGCCGGTGGCGGCGTACTGGAGGACGACGAGCTCGAGGCCCGAGTGTGCGTCCGAGGCGGTCGCGGCAAACGTACGCGTGCCGCTCAGCGGGCTGCCCGGGTCGACCATGGTCACCGTGGGGGCGACGTTGTCGACGGTGACCTCGACGAGCGTGGAGGTGGCGACGGCGCGGCCCTGGCTGTCGAGGACGACGGCCCGCAGCTCGTAGTCACCGGAGGCGACCGTCGTGGTGTTCCAGGCGCAGGCGTAGGGGCTGCGCAGGCCGGAGCAGATCGCCCGCCAGGTGCTCGCCCCCTCGGCCGCGTACTCCAGGCGCACGGTGTGGGTGAGGGTGCCGGGGTTGTGGACAGCGGTGGTGAGCGCGACCGTGCCGCGCACCTCGTCGCCGGGGGAGTCGAGGGTGACGACGAGCCGGTTGGCCACGGTCGTCCGCACCTCGGCCGACGTCGCCTGCAGGCCCGTGCGGTCGGTGGCCCTCGCTCGCAGGGCGTACGAGCCGTCGGCGAGGGGGCGGGTGTCCCAGGCGCAGGAGTAGGGAGCGGTGGTGTCGGTGCAGACGGTCACCCACACGTCGGTGCCCGGGGCCAGCTGCTCGAGCGTGACCGAGCCGATGCCCGACTCGGCGTCGGAGGCCTCCACCGCGATGGTGGTGACGTCCTTGACGGAGCTGCCCGGCGAGACGACGGCGACGGTGGGGGCGGTCCAGTCGGCCGCGGCGGTGACCTGGCCCGCGGCGCGTGAGTTGGAGGTGAAGGTGGCGCCGGAGGGGACCGGTCCGTCGTCGACCGCGACGAGGGTGACCAGGGCGGCAGCCACGAGGGCGACCCAAGGATGCAGGTGGCAGCTGGGTGGGGTCACCGGTGGCTCCTCGGGTCTCGTGGGTGGGACGTCGGTGCCAACGCTACGAAGGAGCGCTCCACCAGCCGGTCACGCGAGGGCCCCGGGCGTTCCACGAATTGCTACGGAACGGCTGGGCGATGACGTTTGGGAACGGGTGGCTGGGGCATCCCCACTTGCGTGTCCGGACGTGGGAAGAGGGATGGTCATGGCAGCGCGTGGCGGGAAGGACTCGGGACGATCGTCGTCGGGGGTGTCGGCGAACCCGATGGCGGAACAGGTGGGTCCCGACTTCTACGACGAACGGGCGATGGGGGAGGCGCTCGGAAGCGACGGTGAGCCGTTGGCGCCGGTCGAGGTCCGGGCCCTGCGCGAGGCGCGCAAGGTGCTGGCGCTGCCGACCGCCGACGGCTACTGGGTCTTCCCGACGTGGCAGGTTGTCGACGGCGCCGTCCTGCCCGGCGTGGCCGAGGTGATGGCGGCCTTCGAGGGTGCGCCGGTGTGGTCGGTGGGGCTGTGGATGACCACGCCCGACGAGCAGTGGCACGGGCGTACGCCGGCCGAGGTGCTGCGCTCCGGTGACGCCGAGACGGTCGTCGAGGCTGCCGCTGACACGGCCGCGCGGTGGGCGTGACGTACGTCGCAGGAATGTCTGCGGGCGAGGGGGCGTTGTGCTGCTCGTGACCTCTGTGACGAGCCTCGACTCCGGCGTGCGCCTGACGCGCCGCCTCGTCGTCGACCTCTCACGCACGCACAGCAGCCGTTGTCGCTGAGGGCCGGGGCCGCCGTGGGCGCCCCGCCTCCTCCGACCCTTCTCCCTGCCTCCTGAAAGGCACCTCATGAGTTCTGCTGTCACGTCCTCCGAGTCGCAGCCGGACGCTTCCGCTCCGCGGCGGCGTCGCTGGCTCCCGTCGTTCGGCGTCCAGGTCCTGATCGGTCTCGTCCTGGGTGTCGTGCTCGGTCTCGTCGCGCGCCAGATGGGCGCCGACGGGGTCGACCCCGAGACCGGGGTCGTCGACCCCAACTGGCTCACCGAGACCCTCACCACCGTGGGCTCGATCTTCGTGACCCTGCTGCGGGCGATCGTCCCGCCGTTGGTCTTCCTGGCGATCGTCGCCTCCATCGCCAACCTGCGTGAGGTGACCGGCGCCGCGCGACTGGCGTGGAAGACGCTGGTCTGGTTCGCCGGCACCGCGCTGATCGCCGTGGCGATCGGCATCGCCCTGGGGCTGGTCCTCCAGCCCGGCGCCAACACCAGCGTGAGCGCCGACGCGGCTGCCGCCCCGTCGAGCACCGGCTCGTGGCTCGACTTCCTGACCGGTCTCGTCCCCGCGAACTTCCTCGGCCTGGAGACGAGCGCCGGCTCCGACGGCTCGGTCGGCCTCTCCTTCAACGTGCTCCAGATCCTCGTCGTGGCGATCGCGATCGGCGTGGCCGCGCTGAGGGTCGGCGACGCCGCCGAGCCGTTCCTCGCGGTCGTACGCTCCGCGCTCGCCGTCGTGCAGAAGGTGCTGTGGTGGGTCATCCTCCTGGCGCCGATCGCGACCGTGGGTCTGCTGGGCAAGGCCGTGGCCACCTACGGCTGGGACGCGCTGGGCTCGCTCGGCACCTTCTCGATCGCCATCTACATCGGCCTCGCGCTGGTGCTCTTCGTGGTCTACCCGGTGCTGCTGAAGGTCAACGGGCTCTCGGTCAAGCAGTGGTTCTCCGGCGCCTGGCCTGCGATCCAGCTCGCCTTCGTGTCGCGCTCCTCGGTCGGCACCATGCCGATGACGCAGGCGGTGACCGAGCGCAACCTCGGTGTGCCGCGGGCGTACGCGGCCTTCGCCGTGCCGCTGGGCGCGACCACCAAGATGGACGGCTGCGCCTCGATCTACCCGGCGATCTCCGCGATCTTCGTCGCGCAGTTCTTCGGGCTCGACCTGGGACTCACCGACTACCTGCTGATCGCCTTCGTCGCCGTCATCGGCTCGGCGGCCACGGCTGGCGTCACCGGCGCGACCGTCATGTTGACGCTCACGCTCTCGACGCTCGGCCTGCCGCTCGAGGGCGTCGGGCTGCTGCTCGCCATCGACCCGATCCTCGACATGGGCCGCACCGCGGTCAACGTGGCGGGTCAGAGCCTCGTGCCGACGCTGGTGGCGAAGCGCGAGGGCATCCTCAACGAGACCGTGTACGACGCCCCGCGCGGCGGCGAGGTCCTCAAGGACGAGGTCGTGACCACCCCGGTCGCTGCCTGACCTGCGTCTCCTCGCTCACGCGACGGCTCCTGCCCCGGTGGGTGGGGGCCGTTGCTGTCGGCGGAGGGTGCTGGAATCTGCGGCGTGGACGTCGAAGCAGCGCGCAGGCTCGCCGAGGAGCTGGTGGCCCGTCACGGGTTGAGGGGGTGGAGGGTCACCTTCGACCACGCCAAGCGGCGTGCCGGTGTGTGCCGCTACGAGTCGCGGACCATCTCGCTGAGTGCGCCTCTGACCCGCCTGCACTCCGAGGCAGAGGTGCGCGACACGATCCTGCACGAGATCGCCCACGCCCTGCTTCCGCCGCGTGAGGGCCACTCGGAGCGGTGGCGGGCCACCGCCCTGCGCATCGGCAGCTCCGGGCGTCGGTGCGTCGATCCGGAGGCGCCCCGGGTGCCCGGCGACTGGGTCGGGGTGTGCAGCGCCGGCCACGTCGTGGAGCGGCACCGTCGCCCGCACCGCGTCGCGTCGTGCCGCGAGTGCGCGCGAGGGTTCCACCGCGATCACGTCTTCGTCTGGACCTACCGTGGGCGGACGGTGCCGATGTCGCCGTCGTACGTCCAGGAGCTCGCCGCGCTGAGAGGTGCGGCGCCGGCGTCCGGGCGGCTCGTGGTGGGGGAGCAAGCCCGCATCGTCGTGCCGGGCCGCTTCGACGGGGTGGTCGGGACGGTCGAGAAGGTGGGGCGCACGCGCTACCACCTGCGTACGCGGCGAGGGATCGTGACGGTGCACTTCGGGGGCGTGGAGCGGGCGGACTGACTCGGGATACCCCGTTTGGCGTGTGGCCATTCGAACGCATGTTCGAAAGAATGGGCGCATGTCACTGGCCACGCATTCCCGCACCGCGTCTGACGCGTCTTTCGCGCCCGCGTCGGGTGGGTGCGAGCCCGACGCGATGAGCGCCGCTGAGGTGCTGGCCCAGCTGGTCGACGCGGTCGACTTCCGGCGTGCCGCCGAGGTGCGTGACCTGGAGCTGGTGGCGCAGTGGGCCGCCCTGCACGGGTCCGACCCGTTGGACGACCCCGCGGGGAGTCCCTACGACCGTCTCGTCGAGGTCGGCGGTGAAGGGACGCCGCTGGTGCGCGAGTTCTGCCTGGGCGATCTCGCCGTGGCGCGACAGGTCGGGTGGATGACGGCCCGCGCAGCAATGGCTGACGTGCTGGACCTGCAGCACAGACTGCCTCGTACGTGGCAGCTCGTGGTGACGCTGGAGGCCGAGCCCTGGCTGGCGCGCAAGGTGGCGGTGATCTCGCGCGGTCTGGGGATCGACACCGTCAGCGTCGTCGACGCTGCGGTGGCGCGGGCGATCGTGGGGGAGTCTCCCTCGCGGGTCCTCGAGATCGCGCGGGCGAAGGTGATCGAGGCGGATCCGGTGGCGCACGCCCACCGGGTGGCGGTCGAGAAGGCCAGGCGCTTCGTCACGGCCTCCCGCACCGACGAGGCGGGGTTGCGGTGCGTGATCGCGCGCGTCCAGGCCGGTGACGCCGTCTGGGTGGACGCCATGGTGCAGCGAGTGGCCGACATCCTGCGCGCCCGCCTCGACGATGCCGGGGTGCCGGAGAGCGAGCAGGCGTCGCAGGACGTGCTGCGCTCGGAGGCGTTCGGCTGGCTGGGTCGACCGGCCGAGCTGCTCGAGCTCCTGGTCGGCGCTGGGCTCGACGCTGACGACGATGAGGCACCGGGAGGTGCGGTGGACGAAGACGAGCGGCCGTCCGGTCTCGTCGCCTCACGCACCACGGCGTTTCCGGCCGGCCTGCTTGTCGCGTTGCGTTCTATCGACCCGAGCCGCCTGCGTCCCTCGGCCTGCGTCTACGTCCACGTGAGCGAGCAGGCGCTCGCTGATCCCGGCCGTCACGTGGCGCGGGTCGAGGACCAGGGACCAGTGGCGGCGAGTCAGCTGGCCGAGATGCTCCGTCATGCCCACGTGAGCGTGAAGCCGGTCATCGACCTGCGCGAGACGGTCCGGGTGACGGCCTACGAGCACCCCGAGACCCTGCGGGAGCGGATCTGGCTGCTGACAGGGGGTGACCGAGCCCCGTGGTCCACGGGATCGAGCGGAAGACGGGTCGACTTCGACCATCCGACGCCCTGGGCCGCTGATGGATCACCCGGCCAGACGGGGACCCACAACTCCCAACCCCTCAACCGGCGGCATCACCGGTGGAAGACCCATGCCGGTGTGGAGGTCGTCCAGCTCGGGCCAGGCACCTACTGGTGGCGCACGCGTCACGGTCAGTGCTTCGTCGTGGATCCCACGGGGACGTATCGGGCTGAGGTCGTCGGGGCGTGAGGTCGCGCCTACGTGGGTACGAGGAGCACCCCTGACGCAGGAGGTGTCATGTCCGGAGGTGCGGGAGCCGCGACCGAGGTCGCGCCGGCGAAGTGGAGGATCATCGGCCCCGGGCTGGTGGTCGCGGCGACGGGTGTGGGTGCGGTCGACCTGGTGGCGACCCTCATCGCCGGCAGCAAGTACGGCTACGCGCTGCTGTGGTGCGTGGTCCTCGGCTGCGTGATGAAGGTGGTGCTCGTCGAGGGCGCAGGACGGTTCTCGCTGGCGAGTGGCCGAACGATCTTCGAGGGCTGGCAGTCGCTCGGCCGGTTGGCCACCTGGTACTTCGGCATCTACATCGTGATCTGGGGCTTCGTCTACGGCGCCGCGGCGATGGCCGGGACAGGGCTGCCGCTGGCGTCGCTCTTCCCCTGGATGAGCGTGACCTGGTGGGGGATCCTGAGCGGTCTCGCCGGTCTGGCCCTGGTCTGGTTCGGCCGCTACTCGGTGGTGGAGAAGGTCTGCGCCGTGTTGGTCGGCCTGATGTTCGTCGCCATGGTGGGGGCCGCGGTGCTGACCGTGCCGAACCTGCCGAACATGCTCGGCGGTCTCGTGCCGACGATCCCCTCGGGCGGCGGCATCGTGTACGTCCTGAGCCTCGCCGGGGGAGTCGGCGGCACGATCACGCTGGCGGCGTACGGCTACTGGTTGCGCGAGAAGGGCTGGGTGACCCCGCGGCACATGAAGGTGATGCGCCTCGACAACCGGGTGGCGTACGCCGTGACCGGCATCTTCGTGCTGGCCACGCTGATCGTCGGGGCCGAGCTGCTCTACTCGGCCAACATCGCGGTCTCCACCGGCGACAAGGGCCTGCTCGACCTGAGCGAGGTGCTCGAGGACCGGTACGGCCAGTGGGCCGGCAAGGTCTTCCTGGTCGGCTTCTGGGCCGCCGCGATGTCGTCGCTGGTCGGTGTCTGGAACGGGGTCAGCCTGATGTTCGCCGACTTCGTCGCGCGCACGCGCAAGCTGGCGCCTGACCACCCCGACGGCCTCGCCCACGGCAAGTACTACCGCGCCTACATCCTGTGGCTGACCTTCCCGCCGATGGTGATGATGTTCCTCGGCCGCCCGGTCGTGCTGATCCTCGCGTACGGCGTGCTGGGCGCCTTCTTCATGCCGTTCCTGGCGATCACGCTGCTCTACCTGCTCAACAGTGACCGCGTGCCCGACGAGTGGCGCAACAAGGTGTGGCACAACGTGGCGATGTCGATCATCGCGCTGGCGTTCGTGGCGCTGGCGGCGAATGAGCTGTGGGGGCAGGTGAGCAAGTTCGTGTGAGGCGGCCGCCTCCTAAGCGAAAGGCGGGAGGATCTCAGGCACCAGGTGACTGAAACCCTCCCTCGATCTTGTATTCAGTCGCCAGGGGCGGGTGCGGCAGGCTCTCCGGAACGCGTACCAGTTGCTCAATCCTGTCCGCAGCGCTCAAGACGTCCTCGTGCTCCCAGATTCGCAGCACGGTCCACCCGGACGCCTTGAGCAGTGCGTCTGTGTCGGCGTCCCGGTCTTGGTTGCGCTGGATCTTCCAGCGCCACCATTCCGAGTTCCGCTGAGGCTGCGTCCCGTGCTCGGGACAGCCATGCCAGAAGCAGCCGTCAACGAACACTGCCAATCGAATTCGGGTGAACGCGACGTCGATAGTGCGTCGGCGATTGGCTGGGACTTTGAGTTGTACGCGGTAACGAAGGCCGCGGCGGTGCAGTTCACGCCGAAGGAGCAGCTCGGGGCGTGTGTCGCGACGTGGGTACGTGGACATCTTCTCCGTCAATGCGGCTGGTGGTGCCTCCCGCTCTGGCTCTCGACCGCCCATGGCGCCACCTTGACGTGACAGTTGCTGCCCTGTCGATTCTCGGGCGTGGGTGGTTCAGGTAGAGCGTTGAGTTGTTCCGTGTCCCTGATCCCGGGCCATGGGCACGTGCCATGAGGCAAACTTCACTCACGGTGGACGGCGAACACGTAGGGGGACCGGGACATGGCGGAGGCGTGGACTCGTGAAGAGGTGTCGTTGACCGTTGACGCGTACTTGTCGATGCTGCGCCACGAGCTCGATGGTCGTGCCTACAGCAAGGCAGAGCACCGTCGTGAGCTGAAGCGGCACCTGACTCGGTCAGACGGGTCCATCGAGTACAAGTTCCAGAACATCTCTGCGGTGCTCATGGAGATGGGTGGCGTTCCGATCCCCGGGTACAAGCCGGCTGTCAACGTCCAGAACCTGCTCCGAGAGGTGGTCGCGGAGCGGTACGAGACCGACGCCGAGCTGGCCGCGCGACTGCTGCTCCTCGCAGAGGCCCCGGTCTCGCGGGTGGCTGGGGCTTTGGGTCCAGCGAGCCCCGTGCCCGACGTGACTCGGATGCCCAGGCGCAGCAACCGTGTCGCCAAGCACGTGGACTACCAGGCGATAGAGGCCCGGAACCGCGCTGTCGGTCTGCTCGGCGAGCAGCTGGTGGTGCAGCGCGAGAAGAGGCGACTCTTCCAGGCGGGCCACCCCGAGCTGGCGGACAGGGTGCGCCACGTCGCAGTGGAGGACGGGGACGGTCTGGGCTACGACGTACTCAGCTGGACCATAAGCGGGACGGAGCGCTTCCTCGAGGTGAAGACCACCCGGTTCACAGAACTTCAGCCGTTCTTGGTTAGCCGGAACGAGGTTGACCTCTCGGCGGAGGAGCCGGAACGGTTCTCGCTCATGCGCGTCTTCAGCCTCGAGAAGCCCACACTCGGGTTCTACGAGCTACCCGGTTCCCTCAAGAAAACTGCAGAACTCAGGTCCGAGTTGTACTCGGGCGTTCCTCGAGCGTCCTGAGAGCGTTCCTCACCACTCGACCCGGGCCATGTGCCACTGCGTCCCCTGAGCCTTGGCGGTGTTTAGCGAGTACTTCGGCGGTCGAGGTGCCCCGACAGATCCGTCCGAGCCGCGGGGCTGACGGCCTTGGCTGTACTCCTTCAGGACGCCACGCTCCCTGGCCTCGAGGAGGGACTCGACGTCAGGCACGAAGAACACATCGATGTGTGAGGGCTCGAAGGCAGCCTTGCGTCGCCGTGACTTGCCCGAGTTGCTGCTTCTCGGCGTCTTTCCCTGGCGGGCCTTGAAGTCCCTGTGCCACTGCGTGAACGTGCCGTCGTCGTCGCTCACCGCACGTCCACTCACCATGAGGAAGCCGAGCCCACCTGCGGCTACAGCCAACTCCATTGCGGCCTTGTCGTTCAGGATGCTGTCCGGGCTGGAACGCTGCTCGCTCTGTGTCTGCGGGGACCACCAGGCGCTGGTGTGCGCCTTGAGGTCCCACAGGAAGTTGAGCGAGTAGTCGAAGTCGGTGTTGGCGAACCGCGTTGCCACCTGTGCCTCGCGCGGCGTGAACGCTTCGTTGAGTGCGGCCTTGCCCCGCGCCTCGAAGTAGAAGCCCTGCCACTCAGACTGGTTGGGGCCGTTGGTCACGCCTTGGTCAACCATCCACTGAATGCTCTTAAGGGCGTCCCAGCGGACCCGCTTCGTGCCGTCCGCCTGCTTCTCGCTCCTCCAGACGTCAACCAGGGCAGACGCCAGGGCCTGACCTTCCTCTGCCGGTGAGGTGAAGTCCACGTGAGACTTGCCGAGCTTGCCGAGCCGCCGTTCAGCGCCGGCCAGCAGCACGTTGAGCCCGCGCAAGGAGATCGTCTCTCCCGTGGACTCGCATTGGTCATTCCAGGGGGCGTCGAACTCGTAGGCGAGGGCGGCGGCCAGCTTGGTCTTGGAGAGCCGGGTGTCCAGGTGTGGCGCCAGATGCGTCGCCAGGTTCACAAGAACCCGCTTGTGCTCCTTGCTGCCCGGGCCGAGGCGTTCCGGGCCAGAGCCCGTGAGCGCGCTGATCCGGTTTACCGCCTCGATCTTGGATCGGGCGGGCTCGAAGGCTGCCCATTTGGCTCCATGGAGCTCGGGGGACGAGGTGGTTGGCACCTTCGAGAGGCGGCCCTCGTGCACGGCCCAGGTCGCACCTTCGAGCAGGGCGTTGAGGCCGTGAAGATTGACCTTGTTGCGGACCACGTAATCCCAGGACCAGTCGACCTTGAGCTCGTCAGCGATCTTGTGGGCCATGGTGGCGTTGGTGGCGCTGATGTCGATGTCGAGCCCTAGCGCGTCACGCAGAGCGACCACGGCACGCTTCTCGCCCCGTCCCTGCGGCGGTGCGCCAGTCAGGTGGAACAGGCGAGCCACGGCTTCGGCCTGGGACTCAGCGGGGATGAACAGCGGGAGATCGACGCTGGCGGAAGGCACGCAGAAAGGTTACGGCGCGGGCGTCTCCGTCTCAGCGGTTTTGAGAGGCACATGCGGGCCGGTGCTTCGCCAGCCTGCTGTGCACCAGTTCGGGTGTCACCTCGGTCGCGGCGCGCGCCAAGTACCTGGCAGCCGGAACGTCACTGCAGTCCAGGATCTCCTGGTCGCGCAGTAGGTGCTGGCGGAAGACATGCTGGACGGCTCCGACCGCGACTCCGTTGCCCATCTGCTTGTACGTAGCGGAGTCAGGCTGGTCCGGGAAGATGAATGAGTCGGGCAAGCCCTGCAGTCGCGCGGTCTCGCGCGGACTGATGCGGCGTTCAAGAGGTCCGATGATGGAGGTTTGGGTGATGGCCACGAGGGCGGGGAGGTACGTCGCTCGCTTGGCTCGGATGCCTGAGGGACGCAGGTGCATCACCGTGTCCCAGAGGCACTTCGTGTCCTGCGCCTGCCACTCCAGTTTCCGTCGGCTAGCGGGGAAGAGAGCCGTGTAGACGCCCCAGCGCCAGGCCCACGCGAGGATGTCCTTGAAACTGGCCTCGAACGCGTCGTAGTTCCGACGCAGGTGGGACTGCTTCCAGGCTGGGAGGTCCTCCGCGATCTTGGGACGCGTCACCTTTTCCGGCAACTTGAGCTCGCCGGTGTTGGCGGACGTGAATCGACCTGTGGCGGGGTCAAAGGCGGGGGTGGGGGCGAACCGCATGGCCCGATTGGCCTCAGGGAAGTCGAGCCAGCAGTCCGCCCAGTACGGGAAGCCCTTGAGCTGCTCACCTGTGACCTCACGCATGAGGAGAGTGAAGTCGTTCCAGGCATCAATCCACAGGCGCTCGCTCGGCGTCAGGTCACAACCAGGAACGTTGTGGGAGTCGTCGAGCAGGCCGTCGTCGAGGAGATTCCAGCCGTCCTCCGGGCCCCCCGGGACAAAGAGGGGAGCGTCCGAGGAATCGTTGAGCGCAAAGCGGTCCTTCATTGAGGCGACCGGATCCGGGCCCAGAGTCTCGGCGTCCACGATCCCGTTCTCCAGCCGGGGAACCAGGTGCGGAGCCAGGGTCGCGGTGATGAAGACCCGCTCCCGGACCTGAGGCGTACCGCCCAGATGGGCAGGCAGGAGGTGGGGGGAGAAGATCGCCGGCTGTGCTGACACGTGGTAGCCCTCCTCGCGAAGGGTGCGGATGATCACTTCCCACTCGTGTGCGTGGCGCGGGCCGATCAGGTTCCGCACGTTCTCCAGCAGGACCACCGAGGGGTGGTGAGCTTTGATGATCGACGCGATGTTGAAGAACAAGGTGCCGCGTGCCTCGTCCATGCCGCGTTGCGCGCCGGACTTGGAGAACGGCTGGCACGGAAACCCGGCGCACAGGACGTCGTGTGCGGGAACGTTCATCACGTCCAGGTCGGCGTCCGCGTCCAGTGTGATGTCGCCCGCCTGGCCCCCCAGATGGTCCTGTCCTGCGCCGTTCGGCGCGTGGCCCCAGTTGGCCGCGTAGACGTTCGCTGCTTGCTTGTCGATCTCGACCGCGTAGACGCACTCGCCGCCGAACGCCTTCATGGCCGCGTGGAAGCCGCCGATGCCCGCGAAGAGGTCGATGAACGTGAAGCGCGGCGTCTCAGGCATGTCAACCATCGTACGGTCGCCCGCCGACAATAGCTAGTCAGCGAGCGCGCTCTGGATGGCAGGCCGCGGCGCGGCCGGGGTGGTTGGTCGTCGGACTTTGCGAAGACGCCCGGCCGCGCCCAGGGCCTCAGGACGCCGAGACCTTGAGGTTATGGAAAAGGTGTTCCTTCATGTCTGCCCAGCGTGTCCGTAGGAACTCCTCGTAGGCCTCCCTTGAGAGCCCATCCTCCGGAATTGAAACCGACGCCGAATCGCAGAGTAGGCATTGGTCCAAGAGCTTCTTTTCTGGTGCGGGTAGGACGTTCTTCGCCAAGTACTCGGAGATCGTCTGCTTGCTCTTCTCGCGATTCAGTGCCCTCGTGAAAAGCGCTAGGTTGGCTATGCAGCTGATCGGCCAGCCGGATTCGGCTTCTGGAATTTCTTGACGAAGCCTTGAGACGGGGAACAGGTGTTCAAGTTCAAAGGTCTGAATCTGGTTGTCAAGGTGCGACACGATGCCCGCGTAAACAAAGCGTAGAAGCGCCTTGTCTGATCCGCGGACATAAGAACGTGTTCGCTGTTCGCGGGCCATCTGCTTCTCGAACCATGAATCGAGAATCAGCGCGAAGGATTCCTTTTCGATCGGCTTTTTGTAGTAGTCTGACGGCTCAAGGTTCTCGGTATCTGCTGAGTCTTCGGACTGCCAGACCCGATTGAATGCAATCGTGTACAGGGGGCCGCGCCAAGTCTCTTCGATGATATCGAGAAGATAGTGTTGGGGCATGGCCTTCTCTAGCGCCTTCCAGTCATCTTCCCATCCGTCCTTCTCGGACCAGTCTCCCTGCGTGTTCCAGCGGCCGGCTGCTGCGCGGGCAATCATTGAGACGATCTGCAGTTCGCCGTGAGCGATCTCAATGCTGTCGACTCCTTGCGAATTCAGTCGGAGTGAGGTGTAGGGAGATATCCAACTTTGCACGGCCTTCGCTGCATCGAGCAGCCCGGCCTCCATTGCTGCAGGGTCAATCAATCCGTCCGCGGAGCGCGGCATGAACTCGGGCAGGCTTCTCATAGCGCTGAGTTGCCGACCTCGGGACAAGCAAGCCAAGGAGAAGGCGGCCGGTTCGGTTTCAGTGGGGTCCGCTTTTGTTGATCCCGAGAACAGGTATCGACCCTCGCCTACGATCACCTTACCGAAACCAAAGAGATACTCGAACAGATTGAAAGAAGCGATCATCCCGTCTTCTTGGAGGCCGTCGATCGAGAACCCCTTCTCGATAAGTGCGGAGTACTTGTTGTTGATCTCGACGCGGACTTTCTCTGAATTGACTTGGGTGTCGCTGTCGATCCAGGTGGCCGCGAATACCTCATACTTGTTTAGTTTTGTTCCGCGCTGATTAATGCGTTCGAAGATGTCCGGGAGGTTAGACTCATCTCCCGCGTAGGTGATCACTGGAATTGTTATAGACGTGATATCAACGTCCCTGGCGCACCGCATCGAGCGTGCTTGCGAGGGTGGCAATGAAGCCTGGATTGGGGTCTGGTTTGGCTTGAAAGAATTCGTCAAGATAGTTTTTCAATGGCCACGACTCGTATCCCGATGCCGAGTCAAGCCGTCCGGTCGTCTTCATCCAATCCTGGAGGGCTCGCCGGACGTGCTCCGCCCCGGTGTTGTATTCAGCTGCCACTTCCTGAACGAACTCGTCGCTGAATACTGCTACAGGGGCGTATTCGAGCGGGTTCTCTGCATACTCCACCAGGGTGCTGGTTCGCTGCAGTCCATCAACCACCTGATAAACCTCTACCTTCCCGTTAGGATTCGGGCGCTTGTATAGGAGCAGGGAGCCGATTGGGTAGCCCTTGTGTATTGATTCGATCAGCAGTTTGCGCTGATCATCGCCCCAGACCAGTGAGCGCTGAAATCGCGGGATCTTTACCGCGATCCCCGGAATCTGGCTCTTGGGATCCGTTTGCGTAGCCTTGACTAGGTCGCCAATTGGCCAATTCTCGTGTACTCCGGCGTGCTTGACCACTATGCTCCTCTGCGGCGGGTGCTGCGCGAAATTGCGTGCGGTTTAGATAGCGGGCGGTTTTGAAACCCGCGAATAGGGTCAAACACTAGTGCATGTGGGGATTGACGGGGCGCACTTAGGCGTCTCACAGTGAGTCACGTTTGGTCGCTGTTGTTTGAGACGGTCCGCCCTCCCGCTCAGCCAGACTCTGAAGCCCCAAACCGTGCGCCGCGTGCTGTCTCTAGCGTTCCCATGCCTCTGTTGAACAGCGCCGGAGGCGGTCTTGGGCATCTACCCTGCCCCCATGCTCTCGTCCCTCCCGCAGCGCAGTCCTGGCCAAGAACGGCGCAGCCCGGCCCTGACGCCGCGCACCTGGCTCTGGGCGATCGTCCTCGGCCTCACCGGCCAGCTCGCCTGGACGGTGGAGAACATGTACCTCAACGTGTTCGTCCACGACACGATCACGGACTCGCCGACAGTCATCGCGGCGCTCGTCGCGTGCAGCGCGATCGCGGCCACCGTCGCGACATTGCTCGCGGGCGCCTGGAGCGACCGTACGGGCCGGCGCAAGGAGTTCATCGCGGCTGGCTACGTGCTCTGGGGCGCGACCACCGCGGCGTTCGGGTTCGTCGGGGTCGACGGGGCCAGCAAGCTCGCGCCGGCCGCTGACGCGGTGGTGGTCGCCGTGGTCGCGATCATCGCGCTCGACTGCGTCATGAGCGTCTTCGGCGCCACCGCCAACGACGCCGCGTTCAACGCGTGGGTCACCGACAACACCACGAGCGGCAACCGGGGCCGGGTCGACAGCGTGCTCGCGACCTTCCCGCTGCTCGCCATGCTCATCGTCTTCGGCGCGCTCGACCCGCTCACCCAGGACGGGCAGTGGCGCACCTTCTTCACCGTCATCGGCGTCGCCACTGCGCTGGTCGGGGTGGTCGCGTGGGTCGGGCTGCGGAGCGACAACGCCCCGCGCGCCAGCGGCACGTACCTCGCCCAGGTCGTCCACGGCCTGCGCCCCTCCACCGCCCGCGCCAACCCGCGCCTCTACTGGGCGCTCGCCTCCTGGGCCGTCCTCGGCACCAGCACCCAGGTCTTCCTGCCGTTCCTGATCATCTACGTGCAGCGCTACCTCGAGATCGATGGCTACGCGATCGTGCTCGCCTCGGTCCTGCTCGGCGCCTCCGCCGTCAGCATCGCGGGCGGCCGCCTCCTGGACCGCATCGGCCCCGCCCGCGCCTTCCTGCCCGTCGTCGGCCTCTACGCCGTGGGGCTGCTGGCCATGGCAGGCGTACGCGGGATGCTCCCCGTCATCCTCGCCGGCATCGTCATGATGAGCGGCTTCATGCTGGCCGCCGCCTCGATCTCCGCGACGGTCCGCAACCTCACCCCGCCTGATCGCGCCGGTCAGGTGCAGGGCCTGCGGATGGTCTTCGCGATCATGGTGCCGATGGTCGTCGGCCCGTTCATCGGCGCCGCGGTCATCGTCGGCGCCGACGCCACGTACGTCGACCTCGGCGTCGTCAAGCAGGTGCCGACCCCGTGGATCTTCCCTGCCGCCGCCCTTGTCGCGATCCTGACGGTGGTGCCTGCGAGGCTGCTCACACGCGCCACCCCGCCCGACGCGACCGACCCCCTCACCCACGACGTGGAGGCCCTTCCGTGACCAGCTTGACGACGCCGTGGGGCGACGGCCTCGACCCGACGAACGTCCTGGGCGAACACCCACGCCCGCAGCTAGTGCGCGACGGCTGGACCACTCTCAACGGCCCCTGGGAGCACGCCTTCACGCCCGCCTCCCAGACAGAAGTCCCCACCCGGTGGGACGGGCAGATCCTCGTCCCCTTCCCGCCCGAGGCCCCGCTGTCGGGCGTCAACCGCGTGCTCCAGCCCGACGAGGCGCTCTGGTACCGGCGCACCGTCACGGTGCCGCCCCAGCTGATCGACGACCGCCTGCTGCTCCACTTCGGTGCGGTCGACCAGGACTGCGAGGTGTGGGTCAACGGCCAGTCGGTCGGCACCCACCGCGGCGGTCACCTGCCCTTCACCTTCGACATCACGGCTGCCGCGTGGGGCAGCTTCGAGCTCGTCGTACGCGTGCGCGACGTCACCGACACCTCGTACCGCAGCCGCGGCAAGCAGAAGCTCGAGCCCGGCGGCATCTGGTACACCCCGCACTCCGGCATCTGGCAGACCGTCTGGATCGAGGCCGTCCCCGCGGTCCACGTCCGCACGCTGCACCTGACGCCGGTGCTCGACCACGCCGCCGGCACCGCAGCCGTCGAGGTCACCGTCGTCCCTTCGCGCGACGAGATCTACCCGACTGCCGAGGTCGTGATCGCGTCCGACGGCGGCGAGCTCGTCCGCGCCGACGTGCCGGTCAACGAACCGACCCTCCTCGACCTGGGCAGCGATGCGCGTCTGTGGAGCCCCGACGACCCCTTCCTGCACGACGTCACCGTGCAGCTCGGGCGTGACCGGACCACCAGCTATGTCGGCCTGCGGTCCTTCGGACTGGGTGCATGCGGTCAGGGCCCCGACTCCCGCGGCCGCACCCGGCTGCTGCTCAACGGCGCACCGTTCCTCCACACCGGGCTGCTCGACCAGGGCTACTGGCCCGACGGGCTGGTGACCGCCCCCAGCGACGAGGCCCTCGCCCACGACGTGCAGCTCGCCAAGGACCTCGGCTTCACCATGTTGCGCAAGCACATCAAGGTCGAGCCGCTGCGCTGGTACCACCACTGCGACCGCCTCGGCGTGCTCGTCTGGCAGGACATGGTCAACGGCGGGCGCGACTACCGCCCTGCCGTCGTCACCGCCCCGGTGGCCACCACCCGACTGCGGATCGACGACTCCCACCACGCCCTCTTCGGCCGCCAGGACGCCGAGGGCCGCGAGGAGTTCCTGGCCGAGGTCGACGCCACCATCGAGCTGCTGCGCTCCGTGCCGAGCATCGCTGCCTGGGTGCCGTTCAACGAGGGGTGGGGCCAGTTCGACGCCGCCGCGGTTGCCGCCCGGGTCAAGCGCCTCGACCCCACTCGGCCCGTCGACCACGCCAGCGGCTGGCACGACCAGGGCGCCGGCGACATGGTCAGTCGCCACGTCTACGTCCGCCCGTACGCGCTCAGCCGGCGCGACGCCGACGACCCGCGGGCCGCGGTGCTCAGCGAGTACGGCGGCTACTCCCACCGCGTGCCCGGGCACACCTGGAGCGACAAGGAGTTCGGCTACCGCCGCATCGCCGACCGCGACACCTACGAGCGCGCGTTCCTGCGGTTGCAGCACGCCCAGGTCGGCGCGGCGGTCGAGGAGGGCCTGGCCGCCTTCGTGCACACCCAGCTCAGCGACGTCGAGGAGGAGACCAACGGTCTGGTCACCTACGACCGACGCGTGGTCAAGGTCGACGCCGACGTCGTCCGCACCTCCAACGAGCGCCTGCGGATGCGCTTCGAGGCAGCCTGCGGCGCGCCGCGACGACCGATCGCGGTCGCCGAGCGCGAGCTCACCGCACCCGTCTCGCTGACCCTGCCGGACGGGCGGCTCAACCCCGAGGCCGTGGGCTGGTGCCGTACGCCTCTGGTCACCACCGACGGCATCGGCCAGGGGCTCCTCGGCAAGGGGCGCAGCAAGCGGTGGGAGTACTGGGCCGTCACCACCCCGACCCACGTGGTCGCCGTGGTCGTCTCGCACCTCGACTTCGCCGGCGTGAACAGCCTCTGGGTGCTCGACCGCGCCACCGGCCAGACCGTGCTGCACGAGGCCATCACGCCGCTGGGCCGCGGGGTCACCCTGCCCGGCACCCTCGGGAGGGGGGCGGCGCACCTCCGCACGAAGCACCTCACCGTCGACATCGTCGAGACCACCGGTGGCACCCACCTGCGCGCCCGCGGGCCTCGCGTCGAGCTCGACGTGCACGCCCAGCGCCCCGCCGGCCACGAGAGCCTCGGCGTCGTGGTGCCGTGGAGCGACAAGCTCGTGCAGTACACCGTCAAGGACGTTGCCCGCCCCGCCACCGGCACCGTGACCGTCGACGGCGCCCGCCACGACGTACCGGCGGGCGAGTCGTGGGCCACCCTCGACCACGGCCGCGGACGGTGGCCCCACGACGTCACCTGGAACTGGGGCGCCGGCGCCGGCACCGTCGACGGCCGCGTCATCGGCGTGCAGGTCGGCGGCCAGTGGACCGACGGCACCGGCAGCGTCGAGAACGCCCTGTACGTCGACGGGCACCTCACCAAGGTCAGCGAGGAGCTGGTCTGGAGCTACGACCGGGACGACTGGATGCGGCCCTGGACGGTCACCGGGACCGACGTCGAGCTGACCCTGACGCCCTTCCACCTCAAGGAGTCGCACCTCGACCTCAAGGCGCTCGCCCACCACACCCACCAGGTCTTCGGGCACTGGTCGGGCCGCGTCCGGGCCGAGACGGCCAGGGGAGCGGGGGCCGAGTGGATCGAGGTGCGCGACCTCGTCGGGTTCGCCGAGGACGTGCACAACAAGTGGTGAAGAAGCGGGTTCCGGTTCCGCCGACGCGCCCGGTAGGGCAAGGTGTGGCAGGAACTGCCCAGGGAGAGAACTGTGAGTGAACGACCCACGCCCGACGACGTGCTCGTCGTGGACCACCTGGTACGCCGCTTCGGCGACCTCACCGCCGTCGACGACGTGTCGTTCCGGATCGCGCCGGGTGAGACGTACGGGCTGCTCGGACCCAACGGGGCAGGCAAGACGACGACGATCTCGATGATCGCTGGGCTCCTCAAGGCCGACGCCGGGAGCATCACCATCGCGGGGCGCCCGATGGCGGCCGACGCGGTGGAGCCGAAGCGCCACCTCGGACTCGTGCCGCAGGACCTCGCGATCTATCCCGAGCTCACCGCGACGGAGAACCTCCGCTTCTTCGGCAAGCTCCAGGGGCTGCGGGGCGAGGCGCTCGACCACCGCGTGCGGGAGGTCCTCGAGGTGATCGGGTTGGCCGACCGCGCCAAGGACAGGGCCAAGGAGTACTCCGGCGGCATGAAGCGCCGGCTCAACATCGGCGTCGGGCTGCTGCACCAGCCCGAGCTCCTGATCCTCGACGAACCGACCGTGGGCGTCGACCCCCAGTCGCGCAACTCCATCCTCGAGTCCGTCGAAGCCCTCTCCGGTGAGGGCATGGCCGTGCTCTACACGACCCACTACATGGAGGAGGCGGAGCGGCTCTGCGACCGCATCGCCATCATCGACTCCGGTCGCCTCCAGGCCGAGGGCACCCGTGACGAGCTCATCCAGCTCGCCGGCGGGACCGACACCATCCGCCTCGGCGGCGCCGGGGACCTCCCGGCGGCCGCCGAGAAGCTGCGTACGCGGCCGGGGGTCGAGCGCGTCGACGCCGACCGCAGCGCGCTCACCCTCACCGTGCGCGACGCCCCCACCCTCGTCGCCGACGTCGTGGCCACCGCCACCGAGGCGGGCGTCCGCCTCTCCGACGTCGAGATCACCCGCCCCACCCTCGAGTCGGTCTTCCTGCACGTCACCGGCAAGACGCTGCGGAACTGAGGTGAGCAGCTGATGCGCGCCCTGGCCGTCCTCACCCTCAACGACCTCAAGCAGGGGCTGCGGGACAGGTCCGTGGTCATCTTCGGGGTCATCGTCCCGCTGGTCCTCATGTTCGTCTTCAACCTGGTCTTCGGCGACACCGAGGAGCGCGAGCTCGCCCCGATCACCGTCGCCGTGGCCGCGCCCGCCGGCGACGAGGTGGCCGCCACCGTCACCGAGGTCCTCGGGCAGCTCGACGAGGTCGGGCTGGAGGTGACCGTCGTCGAGGCAGGCGAGGAGGAGGCGCGGGCCGGCGAGGAGGAGCTCTCGCTCGTCTTCCCTCCCGGAACCACCGCCGAGGTGTCGGCAGGGCGGTCGGTGACGGTCGAGGCCATCGAGGGTGACGACGGCAGCGGGCTCGAGGACGACCTCGTGGTGAGCGTCGTCGACGAGGTCCTCCAGCAGTACGCCCGGGGAGCGGTCACCGTCGCGGCGGGCGCCTCCGTGGGCCTGCCGCCCGCGGAGTTCGCCGAGCTCGCGCGGGACGCAGCCGAGGGAGGTCCGGCGTACGAGCTCGTGCGCGGCGAGGCCTCCGACGAGCAGCTCAGTGCCGGGGCCGCCCTCGTGGCCGGCCAGGCCGGACTCTTCCTGCTCTTCACGGTCAGCTTCGGGGTGACCAACCTCCTCGTCGAGCGCGAGAACGGGACCCTGCCGCGGCTGCGGTCCCTCCCGATCCGCCGCCGCGACGTGGTGCTCTCCAAGGCGTTGGCGAGCATGGTGACGGGGGTGCTCTCGCTGTCGGTGCTGCTCACCGTGGGTGGCTGGTTCTTCGACGCCCACTTCGGGTCGCCATGGGTGGTGGCCACCCTGGCCGTCGCCGCCTCCGCGGCCGCGACCTCGCTGATGTTCGTGCTGGTGCGCGTCGCCGCCACGAGTGAGCAGGCCAGCGTGGCCACCTCGATCTTCGCCATCGTGCTCGGGGTCGGAGGGGGCGCGTTCTTCCCCGTCTCGGCGGACTCCGCCGCACTGTCGACACTGCTCGACCTCAACCCGGTGGCCGCCCTCCTGCGCGGCCTGGGGATCTCCTCTGCCGGTGGGTCGCTGGCCGACGTGGCGCCCCCACTGGCGGTGATGGTCGTCTTCGCCGCCGTGATGGCCCTGGTCTCCCGCTTCGTCCCCGACCGGGGAGCGATGTCGTGAGGCCGGTCCTGACCGTGGCGGGCATGGAGCTGAAGCTCTTCACTCGCGACCGGTCCAACATCTTCTTCGTCTTCGTCTTTCCGCTGTTCCTCGTGGCGATGATCGGGCTGCAGTTCGGTGAGGGTGCGAATGCGGGACGGGTCGCCGTCGTGGGTGGCGACGGCCCGCTGCAGGAGCGACTCGTCGACCAGCTCGAGCGTCAGGACGTCGTCGTCTCCGACCCCAGCTGGGATGACGCCCTGACCCGGCTGGCGCGGGGTCGTCTCGACGTGGCGGTGCGGGTGACCGCGGCGGCGGAGGAGGACGCCGGAGCGGGGAGGCCAGTGCGGCTGGAGGTCGTGCGTGGGTCCGCCACCTCGGCCCAGGTGGCGGAGCAGGGCCTGCGGGCAGCCGTCGCCGCCGTGCGCTCCGAGCAGGCGCAGGTGATGGCCCTGGAGGAACGCGGGGTCCCGGCCGCCGAGGCGCAGGAGGCGCTGGCCCGGGCGCGGACGCAGGTCGCCGAGTCCGGCGTCAAGGTGATCAGCACCGACCAGGTGAGCGAGGAGTTCGACGACATCGGGCAGTACGACTTCGGTGCCGCCGGGCAGCTGCTGCTCTTCGTCTTCCTGACCACGCTCACCGGTGCGACCACGATGATCCAGGCGCGCCGCTACGGCGTGGTGCGCCGCATGCTCACCGCCCCCGTGACCTCCAGCCAGGTGATCGTCGGCACCGTGCTCGGTCGCTGGGTGCTGGGCCTCTTCCAGGGCGCCTACATCATGGCGGCCTCGTCCCTCCTCTTCGGCGTGCAGTGGGGCAACCTGCCCACCGCCCTGGTCGTCCTCGCGCTCTTCGCGCTGGTCGCCGCGGGCGCCGCGATCCTGCTGGGCACGCTGCTGGAGAACGAGGGCGCCGCCGTCGGCGTGGGGGTGGGCGTGGGTCTGGTGCTCGCGGCGCTGGGCGGCTCGATGTTCCCCCTCGAGCTCTTCCCCGACACGATGCGAACCGTCGCCAACGCGGTGCCGCACGCCTGGGCGTACGAGGCCTTGGCGGAGGTGCAGCGCCGCGGCGGGACAGTCGTCGACGTCCTCCCGGAGCTGGGCGTGCTCGCCGGCATGGCGGTGCTCCTGGTGGGACTGGGCGCCTGGTCGTTGCGTCGGTCGCTGGCCCGCGCCATGTGAGATGTCGCCAAGCGCCTGGGTGTGGTGAGGTAGGTCCATGGCTGACGTGACGCTGGTCCGAGGAGACATCACGACCCAGGCGGTGGACGCCGTCGTCAACGCCGCCAACAACCGGATGCGTGGCGGCGGAGGGGTCGACGGGGCCATCCACGCCGCTGGGGGCCCCGAGGTGCTGGCCGACTGCGTCCGGCGCTTCCCCGACGGTCTCGCCACCGGCGACGCCGGCTGGACCACCGCTGGCGCCATGCCCGCCCGCTGGGTGATCCACACGGTCGGTCCTGACCGACGCGCAGGTCAGACGGACCCTGCGCTGCTCGTCTCCTGCTACCGCCGCTGCCTGGAGGTCGCCGACGAGCTCGGGGCGCGGACCGTCGCCTTCCCGCTCGTCAGCGCCGGGGTCTACGGCTGGCCGCTCGACGACGCCGCCCGCATCGCGGTGGAGACCCTGCGCGACACGCCCTCGCAGGTCACCGAGGCGCGACTGGTCGCGTTCGGTGAGGCCGCTGCCGCGGCCGTCAACGCCTGGCTCTGACGAGGCTCGACCGGTCGAGGGTGGGTCAGTCGGTCAGGTCGAGGGTGCGTACGTTCATCTTGATGCGCTTCGAACGGCGGAGATTGCCCTTCAGCGCCGACCGCAGGCCACGCGTGACGACGGTCGGCACAGTCAGGTCCTCGTGGTCGTCACGATCCTGGATGAGCAGCCGCAGCACGGGGGCGGCGGCCTGCTCGGGCGTCTGGCCCCAGAGCCCGACGACGTACGGCAGTGCCTGCACCCGCTTCTCCATGCCGGGAGCGACCGTCACCTCGCCGAGCATCTCGGTCTTCACCAGCCCGGGGTCGAAGCCGTGCACCCGCACGCCCGTGCCCTTGAGCTCGCCCCTGACGGTGCGGGTGAAGCTGCGGTTCCACGCCTTCGACGAGGCGTACGCGTTCTGCCAGGGCACGGGCTTCCTGGCGCCCTTGCCCCAGACGTTGACGACGTGCCCGCTGCCGCGTTCCAGCATCGCCGCCACTGCCGTACGGGTGCCGTGGAAGACGCCGCGGACGTTGGCGTCGAGCACGCGGTCGAAGACGTGGGGCGGGATCTGGTGGGTGGGGCCGTAGATGCCGGGGGCTCCGGCGTTGTTGATCCAGATGTCGAGCCGGCCCCACTGCAGGGCGAGGTCACGCAGCGCCTCGACGCTCGCGAGGTCGGCGACGTTGCCCTCGTGACCGACCGCCGTGATGCCCTGGGCTGACAGCTGGGCGACCGCCGCAGGGACACCGGAGTCGGGCAGCGCGCTGATGACGACCGAGGCGCCGGCGCGCCCGAGGACCGTGGCGAAGCCGAGGCCGAGACCGCTGGCGCCGCCGGTGACCACGGCGACCTGCCCGCGCAGCGGGGCGGAGGAGTCAGCGGCCATCAGGGGGCTTCGATGAAGGACAGCAGGGTGACGCCCACGTTGTTCTTCAGCTCGAGCTCGGTGCGGTCGTCCTTGTCCTCGGCCTCGTCGACCTCGAAGGAGGCCACCTTCGCCAGGGAGTCCAGGAAGCGCCCCTCCTGGGCAGTTGCGTCCTGGGGTCCTGCCGACTTCTCGGTGGAGATGTCCTCGAACGAGATCGTGCCGTCGTCCTTGGCCTCGTAGGCGCCCTTGAAGTCGTTGACGCCGGCGTTGCCGGAGACCCGTCCGTCCTTCAGCGTCATGACGGTCTCGATCAGCGGGTCGGAGGCCGTGCCGTCCTGGAACTCCACGAGCACCCACGTGCCGTTGAGGTTCTTGGGGTCGGTCTCGGAGTCCTGACCGCACCCGGCGAGGAGCGTGCCCAGCATGACGGCGAGCACAGCTGCGGTACCACGACGCATCCACATGGTCTTCTCCTGTCGGTGGTCGTCGCCCCCAACGGTCGACCCAATGAAATCCACCCTAGACCGTGGCTGACGCCGGTTCTCCCGAAACTGGCGAAGTGTGCTCGCTGACCCCGAAGCGGGCGTGGACCCGCTTCATCCACCGCGGCGCCCACCAGTTCCAGCGGCCCAGCATGGTCATCGTGGCCGGCACGATCACCATGCGTACGAGGGTGGCGTCGATGAAGACCGCGACCGCCAGCGCGACACCGGTCTGCTTGATCACCAGCATCTGCCCCACGGCGAACCCGGCGAAGACGATCACCATGATCAGCGCCGCCGACGTGATGATGCGACCCGACCGTTGCAGACCCAGGCGTACGGCCGTGTCGTCGTCGTGGCCCTGCTCGTGCAGCTCGATGATGCGGGCGAGCAGGAAGACCTCGTAGTCCATCGAGAGGCCGAAGCCGAAGGCGAGCACCAGCAGCGGGATCACCGACTCGATGCCGCCCGTGGAGTCGAAGTGCAGCAATCCCTCGAGGTTGCCGTACTGGAAGACCCACACGAGGACGCCGATGCTCGCGCCCAACGAGACCACGTTGAGCAGCAGGGCCTTGACCGGGATGACCACGCTGCCGGTGAGCAGGAAGAGGAGCAGGAAGGTCGCCCCGGCGATCCACCCTGCCGCCCACGGCGCCCGTTCCTTGACGGAGTCGGTGAAGTCGGCGAGGGAGGCGGCCTGCCCGCCGGTCCACGTCTGGAAGCCGGGGTCGGCGCTCCGCAGCTGCGCGGCCAGCGCACGGGCGTCGTCACCCATCGCGCCGCCGTCGGTGAAGAGGTCCACCACGACCAGTCCGGAGTCCTTTCCGAGCTCGTGGGGCGGGTTCACCCGGGTGACCAGGGGGTCCGCGGAGAGCTCGTCGGCCCACTCCTCGGCCTCCCGGAGGCTGGCCTCGGCCACGACCGTCACGCTCGGGGCTGCGAGGAGGGGGAAGTCGCGCTCCAACCCTTCGAAGAACGTCCGCTGCTCGGCCTTCGCCGGCAGCATCTCCACCCCGCTGGCGTTGAGGCGCAGGTCGAGGGCGGGCATCGCCAGCACGAGCAGCACCGCCACTGAGACCGCGGTGACGAGGGCGGGCCGGCGCTGGGTGGCGGCTGCCAGACGGCTGAAGACTCCCTCGTCGGGAGCAGCCTCGGCGCCGCGACGCTCGCCCAGCCGCCGGGCGCCCAGGGCGCAGAGCGCCGGCACCAGCGTGAGCGCGACGAGCAACGCCACCGCGACCACCGAGACCCCGGCAGCGCCGATGGCACGCATCACCGGCGCCTCGAAGAGCATCAGCCCCGACAGGGCGATCCCCACGATGACGGCGGAGAAGAGGACCGTGCGCCCCGCCGTCGCCACCGCGCCCCCGACCGCCGCCTCGACCTGCGTACGCGTGAGGTCGGCGCTGGGGACCCCCGGTGCGACCCGTGCGAGCTCCTCACGGAACCGGCTCACCAGCAGCAGGCCGTAGTCGATGCACAGGGCCAGCCCCATCACCGTGACGATGTTGACCACGGTGGCGTCGAGGTCCATGACGTGCGAGAAGCCGAGGAGCATCGCCAGCGCCCCCGAGATGGAGGCGATCGCCCCCACGATCGGCATGCCGGCGGCCACGAACCCGCCGAAGACCACCACCATCAGCAGCAGCGACAGCGGGATGGCGATGCCCTCGCCGACCGCCAGGTCGTCCTTGATCTGCTGCACGATGTCGTCGACCAGCAGACCGGTGCCGCCGACCTGCAGGTCCTCGGCGTACGGCGCGATGAAGTAGCTGCTGGAGCCGCGCAGCTCGCGCACGACGGCCTTCTGGACCGCGCTGTCGAGCTGGGAACCCGCGTCCACGACGATCAGGAAGCTCCCCGACGCCGGGTCGTTGTCGGCCACCAGCGCCCACGCCTCAGGGTCCTTCGGCCACCCCGGGTGCGTCATCGGGGACGAGACCTCGCCGACGCCCTCGATCTTCTCGAGCCGCGGGACGGCGTGGCGCACGGCGAGCGTGAGCTCGGGGTCGGTGAAGTCGACCCCGTCGACGCGCAGCATCACCGGCAACGCGCTGTCGTCGTGGGCCGCGACCAGGTCACGCGCCTGCGTGGCCTGGCCGGGCGCGACGATGTCGCCGGTCTCCAACCGGTCGAAGAGGGACTCGCCGCCGAGGAGGCCGAGGCTGGTGACGAAGCCCGCGACGACGAGCACGAGCCAGGTGAGGACGTACGCGACCGCGTGGCGCGCGGAGTGACGCCCGAGCCGCTCGAGGAGGGTTTGCTTGCTCACGTCACCACCTTGGCACCCTCGTCAGGGCTCGTGGGCGACGGCGACAAGGGCTAACGTGTGAGGCACGCCACAGGGAGGTGCGCCGCATGGATCCGATGGAACCCGTCTACGGAGCAACCACGCTGCTCCTCATCGCGGCGGGTGCCGTCGCGGTGCTGCTCATCCTGATCATCGCGTTCAAGATGCACGCGTTCGTCGCCCTCGTCCTGGTCAGCTTCGCCACCGCGATCGTGGCCGGCATCCCCATCGGTGACGTCGCCGGCGTGACGGTCAGCGCCTTCAGCACGACGTTGGGCACCGTCGCGCTCCTGGTCGGGCTCGGGGCCATGATCGGGCGCCTGCTGGAGGTGACCGGCGGCGCCCAGGTGCTCGCCGACACCCTCATCACGGGGTTCGGGGAGTCCCGTGCGCCGTTGGCGCTCGGCGTCGCCGCGTTGCTCTTCGGCCTGCCGATCTTCTTCGACGCCGGACTCGTGGTCTTCCTGCCGATCATCTTCTCGGTGGCGAAGCGGTTCGGCGGCTCCGTGCTGATGTACGCCCTGCCCGCCGCCGGTGGGTTCGCCGCGATGCACGCCCTGGTCCCGCCGCACCCGGGGCCGGTCACCGCCGCGGTCGAGATCCAGGCCAGCGTCGGGCTCACGCTGCTGGTGGGCTTTCCCATCGCCGTGGTCGCCTGGTTCGTGGGTGTCTACCTCTTCACCCTGACCTACGCCGGAAAGGTGTACGTCCCCATCGACGACTCGGTGCTCACCGGCGAGAAGACCCCGCAGGCGGCAGCGGGCGGCGCGGGCGACGCGGGAGGATCCGGTGACGCTGGAGGATCCGGTGCCACGGGCGGGGCGCGGGAGACGGCCACACTTCGGCCGCCGTCGTTCCTCCACGTGCTGTCGGTGCTGGTCCTGCCACTCGTGCTGATCGGTGCCAACACGATCCTCGACACGCTGCGCAAGAACGAGACGATCGGGGAGGACGGGGCGGTCGCCGACACCTTCATCTTCCTGGGCCAGACACCGGTCGCCCTCCTCATCACGCTCCTGTACGCCACCTACACGCTCGGGACGAAGCGCCGGTCGCTGGCCCAGCTGGAGACGATCCTCAACGACGCGCTGGGTCCGATCTGCGCGATCATCCTCATCACGGGCGCCGGGGGGATGTTCGGAGGCGTGCTGCGCTACAGCGGCATCGGGACGGCCCTGTCGGACTCGCTCAGCGACCTCGGGCTGCCCCTGGTCGTCTCGGCCTTCGTGATCGCCACCGTGCTGCGGGTGGCGCAGGGATCGGCGACGGTGGCCCTGACCACCACGGCCGGCCTGATCTCGGCGAGTGTCCTGACCGCCGCCCCCACGGACCTGCAGCTGGTCTCGCTGGTGATGGCGATCGCCGCTGGCGCCACCGTGCTGAGCCACGTCAACGACTCGGGCTTCTGGCTGGTCAGCCGTTTCTTCGGGATGGACGTGAAGACGACGTTGAAGACGTGGACGGTGATGGAGACGACGCTGGGACTCTCGGTCTTCGTGCTTGCCTGCGGCCTGTGGGTGGTCGGATGACGACCGAGAGCCCGTGGCACCTCGTCTTCATGGGGGTGTCCGGCTCGGGCAAGTCGACGGCAGCGCACGCGGTCCGGGACCTGCTGGGCTGGGAGTTCGCCGAGGGTGACGACTTCCACCCGCCGGAGAACGTCGCGAAGATGGCGTCAGGGCGTCCGCTCACCGACGCCGACCGGTGGGGATGGCTCGAGTCGCTCGCTGCGTGGACCCGCGAGCGTGACGAGGCCGGACAGCCGACCTTGCTGAGCTGTTCGGCGCTGCGGCGGTCCTACCGCGACGTGCTGCGCCGCGGCGGGGAGCGCACCTTCTTCGTCCACATGACCGGGGACAAGGGGTTGCTGCTGCAGCGGATGGAGACGCGCGAGCACTTCATGCCGTCGTCGCTGCTGGAGTCCCAGCTCGACACCCTCGAGCTCCTCGAGCCGGACGAGGAGGGCATGGTGGTCAACGTGGCCCAACCGCCGAACCGGATCGCGGCCATGGTGCTGGCCCGGCTGGGGCTCGTGCCGCGCGCCTGACGTCACTCCTCGTCGCGGGCGATGGCCTCGTCGGGGCGTTGGGGGAGGACCTGGGAGATCCAGTCGCGGGCCGCCTCGAAGATGTCGACCTCGTGGCCTGCCTGCTCGGACAGCCGCCAGCGGTGCTCCAGGATCTCGTGGAAGCGCTCGGCCGGCTCCAGCTTGCTCGACGACTCGTCGGGCACCATCGCGGTGATCGGCTCGTACACGCCGGTGAGCCAGCGGCTGGCCACGACCTGACGGTCCTCACGTCCGAGGTCGTGCGAGGCGGTGTAGGCGGCGATGTCGTTGAGCAGGCGCCGCGCCTGGTTCTCCTCCACGCTGAGTCCGGTGAGTCCCTGGAGCTCGCGGGCGTGGTGGCCGAGGTCGACCACCTTGGGCTGGACCTGCACCCGCTGGCCGTCGTAGTCGGTGATGATGTCGATCTCGTCGACGTCGAAGCCGAGCTCGTTGAGCCGCTCGATGCGCTGCTCGATCCGCCACATCTCCTCGAGGCCGAACTCCTCGGTGCCGGTGAGCTCGTCCATCAGCACGCGGTAGCGCTCGTGCAGCAGCTCGACGACCTCGCGGGCGTCGACCTTGTCCGAGACCTTGCCGGAGGCCTGCAGGTCCATCAGCTCGGCGAAGATGTTCTCCCCGCCGAGGGTGAGGTCGTACTCCCGCATCCGGTCGCTGACGGAGGCGTGCAGCTCCCCGGTCTCGGCGTCGACGAGGTAGGCCGCGAACTCGCCGGCGTTGCGCCGGAAGAGCACGTTGCTCAGCGACACGTCGCCCCAGTAGAAGCCCGCCAGGTGGAGGCGGGCGAGGAGCACCACGATCGCGTCCACGAGCGAGGGGATGCGGTCAGCGGTGACTCCGTGGCTGAAGAGGCTGCGGTAGGGCAGTGAGTAGAGCAGGTGCTCGGTCAGCAGCGCCGTCGGCAGCGGGGAGCCGTCCGCCGCCTTGCGCCCGGTGACGACGCCCTGCGCCTTCACGGCGGGCAGGTCGAGCCGCTGCAGGTCGCGCAGCATCCGGTACTCGGCGAAGGCGATGGGCTCCTGGGTCTCCTTGACCGCGTACACCTTCGACTTCAGGCGCACGATGCGTACGACGTGGCGCGACAGGCCACGGGGGAGCGGGACGACGTACTCGTCACCCCACTCCTCGAGCGGAAGTTGCCAGGGGAGTCGGACCAGGGCCGGGTCCGGCCGGCTGGCCACGATGCGCAGCGCCATGCCGAGCAGCGTACGAGGGTCTGCGCCGTCGTGCACCTGTCGATGACTAGGATCAGCGTGCGTTCGAGGGAGCGCACGCCGCGTTAGCTCAGTTGGCAGAGCACCGTACTTGTAATACGGATGTCGTCGGTTCGATTCCGACACGCGGCTCCAGCGCCGAGCGTTGCCGGCACACTTCGTCCCCTATTGGCGGTGTCGCCCCGGCGAGGGGCTGACTCCCCTACGGTGAAAGTTCCGCGGACCTCAGGAAGACCGCGCACCTGCCGAAGGAGTAGTCGTGGCTCTTTCTCGTCTTGCTCTGCTGGCGTCCGCCGGACTCATCGTCGCCGCCCTCTCCACCCCGACCTCCGACCTTCCCGACGCCGCTGCCTCGGCCGGTGCCCTCAAGGTCGTCAAGCGCACCCCCTCCGGCGACTACACCGCCAACGGCAACAAGATCATGCGTGCCGGCAGCAGCTCCTCGGAGCTCGCCGGCACGTGGGGTGTCTACAACGGCCCCGCCGACATGGCCTCGGTGGCCTACGAGAAGGGCACCAAGGCCCAGCGCGCCGACCTGAGGTGGCTCATCAACCAGCCGCGCGCCGGCTGGATGGGCTCGTGGATCCCTGACGGGGAGATCGCCGCGAAGACCCGCAGGTACATCGAGCTGTCGCAGAACGGCGACCCCGACGCGCTCGTCCAGGTCACGATCTTCCGGATGGACCCTTGGTACACGGCATCGAAGAAGAAGGCCCCGACCAAGAAGCAGATCGCCAGCTACAAGCGGTGGATCAGGGCGTCGGCTGCGGCCATCGGCGACACCCCGACCGCCCTCATGCTCCAGCCCGACGCGACCTTCCTGCGCACGGTGCCCAACTTCAAGCTCTCCTCACGGCTGATCCGCTTCGCGGCCAAGGAGTACGGCGCCCTGACGAACACCCGCGTCTACCTCGAGACGGGTGGGTGGGACTGGCCGTCGCCCGGCCAGGGCGGCGTGAAGGAGGCCGTACGCCTGCTCACCGCCATGGGCATGCAGCACGCGGACGGGGTCGTCACCAACACCACGCACTACAACAAGACCGCCTGGGACGTGCAGCGCGTCGCGGACATCTCCGAGGCCTTCGCCAAGAAGGGTCTCCGCGGCCGCAAGGGCATCGTCAACACCTCGTCCAACGGCAAGGGCTTCGAGTTCGGCAGGTACACCGGCAAGGACCCCGACCACGCGTTCGTGTGCGGCAAGAAGCTCAAGGGCACCTGCGTCACCCTCGGCATCCCGCCCACCACCGACGTCGCGAACCCGGTCTGGGGGCTCGACGAGAAGACTCGCCAGCTCGCCAAGAAGTACGTCGACGCCTACATGTGGGTCGGTCGGCCGTGGCTCAAGCGCCAGACCTCGCCCTTCATGATGAAGCGCACCCGCAAGCTCATCAAGTACTCGCCGTACCGCGGCCAGTGAAGACTGCGGGGTCGCTCAGCGGACCTGGGTGACCTCGAACTGCAGGCGCGGGTGGGCGAAGAACTCCTGCGCCTGCACCAGCTGCAGCTCACGCTCGCCGGAGTCGAGGGTGGTCTGCAGAAGGTCGAAGACGCTGGACGTGGTTGCCGCCAGCGCCTGTGCGGGCGAGCCGGTCTCGTGGAGGTGGGCGGTGAAGAGCGCCGCGGTGACGTCGCCCGAGCCGTTGGCCTTGAAGGGCAGGTGCGGCGTCTGCACGATCCACGCCGAGTCACGCGTCACGGCCATCATCTCGATGGTGCCCTCGGGGCGCTCCGGACGCTCGACGCTGGTGACCAGGACGGTGCTCGGGCCCATGTCCATCGCGGCGTCCGCGGCGGCCAGGGTCGAGTCGAGGTCGGCCGGCTCGGTGCCGGTGAGGAAGCCCAGCTCGAACTGGTTGGGCGTGATGAGGTCGGCCTTCGGCACGACCTTCTCGCGGATCATCGGCGGCACGTCGGGGTGCACGAAGCATCCGGAGCGGGCGTTGCCCATCACCGGGTCGCAGGTGTACGTCGCGGCCGGGTTGGCCGCCTTGACGCGGTCGACCGCCGAGAGGATGACGTCGGCGATGCCGGCGCCGCCCTGGTAGCCGGAGAGCACGGCGTCGACCTGGCCCAGCGCGCCACGCGCCTCGATGCCGTCGATCACGCTCGCCACGTCCTCCGGCGCGATGATCGGGCCGCCCCACTCGCCGTAGCCGGTGTGGTTCGAGTAGTTCACCGTCAGGACGGGCCACACCTCGTGGCCCCGGCGCTGCAGCGGAAAGACAGCGGCGGAGTTGCCGACGTGGCCGTAGGCGACGTGGGACTGGATCGACAGGATCTTCACGCGCGCATCTTCTCACCTCTGCGGGGGTCAGGCGACCTGCAGGGAGCGCTTGGACAGGCCCATCCAGAAACCGTCGATGCGCTGGTCGCCAGGGTCGTCCGCCTTGGTCGCGGCGCCGAGCGTCACGAAGAGCGGGGTGTAGTGCTCGACGGTGGGGTGGGCGTACGGCATGCCGGGGGCCTTCGTCCGGTACTGCGCGAGCTCGTCGACGTCTCCGCGCCGCATGGCCTCGGCGGCCCAGGCGTCGAAGTCGCGGGACCAGCCAGGAGCCGCCGCCTCGATGCGGAACTCCTTGAGGAACGGCAGTCCGTGGGTGAGGAAGCCGGAGCCGATGATGAGCACGCCTTCGTCCCGCAAGGGGCGCAACCGCTCGCCGAGCGCCATGAGGGTGGCCGGGTCATGGGTGGGCAGCGACATCTGCACGACCGGGATGTCGGCCTCGGGATACATGATCTTGAGCGGCACCCAGGCGCCGTGGTCGAGGCCGCGGCTGCGGTGCTGGTGGACCGGGACACCTGCCGGCATCATCGCCGCGATCCGGGCCGACAGCGCGGTGGAGTCGGGGGTGTCGTAACGCATGTTGTAGTACTTCGGCGCGAAGCCCCCGAAGTCGTAGACCAGGCCGGCTCCGCTGGCCGTGAGGCTGATCGGGGCGGACTCCCAGTGCGCCGAGACGATCAGGATCGCCGTGGGGCGCGGCAGGTGGGCGGCCCACTCCTTGAGCTCGCCCGACCACACCGGGTCGTCGAGGAGGGGCGGGGCTCCGTGGCCGATGAAGAGCGAGGGCATGCGTTCCATGCCACCCATAATGATTCAAAGTTGAACTTTATTCCAGTCGCCAGTCCACCGGGTCGCCGCCCGCCGCCTCCAGCAGCTCGTTGACCCGGCTGAACGGGCGGGACCCGAAGAAGCCTCGTGACGCTGACAGGGGCGAGGGGTGCGGCGACTCCACCGCCGCGATCGCCCCCAGGGCGCCCTTCAGCTGCTGGGCGTCACGGCCCCACAGCACCGCGACGCACGGCCCACCGCGCTGCACGAGCGCGGTGATCGCGGCGTCGGTCACCCGCTCCCAGCCGCGACCACGGTGCGAGCCGGCCTGCCCCGGCCCGACCGTCAATGCGCGGTTGAGCAGCATCACGCCCTGGTCGGCCCAGGCGCTGAGGTCGCCGTGCGTCGCGGGCGCGATGCCGAGGTCGGCCTCGAGCTCGCGGTAGATGTTGGTGAGGCTGCGCGGGAGGGGGCGTACGTCCTTGGCCACCGCGAAGCTCAGGCCGATCGGGTGCCCGGGCGTGGGGTAGGGGTCCTGGCCCACGACCAGCACACGTACGTCGGTCAACGGCCGCTCGAACGCCCGGAAGACCGCGTTGCCGGCCGGCAGGTAGCCCCGCCCTGCCGCCACCTCCTCGCGCAGGAAGCCACCCAGTGCGGCGACGGTCGCGTCGACCTGCGGGTCGACCGCCAGGAGGGCCGCGGCCCAGTCGGGGGCCATGAGGCCACGCTCCACCAGCTCGTCCAGTCCGTCCATGACGCGCAACCTAACCGACTGCGGTGGGTGCGGGCGGCGTACGAAGTGGTCAATGGATGCGCCTTCTCACGTCGCAGCACGCATCCATTGACCAGTCTGCTGTTTCATGTGGCGAGGCGCGCCTGCAGGGTCGCCCGGCCAGCCGAGGTGAAGCAGGACGTACGCAGTTCGTCGTGCCACGCTCGGATGCGCCTGGGGTCGTGGGTGCGTCCGAGCGTGTCGTCGATGTCGCGCAGCACGCCGACGGCGCGGTGCAACACGTCTTCGCTGGTGTAGCCGCGGCGCACCCAGCCCGCGCTGGTGAGCCGCCGGGCTCGGCGCAGGTCTGACCGCTGCTGGTCAACCGTGAGGTGAACTCCACCGTCGTACTCGTGCAGGACTCGGTGACCTGAGAGACGCAGATCGCCTCGAGCAACGAAGCTTCCACGTTCGTCGACGACCTCGAACTGCGGCTCGACCGATGCCGCGACGTGGTGATGCAGGGCGCGCAGCATCGTCTCCCACGGCGACTCCGCACGCCCATCCGCGAGACCCAGCACCCGGCGCAGTCGCGGTGCGCCCCGGGTCCGGGTGGCCGCGACTCGGAGCAGGGCCGCTGGAGTCGTGAGCCCTGCACGCAGGGCGGAGTCCACCAGGACCAGCGCGTCCAGGTCGCCGACGTCGCGACATGCCGCCAGGAGTGCCACCTCGACCGGATCGACCGGCAGCCCGGCGACCGTCGAGGCTGCCTCCAGCCGGGTCGGTCGCACCACGCTCAGGCCGAGCCGACGGGGACGGCTTCGCGAGGGGTCGCAGGCGACGACCACCGGCAGCCCCGCCGGAAGGGGTGGCAGCCACAAACCCCAGAGCCGGGCGGCTGTCAGGTGGGTGAACCGCGACGAGGTCGGCAGGACTCGGAACCACGCCTGCAGGTCGGAGAGGAACGGATCGTCGGCGTCTCGGCGCCGGTGGGCGCCGTGGGTCACCCGGACCCAGTCACCTCCGGCATGCTCGCCGCTCCGGGTGAGACGCACCTCCATGGAGCCAGCGTCGTGGTCGGTGAGTCAGGGCGTACGCCGCTCCTGAGCGCCTGTGGACCACGCACCGGGGTGTGCACATGGGGAGGCCCGGAGGAACTGGTCGATGGATGCGTCGAGACGCTCGTGGCACCGCATTCATCGACCAGTTGTGGGCCTGGGAATGCCTCAGTAGCGGACCGGGCGCGCCAACCGGTCCAGGAAGGCCACGAGCAGGGCCTCACGCATCGATGGCGCGGCCACGTCGAGCAACGCGTTGACCTCCGCCATCCGCTCCGGGAGGGCCAGCCCTGCGTCGGGGTCGCCCATCAGCCCGGAGGTGGCCAGCAGGCCCTCGAAGTCGTCGTCAGTGAGGCGGGCGGGGTCGAGTGACTCGATGAAGGTC